>CAYWIS010000266.1:0-7460 GCA_964458385.1 uncultured Pirellulaceae bacterium
ATGACATTCGAATACTGAACGTAGCAGGCCCGCGGGAGAGCGATTGCCCTGGAATTTATGAGGAGGCGAAGCAATGTCTGGCCGCTGTGCTGAGCGGCTGAATCGAATTGCGGAAGGAAGAAGTGTCGCACCGACCGATCGCTATTATAATTGGCGGCCATGAACCGCATTTCTGACAATCCTTTCGAGCCGCCTGCATCCCTTTCTCACCAATCGGTCAGTCCCGTGGAGAAGGCGAATCCCGATGGACCACCATCGCGAGTGCGCTATGCCGTTTGGGCGTGGCTGTGTGCGGCGGCGGCAATCGCGTACATCTGCCGCAATAGCATTGGCGTGGCCGAGAGCACCATGCGGCGAGAATTGGGGCTTTCTACGGACGACACCTCGTACGTGATGCTCATGTTCTTCCTTGCGTATGCCCTGGCGCAGATTCCGACAGGTTGGCTCGGCGATGCGTTCGGCAGCCGCCGGATGTTGCCCGTACTTGCCATTGCATGGTCCGTTGCGACAGCGGCCATGGGACTTGCAGCAGGCGTGGCGTTCTTGGTGCTCACGCGGGTAATCAACGGCGTGGCGCAGGCAGGTCTATTCCCATGCGCTACGAATACGTTATCGAAGTGGTCGCCACCTTCGCAGCGTGCGGTCGCTAGCGGCATGCTTGGCGCTTCCATGTCGGTGGGCGGCGCCATCGGTTCCGCGATCACAGGCGTGATGATCGTCTGGCTCGGTTGGCGCTGGACCTTTTGTGCCTATAGTTTGCTAGGAGTACTGTGGGCGTTTGGCTTCTATCGTTGGTTTCGCGATGTGCCGCGCGATCATCCGCGCGTAAATCATGCGGAACTAGCGATCATCGAACACGGACGGGATGAAGCAACTACTTCGGCGACAGCAAAAGAACCCACGCCCTGGCTGGCCTTGTTGTCGAGCCCGGCCACATGGTGGATCTGCTCCCAGCAATTTTTCCGAGCGGCTGGGCAAATCTTTTTCGCCAGCTGGTTCCCCACCTACTTGCAAGAAACGCGCGGAGTGACGGTTGAAGCGTCGGGCGCACTTAACACCTTGCCACTCTTGACGCTTGTGGCGGGAAGCCTGCTTGGCGGGGCCGTCTCCGACCTGGTGCTCAAGGCCACCGGAAGCCGATGGTTGGCGCGCTCGGGGGTAGCCGGCATCAGTATGATTGTCTGCGCCGCGTTTATCGGCATTGCGTACTTTGTGCAGAACCCCATTCTTGCGGTGTTGTTGATCAGCGTCGGAACGTTTGGGTCGGCGGTTGGCGGGCCATGCGCCTATTCAATCACCATCGATATGGGAGGTCGGCACGTAGCGACGTTGTTTGGCGCGATGAATATGGTCGGCAACCTGGGCGCTATGACATTCATTCGCGCTGTACCGATCTTTCAACAACAAACCCAAAGTTGGGATGCAGTGCTTCTGCTTTTTGCGGGCATTTGTACCGCTGCGGCGGTCTGTTGGCTATTGCTCAACCCTAACGGCACTGTCTTTGATCAGGCAATCTGGGGAAGGCCCAAACGCTCGCTCACGCCGTCCTAATTTTGACACAGCGATTTTCCGCAAAACTAGAAGAGCTCGGCGATGGGCTCGGCCGTTTCCGTCAGGCGAATAATCTCTCGTGGCAGATCGGATTGCAAACGAAGTTGGGGAACGTCGAACAAAGTGTGCATAACCGTCGCCAGCAAATTTTCAGGAGTGTATTCGCGGGTGACGGGCCGTGCTGCCTGATGGTCGGATTGTCCGATGACCTGCCCCATGCGTAGCCCACCGCCAACAAACGCCAGCGTTGTTAGCTGGCCATAATGGTCGCGGCCACCATTATTATTGATGCGCGGCGTGCGGCCCATCTCGCCCGTGATGATCAACAGAATCTTGTCTTGAAGACCACGTTCGTAAACGTCCTCAATAAAGGCCGCCACAGCGTGATCCACCTGGTTCCCCATGGGCCAAATCCCCGCCATGTTCTTCGGACTGTTGCTGTTGGCGTGCATATCCCAGCCGCAGTCCGACACAGTGACAAAGCCACAACCCGCTTCGCACAAACGTCGGGCTAAGAGCATTTGTCGGCCCAGTAGGTGAGTAACGCGGCGCATATCGTAGTAGCGTTGCAACTCTTCCATACGAAAGAGGTGCGACGTATCGTAACGGGCCACCGTTCGCGGATCCTCTTGCGAAAGATCGAATGCATCGGCTACACCGCGCAGAATTACATCAAACGCTTGTTGCTGAAATTGGCTTGCTCCTTCCAGGGCGCCCGAGGCGTCGAGCCGGCGATGCACCAAATCAAGCTGTTTGAGCAATTGCCTACGATCTTGTAACCGTGAGGGATCAATTTTCAGTTCCAAATCGCTTTTGAGTTGGCCGCCGCCCGAGGGATTAAACGCCTCGTAGGAGGGCCCCAATTGGCCGGGGGTTGTCAACGTAGAGAGGGCGGTTGTCTCAAAATTCCCTTCAAGTTTGAGGCCGTCCTGAACCGCTTCGGGGAGCACCAAGATATTGGTTGGAATGCCCGTCTCTCGATGATTGGGGCCAGCCACTCGCGCGTAGATCGCACTCATTGCTGCTTTGAGTGCGTTTCCTCCGCTAGCAACCGAAAGGTACGTATGGTCCGA
The DNA here is from genome assembly GCA_964458385.1 of uncultured Pirellulaceae bacterium. Classification (GTDB taxonomy): domain Bacteria; phylum Planctomycetota; class Planctomycetia; order Pirellulales; family Pirellulaceae; genus JAHWKS01. The sequence goes on from CAYWIS010000266.1 coordinate 2,625, forward strand.
GTTCTGAGACCCGTACGACCGAACGATCGCCATTCGGTCCGCCAACGCCGCTAAGCGCGGGAACGTGCCGCCAAACGTGATGCCGGGAAGTCGAGTAGAAACCTCGCCGGTAATGCTCCGTATCTCGGCCGGAGCTGTCATCTTGGGATCAAAGAACTCAATGTGGGAAGGTCCTCCCTGCAAGAACAGCAGCACAATCGATTTATCTCGGACTATGCTTCCGGCGGCCGCACCTGCCCTTGCGGCCAATAACGCTGGCAGAGACAAGCCTCCCAAAGCCAAGCCGCCAATGTGCAAAAAGTCGCGACGGGAAACCCCTTGGCAAGTATGGTTTCGTCGCCAGTCGGAAATCGTCAACATTTCGCACCTCGTAAGCTAGCGGCTTCGCAGGGCCCTTGGGGTCATTATCGCACTGGCCGACATATTTACAAGGTTTGATGCGTCCGTCAACCGCAACAACGGTCGCTCTTGACGTTGCCGGCGTGGGGTTGTACCCTTCGCGCCGCGGGTGGGGTCTTTTCATAAAGAATCGCGCCTTTCTTTTTTGACTTTGCCGACTCTTGCAGGGAAGCAGGTTCGGGCATGACGCCGCGTTGCCGTCGCTGTATCGCTTTAGCTCCAGTTGCATTGGTTTGGTGCTGGATGCTGGCTTTGGCCGGCTGCCAGACCCCATGGATAAAGAAGAAGCCCTCGGAGCCCGAGCCGGTGCGCAAAGATGATCTGGAGCCGGAGCTCGAATTTGTGGGCGACATCACGCGAGCGTGGGGCTTGGGGTATATGAAAGTCGAGGGAATCGCACTGGTGACGCGACTGCGCGGCACTGGCAGTGATCCGCCCCCCAATGACCGGCGTGAGGCGCTTCGTGAGGAAATGAAGACGAACGGGGTGACACACCCCGACGATATCCTTGCACTCGATAGCACCGCGATGGTGTATGTGCGCGCCTACTTGCCCCCTGGAGTTAGAAAGGATGACCGTTGCGATGTGCTCATTGAGTCGCCGCCGCGCTCGGAAACGACTAGTCTGCGCGATGGCTGGTTAATGCAGACCCGGCTGCGGCCCGTTGAGGAGTTAGGGAATCGGTTGCGCCAAGGTAAAGTGTTGGCGTTTGCCCAAGGTCCCGTGGTTATTGACGCGGTGTTTGCGGGCAACGATGACAAAATTAACTCCATTCGCGGGCGAGTTTTGGGCGGTGGGCGCAGTCTGATCGACCGACCGATCGGTCTGGTTGTGACCGGTGAAAATCACTCGCTCATGACGACCACGCACTTGGCTGCGGCCATTAATCGTCGGTTCTACGCATTTGATCATGGCAAGAAGATCGGCGTCGCCGAGCCAAAAGACGATGACTACATCGAACTGAAGATCAGCCCCGTCTACAAGAATAATCTCGCTCGATACCTCCGTGTCGTTCAAAGTGTAGCGATTCGAGAAACGCCACAACAGCGAATCGATCGACTCGATCGCTTGGAACGGTTGTTGTTGGAGCCCGTTTCGGCCCCTCGCGCTGCCGAACGGTTGGAGGCGATTGGACAGGAAGCGATTCCCGTTCTGAAGAAAGGGCTGCAGTCGCCCAATGCCGAAGTACGTTTCTATTCGGCTGAGGCGTTAGCGTATTTGGATGAAGCGGAGGCGGCCCCCGTGCTCGCCGAGGCCGCACGAAATTCGCGGGCTTGGCGATGGCATGCGCTGGCGGCGTTAAGCGTTATTACGCACCCCTCAGGATATGAAGCGCTCACCGAGTTGCTGCATTCGCCCAGCGCTGAGACGCGTTGCGGAGCTTTGCGTGCTATTCAGACGCGCAATCCCAAAGACGCGTTAGCCAGCGGCGAAGCGCTTGGCGATTCGAAATCACCCGAAGCGGTGGTCAAGCTGGTCACGATTCCTTCGCGCACGGAGCCGCTGGTGCATTTCATGCGCTATCGCGAGCCTCAGGTGGCTGTCTTTGGTCAGGATCTACGCCTGCAGGCGCCGTTCTCTGTATTTGCAGGCAAAGAGATCATTGTGAAGAGTATAGACGGCGGTCGGGTGAAGATCAGCCGTTTTGTCCCTGGCGAGGATGAGCGACGCCTTGAGTGCTCCACGCGACTGGACGACGTGATTCGCACTATTGTCGCCATCGGCGGCGGATATGCCGACGTGCTGCAAGCGGTCAAGGAGGCCCAGCGCACCGGCGCCTTGGCCGCCCGCGTTGACATCAATGCGTTGCCAACGGCGGACCGCAAACGCGAGGCAAGCGAGGATCTCTCGGACGACGATCTGGTAGGTTCATCCTCGGGACCGTTGCCCAGTTTGTTCGATGACCGCACAGGCGAACATGGGGCGGTATCGCGCCCAAGCATGGACGACTGGGAGCCCCTCGAGGATGGCGAAGCGCCGCGCGGCGTTTGGGCGCGGATGAAGAGTTGGTTTAGTTCGGAGTAACCAATCGGTTAATGCAGAACGTAGTCCCTTCGCCGCGCACATCCTTGGGCCCCGCGGCGAAGGCGTCTTCGAGCCGCCTTGCGAAGACCGCCATGAGTAACCGGGGTAGGCGGCAACCGTCAAATACTGAATAATTGAAGAGGATTTTTTCGCTAACGCATCCAGTCAGGGAAGACGCGCGACGGAGTCGCATGGCATTCCCACCTAACGCGCCGCCGCGGTTGTTCCCAAGACGCCAGCGCGGGCTTCTTTTGCCAAGATACTATGCTCAAGGCCTTGGAACTTGCCGGCTTTAAGAGTTTCGCCGACAAAACGCGCTTTGAGTTTCCCCCGGGTATTACGGTCATCGTCGGCCCCAATGGATCGGGCAAGTCGAATATCGTCGACGCGATCAAGTGGGTCCTCGGCGAACAAAGCGCCAAGAGCCTTCGCGGCAAGGACATGGCCGATGTCATCTTCAAAGGCGGCGGCTCTGGCGGACGAAAGCCTCTAAACACGGCCGAAGCGACGCTCATCTTCGACAATACCTCGCGCGACTTGATGTATGACGCCGACGAGGTGCATGTCACTCGGCGTGTGTACCGGAGCGGCGAGGGGGAGTATCTCATCAATGGTCAGCCGTGCCGGTTGCGCGATATCAAGGATCTGTTTCGCGGCACCGGTTTGGGCGCCGATGCGTATAGCATCATCGAGCAAGGAAAACTCGATGTGTTGCTTCAGGCTTCGGCTCGCGAACGACGGGCCATCTTTGAAGAAGCAGCCGGCATTAGTCGCTTCAAAGCGAAAAAGGTCGAAGCTCAACGTCGGTTGGAGCGCGTCGACCAGAATATGTTGCGACTTTCCGACATTGTAGAGGAAGTCGAGAACCGGCTACGCACCGTCCGCTCGCAGGCCTCCAAAGCGCAGCGATACAAAGAGTACAGCGAACGGCTTCAACAGCTTCGCACACAAGTCGGACGCAGCGACTGGCGTCGATTGACCGAGAAACTTGAATCGCTTGAACAAGAAATTCAGCAGCTCGACCAACAAGCAAGTGAACTAGCCGCCGAGATTCAAGCTGCCGAACAAACCGCTTCCGCTTACGACGCCGAAATTGATCAACTTACGCAGTCGCTTCGCGAGTGCGATCTGGAAGGCGGCCGACTGCGAGAACGAATGATTGCCCTAGAAGCGGCAATCGCCAACCATCGTTCGCGTCGAGAAGACTTTGAGCGAGAATCCGCGCGGCTTTATCAGCAGCTTCGCGAATCGCGGGGGCGTACGGAAGACGCCCAAGAGCAGCTTCGCGAGTTGCGCGAGCAGTTGGAGCAGGCAAACGCGGAGCACACGCTCGCCGAACAACGACGGGAGGAGTCTCGCGCCGCAGTTGAACGCCATGAGGCCGAGTTGGCCTCGTTGTCCGATCGGGCGCGGGAACAGCGGGCGGCCCTTGCGGAGTCGCTTCGCCGCGTGGGCGAGTTAGAGCATCTGGTTCGGGAAACAGAAACGCTCTTAGCGACGGTGGAAGCAGCGTCAGAACGCGCCCAACGTCAGGTTGAAGTGTTGACCGAGGCGCTGGCCCAGCAGACACAACAGGCGGCCGAGCTGCGTCTCGAGGAAGAACGCAAAGCACAAGAAGCGCGCGAAGCCGATGAGGCGGCGGAGGCGGCTCAAGCAGCCTGCGACGAAACACAGCGTCGCCGCGATCAGGCAAGTGTCAAACTTGCCGAACTCCAAGCGCTTCACAGCGCGGCTCGCGAACGGGCAGCTCTTCTTGAAGACCTGGACTTGCGCCGGGAAGGCGTTAGCGCTGGCGCCCAAGAAGCCCTTAGCCGCGCAAAAAACGAGCCTGACGGGCCATTCGGCGATATCTGTGGACTGGTTGCGGACCTAATTGAAGTCAATGTCGCTACGGCGCCTTTGATCGACGTGGCCCTGGGTGAGCTCGCTCAATATGTGGTGGTTAAAGGCGAACGGCTTCTAGAACATATTCAACTCCATCGCGAGCGGTTTACAGGACGCGTTGGCGTACTGCCCCTTACGGGACCGGTTCAAACGCCGGCGCCGCAAATCGAACTGGACGGACGGCCGGGGGTCATCGGACGCGCCGACCTGATGGTTGAAACCGCACCTTGGTTTGTTCCGCTCGTTCGTCGACTGCTGGGCGGGACGTGGTTCGTCGAAAAGCTCGCTCATGCGATGGCTCTTCGCAAAGAATTTGCGGGCGTGCGGTTTGTAACATTGGCCGGCGAACTCGTTGAGGCGGATGGGTCGTTAGTGATTGGTCCTCCCCGGACAGCGGTGGGCTTAATTTCGCGTCGTAGCGAATTACGAGCCCTTCGAGAACAGATTGCGTCCTGGGACGGGGAAATCGCAAACTGCACCCAAGAAATCGATCATCTGCGCGAAGAGTTCGTGCATCGCCAAGAACAG
>CAYWIS010000267.1:0-7445 GCA_964458385.1 uncultured Pirellulaceae bacterium
ATCGTTTCTTTCCCTTCCATCATCCTTGAGTGCACATAAAAGCGTAGCTCGCCCCCAAAACGCACATCGGCCGATGGTTTCCATGCAACGCTTGACGGGCCGTCGCCGTCTGCCAAACTAGCAACTCGGGAGTTACAACAAAAGCTACGTCTCCAGAGCCCCTACGTTCCGGTCGAAGTATTGCTCCATGGCAATTCAAGTCATCTGCCCCGGTTGTCATAAACGTTTCCAGGTCAGCGACAAGTTTGCTGGTCAGAAAGGCCCCTGCCCGAGTTGCAAAACGATCATCACCGTTCCCCGGAAAGAAGAAGAGGCGGTGATCCATGCGCCGGAAGAATTCGGTCCGAAGGGAGCGACAGGCCGGCCAACGTTTAAGCCAATCGCCCGCGCCGACGCCAAGTTTTCCCCCACGGTGGCGGCGCTGGTCGCGCTGGCGGTGATCATGACCTTCCTTTTGGCTTGGTTTATTGGACGCGGAGCGGGCCCTGAAGGTCCTCCCGCGGTCGTTCTTACCGTCGGCGCGGTTGTCTTGGCCCCTCCCCTTGCCTTGGCGGGATACCTTTTTCTGCGAGATGACGAACTTGAGCCCTACCGCGGCCCATCCCTGTGGATCCGATTATTGATTGTCGGCGCGGTTTACGCCTTGCTGTGGGGAATTTCGGGCTTTTGGATCAAGGACTATTTTCTCGAAACAGATCGATTTGAAACGTACCAACTGGCGATTGTGCTTCCACTTATGATCGGAATTGGAGCCCTTGCGGCTCATGCGGCCCTGGATCTCGACTTCTCCACGGCCGCCTTGCACTACGGACTGTACTTGCTTGTCACCGTCTTGTTACGGCTAACGATGGGCATGTACGAGTCCTATGGATTGGTATGACGCATCGTGAAAGAACTCGGGCAAACGCATCTTTTTCAACGTTTGAGGCAGTGTAAACCCAGTGTCTGCTTTACGTGAAATCCCCGAGATCCAGGGGCTGGATACCTGCCCGGGATTAGTGCGCATTCCGCCCGAACTGGATGTACCTCTCACGCCACGTGTTCGGCGCTTGATCGATACCGCGCCTTTTCGCCGGCTCGCGCGAATTGGGCAGCTCGGATTGGTCTCGCTTGTATACCCGGCGGCAAACCATACACGGTTTGAGCACTCGCTGGGCGTTTACCGTATGGCGCTGCTCTACTTGCGCCGCTTGTCGTACGACTCCCGCTTTGCACAGACGATTGACCCGTCCGACGCCGAGGCGCTGATCGCGGCGGCCCTTTTACACGATATCGGACATTGGCCCTTCTGCCATCCGATTGAGGACATGCGTCTGCCCGAAGTGCCGGAACACGAAGTTTACGCCCGCCGCTTCATTCTCGGAAGTGAAATCGCCGATGTGCTGCGCACTCATTGGCGGCTGGATCCCGAACGGGTGGCGTCACTGTTGACGGAAGGTCAGCCTGACGACGCCTCGCGCGTACTTCGAAGCCTGCTTTCGAGCCCCATCGACATCGACAAGATGGATTACCTGGCCCGCGACAGTCTCCATGCAGGAGCGCCGTATGGCCGCAACTTCGATCAACAGCGCTTGATCGGAAGCCTATGCCTCAATCAGGCGGGCGATGGGTTAGCAATCACCGATAAGGGACGAACCGCGGCCGAGATGATGGTTTTTGCGCGGTACGTCATGTTCAGCGAAGTTTACTGGCATCATACGGTTCGCGCAGCCACCGCGATGCTCCAGCGAGCGTTTTTTCGCGTCTACCGCGAGGTAGCTCAGGACTCGCTGTTTCACCTTACCGAGGAGCCTTTTGTTGACAAATTGCGCAATTGTGGCGACTCCATCGCCCGCGAATTGCTCGACGCCCTCTTTGGGCCCACCCGGCGAATCTATAAGCGTTGGGCTCAATATACCTACTTCCAACACCGCGAGATCTACCAAAAACTTGCGCGGCGGCCATTCCCCTGGTTAGTTGCATGCGCCGAAGAGTTCGCGCAGTTAGTGTCCAAGCGGGTTAGTCAAACGATCGCCCCGCATGAAATCTTGATCGACGCTCCGCCGGTCCAACGGGAAGTGCAGTTCCACGTCGACGTTTACTTCCCCAGCGACGGTTGCTACCACCCGCTGGGAGATATTTCTCCGGTGGTGCACACCTTGGCCACCAAGCAGTTCGACGATTATGTGAAGCGAGTACGCGTCTTCGTCCACCCACGGCTGGTGGACGAAGTCCGGCAACTCAAAGATCGCGATTCGCTCCTTTTGCAAGCGGTGGCGAACGTCGAACAGTCCACTTTAGCAGCAATGCCCCCTCACCGGCCTTCGTAATGGCTAGACGAGCCCTCGTCGAACCGCCCAAACTGCGGCCTGCGTACGATCGGTAACTCCGACTTTGCGCAGAATATGCTGGACGTGTTCCTTGACGGTTTCGTAGCTAATGTTCAGCGCCTGCGCAATTTCTTTATTCGTGAGCCCCAGCGCCAATTGGCGGAGCACTTCGCTTTCTCGTTGAGTAAGAGGGACCTCCACGTCGGCATTGAGCCGCGGCGTAGCCAAGGCGCCAGTAACGCGCCGAAGCTCTTCCCGAGTCCAGGCGCTTTCGCCACGCGCGGCGCGACGAATCGTTTCGAGAAGTTCCGTGCCGGGCAGTCCCTTGTTGATGTACCCAGACGCCCCCAAAGCAACGGCCCGCGCAACGTACGTTGGATTGTCGTAAGCAGAGATCATCACGACGGGCAGTTCAGGCTTATCCAACTTGATTCTCCCCAAGGCCGTGAGGCCATCCCCCCCTGGCATGCGGATATCTAGGAGAACAACATCGGGGTTCTCCGAAAGGGTCTTTTCAACTGCTTCAGCCCCAGTCGTCGCTTCGGCAACAATCTCAATATCATCCGCCTGCTGAATCAGGTTCCGCATTCCGCAACGTACAACTTCGTGATCGTCAGCAATCAAAACTCGAATGGCCATCGAATTGTCCTGTGCGTCGAGATAAAGGTTACTTACTCGCTCTTTGAAATAACGGGGGATAGGCTAATCCCCCGTACCAGTCGTTTCTTCTACTATGGCATCAAGTGACGGGTTGTGCCATACCCTACCCAGGGGGCCACAAGAGAATTTTAAGTTCCAGGTCGCTAACTCAAATATAGGCTGGTCGCCCCCCACACTTCTTGCCAAATCGTCGAATCTGAAAGAACGATCAGCGTTACACGCATTTGACCTCGTGTAGACAGCTTGTACGGCTCCCATGGGGCGTCAAATTTTCACTTCGCGGAAATCGGACGTTGGACAAACCGGCTCCCGCGGAGCGTCAGCTTCGTTAGAAATCCTCTGCACCGACGCACTCAGGTAGCGGCCTACTCATACGGTTTGCGTCAATTCGCCGCATGGCCGCTTTCGCACGTTAAGTCTCCATGATTTAATCGAGCCAACACGAGCGATACAGGGATTGCGAGGGTACGGTGAGCGCCAACAAGATCACAGGACTGCTGCTTAGCGGCGGTTTAGATAGCACCGCGTTGTTATGCCGAATGCTGGAAGCGGGGGAGCGCGTCCAGCCGTTTTATGTGCGTTCGGATGTCGCCTGGGCCGATGCGGAAACTCAGGCCGTCCACCGACTATGCCAGGCTTTGGCGGGCCCCAATTTGTTGCCGCTCGTTACGCTCGAACTCCCCTTAGCCGACCTGTATCAGTCGCATTGGAGCGTCACCGGCACTGCGGCGCCGGGGGCTGATTCACCCGATGAAGCCGTATTCATGCCGGGCCGCAATCTACTTCTCGTGATGAAGGCGGCCATTTGGTGCCAAATGCACGGTATTGGCGAGTTGGCTATGGCGCCGCTTTCAACCAATCCCTTTCCCGACGCCACCCCAGATTTCTTTACGGCATTTGAGCAGACTCTTGCCCTGGCAGGTCCGGGCCCCGTGCGTTTACTTCGCCCCGTCGCGGAGCTGTCTAAGAGCGAACTAATTCGCCAAGGTCGGGCCTACCCGTTGGAGTTGTCGTTCTCGTGTATCTCGCCGCAACGAGGACAACATTGCGGGGTTTGCAACAAGTGTGCGGAGCGTCAGAACGCGTACGCGGCCGCCGGGATGCGCGACCCAACGGTATACGCGGCCTTTTCCGCGGCATAAGCGACCGCCATATAATTCATGTAATGCCCTACCACATCAAGGAAATCTATTACACTCTCCAGGGCGAAGGCGCACAAACGGGTCGGGCCGCGGTTTTCTGCCGTTTTACAGGCTGCAATCTCTGGTCTGGTCGCGAGGTGGATCGCGAGGCAGCAATTTGCTCGTTTTGCGACACGAACTTCGTGGGAGTCAATGGCCCCGGGGGAGGAGTCTTTTCCACTCCGGCCGATGTAGCGCGCGCTGTGGTTGCGGCGTGGCCCAACCCGTCGAGCGGGGGCCGGCCGCTTGTGGTATGTTCAGGAGGCGAACCGCTGCTCCAATTGGACGAGCCGCTCGTCGAGGCCTTGAAAGCGGCAGGATTCGAAGTCGCTGTAGAAACCAATGGAACACGCCCGGTTCCGCGGGGAATTGATTGGCTTTGCGTTAGCCCTAAGGCGGGCGCACCGTTGGTCGTCACTTCGGGGAATGAACTTAAGCTGGTGTTTCCTCAACCCGGTTTAAATCCAATCGATTTTGAAGGGCTGCAGTTCGATTACTTCTTTCTTCAACCAATGGATGGTCCCCATCGGCATGAGGCGACGCGCCAAGCCGTTCACTTTTGTTTGGAACATCCGCGGTGGCGGCTCAGTCTCCAAACACAAAAATACCCATCTTTGTATCGTTGGCCTTGATCGGTTCACACCTATTTGCCCGGAGCCAACACGAAGTGGGCGAGTTGGACGAAATGGAACAAGCCTATCGAGGGCTTCAGTTTCGCCGCCGAATGAAAACCAGTGTGCTCATTGGAGCCGTCGGCTTAGCCGTACTTGGCGGAGAAGGGGTTGATGGTCCACCACTTGAAGCGCTGTATTGGAGCGGCGTGCTCCTGGTGGTGGTATGGATCGTAATTCTCGCGGTGGCGGATGTCGCCTCGACGCAGTCGTACTTCCTAGCCGTTCATCAGCAGCGAATCCAAGACGAAACCGCACTGCAAGCCGGAATGGAACGGCATAGCCGGCCTCAAAACACTTGCCCCCCTGATTCCAACTCTCCAACAACGTCATGAAAAGACTGCGAATCGCTGTGTATCCCGGGGATGGGATTGGACCGGAGGTGATCGATCAGGCCCTCCGTGTCTTGGAAAACGTGATGGCCAATCAGGGCGAGGCGACCCTTGAATTTCATCATGTTCCGTGGGGCGTCGCGTATTGGGAAACACATGGCCAAGTAGCGTCCGATAACTTCTTAGACATACTTCGTCCATTTGACGCAATCTTGCTTGGCGCTGTCGGTTGGCCGCAGAAAGTTCCTGACCACGTAACACTTGCCCCCTTGGTGGCTATACGTCAGGCGTTTGACCAGTACGCGTGCATGCGGCCTGCCCGGCTCTATCCTGGCGTTCCCAGCATTCTTGCCAATAAGGGCCCTCGCGATATCGACTTGTTAGTCATTCGCGAAAACTCCGAAGGCGAATACGTTGACAACGGCGGCCGGTTCCGACGCGGACAGCCTGATGAGTTCGCCGTCCAAACCGCCGTTCACACGCGTCGAGGAATTGAACGTATTTTGCGTTTTGGATTCCAGATGGCGCAGAAACGCCGCCGCCATCTTACGATGATCACCAAGTCCAACGCCCAGCGCTTCGCCTACGTACTATGGGACGAGGTACTGGAAGAGTTGGCGCCGCAGTATCCCGACGTTCACGCCGAACGGCAGCATTGCGACGCGGCGGCAATGAACTTCGTACGGCGTCCCGAGCAGTTCGATGTGGTTGTCGCCTCAAACTTGTTTGGCGACTTGCTCACCGACCTAGGGGGAATTCTTAGCGGCGGCTTAGGTCTAGCGCCCAGCACCAACACAAATCCAGAGCGTCGCTTCCCCTCGATGTTCGAACCGGTACACGGTTCGGCCCCCGATATTGCCGGGCAAGGAATCGCGAACCCCGTCGCGGCAATTCTAAGCGCCGCGATGATGCTTGATCATCTTGAGTTATCCAGCGCTGCAGATCGCATTCGGTACGCGGTCGCCCAGGCGCTCAGCGCCGGGCGACATACGCCAGACTTAGGCGGGACATTGGCGACCCGCCAAATGGGCGACGCCATTATCGAGCGGCTGGGCGGCTGAACCAGGCAACGAAAACGTCTTCCAACCTACGGTTCATGCCTACGCTCGCCCCGTCGTGCCGACGAAGCATCTAGACAGCGTCTAATTACCGCTCGATCCTGACGTCTTGATATACGAATCGAAAACCCGCACCTTGGCCCAGGTATCGCGGTTTTCTTCAATAAATTTCGTATGGCGGGGATGCTCTTGATACTTATCGTGGGCCGCTTTGTTCTCAAACACCAAATTCAACGCCACATCAAAGTCCCGATCGTTGACATCACGTTGAAACTCTTCCGCCAGCACGCCAACCGAAAAGTACACGGTCCCCTCGTGGCCGGAAAGATACTTCTGGCAGGCCGCCACCAGCTTCTCACGCGATGCGGGAGAGCTATCCTTGAGTTTGAAATAAACGATGTGAGCCAGTTGCGGATCGGCCGCTTGAACATTTACCGCCATTGCCATCAAAGCTAACCCCAGCACCATGACGAGAAAGTGATTCATTGAGGAACTCCTTCATTCTGCATAAGAATAGAGAATGTTGTGTGGGGTATTCTGATCGGGGCGTTACGTGGGTGCAAGCGGGGCGCCTTCTTGTGTGGCCCCAAGGCAGACGTCAATAATTCCCCCCGGAACCTCTCACCGTCAAAACCGATAAAAACATCGAGACCAGCGGAATGGCGCAACTTGAAATTCGACCTGTACGAACGCGACGGGAGAAAAAACTCTTCCTGCATTTTCCCTGGACGCTGTATCGCGACGACCCGAACTGGATCCCCCCTCTTCGTACCAACCAAAAGGAACTAGTCGGCTTCAAACCCCACCCCTTCTATAACAGGGCCGAAGGCCAGGCCTTCATTGCACTGCGAAACGGTCAGGTGCAGGGGCGCGTACTAGGGCTCGTGAATCACGGTCACAATGAACGCTACCACGAGTTACGCGGCTTCTTCGGATTCTTTGAGTCGGTCGACGATCAGGACGTGGCTAATGGCCTATTCGACGCCGTTCGCGAGTGGCTCGCCGAGCGAAATATTACGAAGTTGCGTGGTCCGACCAATCCTTCGCTCAACTATGAGTGCGGGCTACTGATCGAGGGGTTTGATTCGCCGCCCTCGTTTATGATGACGTACAACCCGCCATACTACGCGCAACTTCTTGAAAACTATGGCTTCCGAAAAGTGCAGGATTTATTCGCCTATCAGGCGCACCGTGACATGCTTGCGACGGTGGATCCGAAACTTCAGTTCATTAT
>CAYWIS010000268.1:0-7424 GCA_964458385.1 uncultured Pirellulaceae bacterium
AGTGCTATCTGCTTCTCATCCCGCGCAGCACAGCTCCCGATTTCGCAAGATGGCTGATCGCCTCCTCTGCCGAGTTCGGCGTCGACGCCGGGTAGCGCGCCAGGCAAGATGAAGGCGTTGGTGACATGCCGCTGGCCTCTTTGACCTGACCCGCATCTTCGGATGTCGATGCTGCATGAACGGCCCCGGCAATCGCAATGGTCACGTCGTCCGGCTGGCGGATGCGGATCGGCCGTTTCGCCTTCGTTTCAGTCGAAGCGGCCGCCGATGAGCCGGCTCCACTCCTCGCCGGCAAGCCCGTTGAGAAACGCCTGGCCGCCGAGCAGGGCTTCCAGAAGCACCGGGTCGCGGGACTGGACGATGGTGGTCGTTGCGCGAAGAACGTCGATGACAACCACCGTTGCGCCAGCCAAATCGTTGGGCGCCGCTAGATCGGGGAGAAAATGCGTGTAGATCTCCATGGTCTCAGCATCTCGCGGACGGGATGCGTGTTCGATAGAATCGGCAGTGACAAAAAGATGTTGCAATTCCGCGGCAATTGCGGTTTAGAAGGCGGCCATTCCGCGGCGTAGTCTTACTGGGGTCTGAGCCGAATGCGGCTCCGAATGGTTCGTGGGGCAAAGGAAGCACCGGATCGGGGCAAAAATGGTCGGTCCGCAAGCGCACTTCCTCAAGCTCTTATACACATTCCTGGCAATGGTTGTAGATAAATCCAATCCGCGCGTACAGCGGATGTTCGCTGAGATCGCCGGCAAGTACGACCGCATGAATCATCTGCTGTCGTTTAATACGGACCGCTGGTGGCGCCGGAGGACGGTGCGCCTCGTCCCGCCGCGCGGAGAGGCGCCGATCCTCGACGTTTGCACCGGCACAGGGGATCTCGCATTCGCGTACTACCGGGCTGGACGGGGCGTTTCGCCCGTGGTGGGCGTCGATTTCTGCCGCGAAATGTTGGATATCGCCGAGCAAAAAAAACGGCGGTTGAATGTAGCCGAAGGAGTCACGTTCTTCGAGGCTGACGCTCAAAACTTACCGTTTGAGGAAAATCACTTTCAGATTGTTTCTGTCGCGTTTGGCCTCAGGAATGTGGCTGACACCGACCAAGGCTTGCGCGAGATGGTCCGCGTGTGCCAACCGGGAGGCCGGGTGGCGGTGCTTGAGTTTACCATGCCCCGCCGACAGCCAATCCGCGGTCTCTATGCCTGGTACTTCCGTCACGTACTGCCACGCATCGGTCAGTGGCTTGCGAGGAATGAGCAATCCGCGTACTGCTACTTACCGGAAAGTGTAGGTGATTTTCCGCAGTATGAAGCTCTCGTCGACCGCATGAAATCGGCGGGCCTGCGCGAGGCCAAATTCTACCCGCTTACATTTGGCATAGCGACGCTGTACGTGGGAACAAAATAAGTCGGCGTCTGTCTTTTTACGTCTTCGTTTCCGTTCATGGCCGAAAACGCGTGACATCTGCGGCCCCCCATCCGATCGTCGTTGCGTTGACCGGCGCCAGCGGCGTTGTTTACGGCGTCCGACTCATACAAGCCCTTATCGAATTGGGCCGAGAAACGCATGTAACCATTAGCCCCGCCGGTCGAACCGTCTTACAACATGAGTTGAGCATCGAACTCACGGACGATGACTTCGCGACCGAACGGTTCCTGGAAAAGGCCGAAGCAGCCCTTCAACGGTTCGGCGTTGTCCCGGTAGCGTCACAGCGCGACGCGTCGCTCTTGCACTTTCACCGGCATGACGACTTTATGGCGGCCATCGCGAGCGGGTCGTTTCGCACGGCAGGTATGGCGATCTGCCCGTGCTCGGGAGGCACGCTTGCGGCGGTGGCTTGTGGCTTGAGCAGCAACCTGATTCATCGCGCCGCGGCAGTCCATCTGAAAGAACGGCGCCCGCTTATTCTTACACCGCGCGAAACGCCACTCTCGTTAATTCACCTGGACAATCTGCGCCGAGTGTGCGAATTGGGCGCCATTGTGCTGCCTGCAATGCCAGGCTGGTATCAGGGTGTCGAATCTTTAGCCGACCTGATCGACTTCATTGTGGCAAGAATCCTCGATCAATTGCACGTCGAACACCATCTGTCCGTACGATGGGGCAACGACCACCTGGACTAACGCGATGCTAGTCCACGCCCAACCCGCGCAGCAAACCCAAACAGCCTAAGCCATAGAAGGTATACTCGACATCAGCCCCCTCATCGAGCGCCGCACCATGAAACCCGCCTTGCTTTCGCTCCATTGACCGGACAAATTGTCCCACCGCGGGCAGGTTAATCTCTTCGGCCGCATTCAAGTCAACCAACGTCAAAAGGCCAGTAAAGGTGCTCAACAAATCGGCCACAGGAATCCGCGTATTCGCACGGAGGCCTCCTTCATCCGTCTGCATGTCGGCCAGGAAGTCGAGCGTACTTTCCCGCGTTTCGTCATCAAGCGCGTTGAATAGGCGTAACACGGCCACGGCAGCCGCGGTCGGATTGGTTCCGGCTCGCTTTTGAACGCGAATTTCCCGAAAGCCCCCTTCTTCCTCCTGTTGCGATTGGAGAAAGGCGACAATCTTTTCTGGCGCGGGTGTGGGGCGTTCAATCAATTGTTGGCAAAGCACGACCAAGAACGTGTGATAGGTGCTGCTCGCTTTGCCATCAGGACTCTTGGCGTAACCACCGTCCTCACGGCGAAGGTTCTCCAGCGAAGCAGCGACCGCGTCCCGCCATCCGGGGTCGGCATCGGCGAACACATCAACTCCTGCCGCAACGTTCAACAGCGCTGCACCGTAGATGAGCGAAAGGAAGTCGACGATCGTTTCCCGTCCTGCGAGTCGGCCCTTTAGAAAGGCTCCCGCCTTTTGGGCCGGCTCGCCATGGAGGTACCCTAGAACCGAAAGAGCGCGCAGGGCAAACCCCGTGTAATACAGGTCGCTTCCCCCCTCGCGGCCGGAGAACCCGCCGTCCGGTTGCTGCGCTGCCAACAAATATTGTGCGTGGCGCTGACGGGTTTCCTCATCCAACTCGGCAAGCCCCGTGGCAAGGCGAATCGTAAGGGTTTCGAGATAACCTTGCATGCCGTCGAGATTGCCTGGTATCAGAATCCTTGTTGAAGAGCGACTACCGTCAGGCCCCTTAACCACCGTTTCACTTCGCCCCAACGGTGTGTCCATGTGCGTCGACCATCGTGTTGCATTGTTGGTTTTTGTGCGAAGTCCGTCAATGTGACGAACAGTAGCTTTACCTTGTTAAAAAAACTTCTGACCGGCAGAAACTTCGCATTTGCACTAGTTTCTGTTGTAGCGACGACACGCTTCCCGCCGATAACCGGAGTTGTAGCGGCTTGCGCGCACGGCACGCTTGTAGTCCTTTTATCGGGTGTTCGAATGCCTACTCTCGCGAGCGTTAGACGGTTTGGTTGGACACTGTTCTTTGTGATGGCCGCTTCTCCCCTCGATGTATGGGGCGCCAAGCCTTCATCACCAAGCCAAGTCTTTCGAATTCCGCGCGATTCGCAACATCGCGAGCCACCCGTAATGACTTCGGTTTGCCTACAACCTGGGGGGCACTTGCTCGCCACCGCTGGCGACGATCACTGCGTGCGGATTTGGGACAGGCAGCAAGGGGCTATGCTCCATTGCGTTCAGCATCACACCGACTGGGTTCGAACCGCCGCGTTTTCGCCGGACGGGCGAGCGCTTGTGACGGCCGGCAACGATCGCCGGATCGTATTTTGGGATCCTGCCTCTGGGTCGCCCGTCAAGGAGTTCGCTCAACACGCACGCCCCATTACGCAACTTGCGTTCAGTCCCAACGGGCAATACCTTGCGGTGTTAGGCTTCGACGATTCGCTCTACCTGTACGATGTTGCCAGCGCCGCTCCGGCCGCCCGGCTGGGGTGTCCCTGTCGCGACATGCGGACTCTGGCATTTTCGCCCGATGGGCAATTACTCGCGGCTGGGGGCCGCAATGGCCGCATTCGCGTTTGGAACGTTGAAACACGAAATGTGGTCTATGAGACGGCAGCGCACACCCTCCGCGTGAGGGATATCATCTTCTCCCCCGATGGCCAGCTCCTGTTTTCCGCCGGTGAAGATCGGGCCATTCGCGTTTCGGAGGCTGCCACCGGGCGCGAGCTTTTCGTTCTTCCCACAGGAGCGTGCAAAGTGTATTGTCTGGCCTTATTGCCGGATGGAAGGTTAGCGGCGGGCGGAAGCGACAACTGCATCCACCTGTGGGATTTGGAGCGCCGCGAGATAACCTCGCGTTTAGAAGGCCACACCGGCACGGTAGCCGACTTGGCCGTCGACGGAGAGGAACTGTACTCGGTTGGCTTCGATACCACCTTGCGAGTTTGGACCACGCATCCCCTGCCTGCCATTGCCGAACGACCATCCGAGCCGCGCGTGGGGCTACGTCCCCAGGCGGATGGTCAGTAACCCATTGCGATAACATCTTGGCTCTGGCAGGTCGCCCGCCTGCCGGTCGCACCTTTGCGCATGGAGGCGCTCAATGGGCCTGTTTAGCCGAATTGCCCGCTGGCGGAGTAAGAATCGGTTCTCCAAATCCAACGACTCGTCGTGCTGCACGCCTGTGCGTCGTTGCCGGTTCGAGCACATGGAGCCTCGCTGTGTGCTCAATGCCGACCCGCTTGTCATCGGCGCCGTGTATATCGAGGAAGACACGGGCGGCGATCAGCACGGCGATACCTTTGAGATCACCTTCCGTGGCGGAGCTCAGGGCACTGAGCTGCGTCGCCTGGTGATCAATGGCGATCAAAACACCCCCGGTTTCAGCGTAGGCGACGTATTCTTCGACACACTCAAGACCGGATTAGGCGCCGACGAGGCCTTCCCGTTCACGATTATTTCGAAGAACGGCATCGATCGCGTAACCGCCACGGTCGTTGACGGAACCTCGACTCTCATCCTTGATTTCGAGGGGTTCCACGCCGGCGAGAAGCTGGTGTTCTCGATCGACGTCGATGAAGTCGAAGACTACGACCCGAGCGAAAAAGATCTCGAAGTAATCAATGACGGTTTCGACCCGATTACCTCGGGCGTCGAGTTCCAGGGCTCAAAGCTGCAGGCGCACTTTGTGGCGCCGCACTATCGCGACATCTCAGGTGAAGCCGAATTTCGCAACCGTTATGACGAAATCTTCGCCGGCTCAGGACTTGATCTCCCCGCCGACGACGAGCAAGGCAAACGCGACCGTACGGCGGGCGCCATCGTCCACCTGCAGCAGATCCCTAAGCCGGTCACAATCTCGGGAACGGTATATCACGACCGCGATTTAGACCTTCGGCAAGATCCGGGAGAGAATGGCCTGGCCAATGTGACCCTCGCTCTCTGGAAGAAAGAAGGCAACACGTTTGTCTTCACCGGGCACACCACGAAAACCAACGCGCAGGGCGACTACCGCTTTGGTGAATCGCTGGACCTGCTGCCCGGTGTGTACCAAGTGCGGGAGACGCAACCCAGCGGCTTCCTTAGCGTAGGCGCCACGCCGGGGACCGTGAACGGTACGCCCTCGGGCTCCACGGTGGCGGGCAACCGCGATATTCTGACGGAAATCACAATTCCGCTGGGCGACATGCATGCGGTCGATTACGACTTTGCCGAAGCCCAGCCTGCCAGTATTAGTGGATACGTCTATCACGATCGTGATAACGACGGTATCCGCGATGCGGGCGAAGAAGGAATTGCCGGCGCGCAGATCCAGATCGTCGCGCTCGACACCATCGTTCCCCAAGCAACCATCACGGTTCAGACCGACGCCAATGGCTTTTACCAAGTTTCGGGATTGGCGCCCGGCACGTATCGCGTAGTGGAAGTCGCGCAGCCTGCCGGCTATCTTGACGGCCTTGATGCGGCAGGCCGTGTCGGTGGACAGGTCCGGGGGGTTGCGGTCAATCCTGGCGACGCCATCAACAACATCTTCTTGGGCGGGAATGATCACGGTGTTGAATACAATTTCGGCGAGCTCCGTCCCGCCGAGATTCATGGCCGCGTTCATTTGACCGACCCTAATGGCGACTGCGTCACCGAAGGTCCAAACTACCGGCCTTTGGCCGGCGTTGAGATCAAGCTCTACAACGAAGCGGGTGTTCTCGTCGCCCAAACGACCACCAATGCGCAAGGGGAGTACTCTTTCGTTGGGCTGCGTCCCGGTGTGTACCGGGTTGTTGAAACCACCCCCACCGGTTTGATTGACGGCGACGACCACGTCGGCCATGTAGATGGCGTTACCCGCGGGGCGCTTGTAGGGAACGACGAGATTGGTGGTATTATTCTTGCCGCCGGAAACATCGCAAGAGACTACGACTTTTGCGAGCATGAGCCGGCGTCGATCTCGGGTTACGTCTACCACGATGAGAACCAGAACGGCACGCGGCAAGCGGGCGAAGAAGCGCTGCGCGACGTGACCGTCACGCTCTACGATCAAGACGGCAATCAGGTCGCTCAAACCAAGACCGACGCCAACGGATTCTACCAGTTCACCAACCTCCGCAAGGGGCAGTATCGAATCGTTGAGTCTCACCCGGCAGGTTGGATCGACGGTCGAGACACCGCAGGAACCATCGCTGGAACCGTTGTTGGTCAGGCGGTCAACCCCGGCGATGAGATCCGCGCAATCGACCTCAAATGGGGCGACCAAGGCGTCAACTACAACTTTGGCGAGTATCGCCCCGCCTCCATTAGCGGCTACGTCTACCACGACCGCGACAACGACGGCCGGCGCGAAGCAGGCGAAGAAGGCCTGGCCGGCGTCCAGGTGCGGATTGTGCCCGTGGACACCCTCTCGCCGCAAGCGGCGCGCACCGTTACCACCGACGCCAACGGCTTCTACCAAGTGACGGGGCTAGCGCCGGGCAAATATCGTGTGGTGCAGGTGACCCAGCCCGAAGCCTTCCAGGACGGTTTAGACTCCGCCGGCACGGTGAATGGCCAGGTCCGCGGCGTGGCGGTCAATCCCGGCGATCAGATCAACGATATCACCCTCAACACCGGCGAACGCGGCATCGAGTATAACTTCGGCGAGTTTCAATTTGCCGAGATCAGCGGACGCGTCCACTTAACGACTCCCGATGGTGACTGTGACGGTGATGAAAGTAGTCTGCGCCCGGTCGAAGGCGCGGTCGTACGTTTGTTTGACGCCACCGGAAAACAAATCGCCCAAACCACCACGGATGCGAATGGTGAATACCGTTTTGGCGGACTACTGCCGGGAACGTACACCGTCGTTGAAGAAACTCCAGCTCACCTAATCGATGGCGGAGAACATGTAGGCTTGGTTAATGGCGTAGCGGTAGGAGCCATTCTGGGAAATGACCGCATTGGCAACATTGTACTCACGTCGGGACAGCGCGGCGAGCATTACGACTTTTGCGAGCATGAGCCGGCGTCGATCTCGGGTTACGTCTACCACGATG
>CAYWIS010000269.1:0-7391 GCA_964458385.1 uncultured Pirellulaceae bacterium
GCAATTCACCTTTAGTACGAAGTTCGGGGACTTGCGCTTCGGGGTTATTGCGTCGATTCACGGCAAACGTGGCTGAGCCGCTCCCCCAAGATATGCGCGCTGGCTCCAGATTTGCCATCGCTTTGGCCACCGCCTCAAGGACTCGCGCTTCAAGAAAACTGGTGTAGCGATCGACGGCGGCTCGTTGCTCTTCATCCAATAGGGAATAGTGCATGGGGCTCAAATTGCGGCCAACGATTGGACCGGTGTGCGTATGAGAAACACACAAGGCAATTTGCTTTCGTTCGAGTCCATGCTGCTGCTGAAGACGCTTACTAAGCGATTGCGATAAATCTCGTCCAATGCCAACCAGGTCAAGCGTCACTAGCGCCACACGCTGTCCCACAGCGTCTTCTAGCACGAGCGCCTTGGTCCATAATTCGGTCAATTTGCCTTCGGCAGGGCGATCACGGCCCGCGTAGCCCGCCATCCACATTGATTCCGTCGGCGTGATGGTGACGGCGGCTGCTCCTGCTTTCCAGGTGGCTGTCGCTTCCTGTCCAATGGCAAGGCGAGTTGCGAGCACACCGAACACCATCAAGATGAGCATGATCATGCGCATGGGGTTGATGCCTTACTAGGAGGAATGAGCATAGCAGGGCTATGTTGGCTCGCGGGTCGTTATATGCGATTCGCCTTAAGCTCCGCCAACGGATAGTGCGTGTCGCGCCAGCGGATGCCGCCGTTTTTGAGCGTTAACCACATAGAACGCCACTGGATGTAGACGAAGAATAGGCATGCCACTGGGAACACCAAAACCGTGGATACTCTTGCATTCACGGCGTGGGCGGCGCCAGCCGAAAGCACCCAAAGTAGGAGGCAGGTAGCCACATACATGATTTGGGTGGCGCCATTAGTAACGAAGGCGCCGATAAATGGGAAAACATCGAGTATCAGGATGGCCAGCGTTCCGCCGAGGACAGCCCAGATCCGATAGTCAACAGCGGCAAAGGTGTTCTTCTCGAGACCGGTCACGACTTCCCGCACCGAGTTGTACCAGGGGACGATCACCATCCCCAACCCGCCGAGCATTTCCTGACGCTTGCCGTGGAGCTTGAGAAGTTTGCCGAGTTTGATGTCGTCATCGGGACGCATCGCGATGGCCTCCATGGCGCCGACGTCGTGATAGGCCTGCGCCCATAATAGGTTAAACGCCCCGATGCCAATGTGCGCTTTACTGCGGGGATCCTTTGCCTTCCACGGCCGGGCATAGCAACTAAGAAATACGGAGAACGTCATGACAAACGCCTCCAAAAACCATGTCGGCATGCGCGGCTCGGGGGCAATACAAAGGTGGTCTAGCTGGTTCTCTTTAAGGTACCGCACGGCGCGGCTGAGCGTCGTCGGCTCCATGACCACATCAGCGTCGGTAAAGAGCAATAATTCGCCGCTGGCTCGTTTCGCCCCGTAGTGGAGAGCGTGGTTCTTTCCCAACCAGCCTGGTGGAAGTTCGGCTAAATGGACGACGTTTAACTGTGGATGCTCAGCGGCTACGCGATCAAGTATGGCGCCGGTGCCGTCGGTAGAACGGTCGTTGACCACGATAATTTCCAAATTTCGGTAGTCCAGAGCCAAGAGTGAACGGATACCGGGTTCGATGTTTTGCTCCTCGTTGCGCGCCGCCACAATTAACGACACTTTCGGTAAGTCGTCCAGGTTGTCTGGAGGCGGCACATCGCGAAGTTGAACAATCGATCGGCCCCCAACCGTCATACTGATGAGAACCGCGACGACGACGAACAAGTTCGTAAGCGCCAAATAGAACAGTACCGTTTGCATCCCTTATGCCTTCCGCCTTCCGCCTTCAGCCCATGCGCCGCGCTGCCCCGTAAGTTTCGATCATTGTACGGACACATCCCTTGATGGACAGAGAACGTGGGCTGTGATGTACCGATTTTAGCGGCAGGACGCTCGGCCATGCCATTTGGACATGCAATTCCTAAGTCCGGTGGCGCGTTAACGAACGGGGTGGCCATATCAAAGGAGCGTAAGACGGCAAAGACTGTTACCCTTCGTTGGTAAGGGATCGGTCGGGTGGTAGAATGGCGCAACTGCCATTTTCAATCCGGAGATTTGCCGTCATGCCGAATGAGAACTCGGTTTCCATGTGGCTGGGACCTCTCAAGGAAGGCGATCCGCAGGCTGCGCAGGAACTTTGGAGCCGCTACTTCGAGAAGTTGGTTCGCTTGGCCCGCAAAAAGCTGCAAGGCTCATCGCGGCGCATGGCGGACGAGGAAGATGTGGCTCTGAGTGCGTTTCACAGCTTTTGTGAAGGCGCCGCCAAGGGTAAGTTTCCCCGGCTGGACGACCGTGACAACCTGTGGCGGGTTATGGTCATCATTACCGCTCGCAAAGCCAGTCGACTAGCGGAACATGAGCGGCGTCAAAAGCGCGGTGGGGGCAACTTGCGCGGTGAGTCCGTGTTTCGTGGCGATGACGAGGAAATATCGGCGGGCATTCAGCAAGTCGTTGGCGACGAACCGACTCCCGAGTTCGCCGCGCAGATTGCCGAAGAGCACGAACGGTTGCTCGGAAAGCTCGAGCCCGACCTCCGCCAGATCGCCCAATGGAAGCTTGAAGGGTACACAAACGAAGAAATCAGTCAGATGGCCCAATGCGGTGTGCGAACGGTACAGCGCAAACTTAACCGAATCCGCATGGAGTGGCTGGAGGACGAAGAATAAAAGGGCGGGTAAACCTGCCGAGAGATTGCCATTTGGGGGCTTTCGGGCAATGAGTACGTCGCGTAGCATTTCGCCGATTTCGCTCGATGCGGTGCGGCGAATCGATGAAGCTTGCGATCAGTTCGAGGAGGACCTTCGCCGCGGCGATCGGCCGCGCATCGAGGCATACCTCGACGCTGAGGCGCCCGAGACGCGGTCGGCGCTGTTGCAAGCCCTTTTGGAAGTCGAATTGGAGTACCGCCGCGCTTGGGGTGAGCGACCGCAGATCGACGAATACCTGGCAAGATTTGTCGATCATCACGACGCCGTGCAAGCGGCCTTCGCCAACGAAGCGCCACCGCCCGACCTTTGTTCCCAGGATCTTTGTTTGCTGCAAATGGCGCTAGCCAATGCAAGCGGGCGCCGTACGGATCGACTCCGAATTTACTATCAAGGAGAATTGGTCTACACGACGATCGTGATGGGGCCCGTCGAGTTGGGACGGCAGCGCCAGGGAGAAGCAGGGCCTTACACGACGGTTGAGGTTCCCGAGGGTAATCGTGTCATCGTGGCGCCGCTGGAGGAAACCACTGTTTCCCGCCACCATGCTTTTCTTATGCCCGACGGTGACAACGCGATACGGATAACTAATCTCAGTCACGTCAATCCGATCATCTTTCCCAATGGCCGGCGCCTAAAGACTAATCAGAGCGATGTGTTTCCGCTGATGGTGGAGATGTCGCTCGGCGCCGTGTTCGTTCGTATTGACCGCCCCCTCGACGTTGACGGCCTAGGCGATACGGGCGAACCCTCCTTTCGGGAAAAGGCTCCTACCGGTCCTCGTGAAACTGAGACAAGGAATTTTTTTGACCTGTTTTGGGGGTGGCGGCGCGAGCGCACCCGATAACTTGGTTTCATCGTTTGGCAACGCTCGCTAGCCCCGTCGTGAGCCAACGAGCGTTGGGGTTGCTATCAGTTCGCGCGCCACGTTGTCGATGATTTGAGCGTCGATGGAATGGCGTTCCTGCCCGGCTGCCGCCAGAAGCGCTAAATCGGCCAGCCGACTTACGCGTCGAGGGCGCCCCGCGGCCAGTGAGTGCAAACGCTCCAAGGCGCTGGGTTCAAATAGCGCGTCTCTACGCCCTGCCTTAACTAACGCTTGCTCCACATACTCGGCCGTCTCCTCGGCCGACCAACATTCCAGCTCCACCCGTAGTTCGACCTGATCCAAGAGCTGGGGGCTAAGTTTCGTCTCGCCCTGAGAGTCGGCGGTGAGAATCACGGTAAGTTGCAAATCGGGCGATACGTCAAGTTGCAACAACCGCTCGATCAGCGCCACCGATTCGGGGTTTGTGCGGTCAACATCATCGAATGCAAAAACTGTAGGAACCTGTTGATAGCGTCGCTCACGGAGACGATCGGCGATACGTGCCCAGCATCGCGCAGGCGATTCACCTTGCACCGGCGAGATCAGCAAGCCGGTCATAAGCGACGTCAGTAGCTCATCCGGGCCCGCCGCAAGTGTTGGGATGAGAGCGGCTAGCGTACCAGCGCGACGTAGCTCATCAACAAATCGCGTCAGCGCCAACGTTTTTCCCGACCCGCTCTCGCCGGTTAGTAGACCAACTCGCCGTTTGTTTTCAACCAGGAAATGGAGCCTTGCGAGCGCCTCTTCGTGTGTGATGCTAAGGTGGTAAAACGGCGAGTCGGGGGCGACGCGAAACGGCGCTTCGCGCAAGCCCCAGTAACTCCAGTAGGTTGCGGCAGGTGCGGGCATGTTCGGTCGCCAAAAGGTGGGAGTCGGCTGGTGAGGAGATCGGAGTTGACCGCACTTATCCTTGACCAAAATCCAATCTTGCCGAATGGATGGATTATCGCGACTGCAGCGCCGGTTTTGGGGACGCCCGATCTTTAGCGCGGCGCTGACATAACCGGCGCCGGCGCGTTGTGTTGAGCGACGTGACCCCGAAGATGCACTGAAGCTGCGTGCCCCTGTTGTTGAGCCAGAGCGGTTGTCAGGCCAGCGCAGAAGAAGATCAGGGACATATCGAGCGGGGTAAAGGTGATTTCATGGCCGATCATCTGGCTCGATGCAATGCATAGTACCCCTAAGAGTAATAGGGCCTGACACTGCATCCAACGCGGCGCGTGACCGTCGCGTGCTAGACGCCAGCCGTAGCGCGCCCATTGGAGCAACACAGCTAGAAATAACCCTAAACCGATCAAACCCGTTTCGGTCAAGATGCTGAGAAAGGTGTTGTGATGCACATAGGTGCGAATTGACTCGAGATGCAGGTCAACTGTGCGGTCGCTCAAGTATGGCAATTTCGCGGTGGCGAACTGTCCAAATCCAAAGCCGCACAAGGGCCGGTCCTTGAACATTAGCCAAGACACATATGTGAAGCTCTTGCGCATACTGGCCGACTCGCGTGTGTCGGCCACGGTTCCCTCTCGTTGTAATCCCAAAATGGCGTCTAATTTAGCCACGCCGACCAATAAGGCCGTTGCGGTCAGGGCCCCCAGGGCTAACACCCGAACACGTCCACGAAGCGTTAGCGCGAGCAGCAGGAACACACTTGCACCCACCCCAAGCCAAACCGTCCGGGTCTTGGTAAAGAACACAGCCGCTAGGATTGCCAGGGCGCAGACTGTCAGCAGGAGCTTTCCCGTTCGCGACGCACGTTCGCACCATATCCAGGTGCAAATCAGACAGGCGCCCAGGTAAGAGCCATAACTGACCGCGTGGACCATCGGACCGCGCGATCGACCAAAATGGAGCCCCAATTCAGGGTCGGCGATATATCGCGGGAAGACCAGCGACCACTGCCCTGCCGCCTCGAGCAAGCCAATTACAGCCAGATAGACGCCGAACATGGCTAGTCCGTTATGCACGGCGTTCACATTGCCCTCATGGAGGCGTACTTGCCGCGCCAGGAAGTAGAGGGCCAACGGAATATAGTAACCGTTAATCAGATGTTGAATTATCGGCACTTGGCCCGCGTTGGAAGCTCGCCAGTCATGGGTGAAAGCGCTGGCAGTAATCCACACGACGAAGGCTACCAACAGCCAATCAGCCGCGGTTGTACTGCGGGACTGTGTTTGGCCCAGCCGCCATTGGACGAACAACGCCCCCATGAGCATGACAAGAAAGAAGCGGTCGAGGGAGAACGTTATTCCCGCGACATCGACGTTCCAAAAGTACACGCCCAGGCAGCACGCCAGAATCAAATACAGGACGCCGCCCAACACCAACGAACCGCGCAACGCAAGGTACGTTCCCCAAACAGCGCCAGCGATAACGCCAATAGCAATTAGAAAGGCCATGCGGGCTGTACGTTGCGTGTTCACCTTGAAAGCAAACGCGTCGACACGACCCGTTTGCCAGCACGCCCGGATCTCGTCGCTTATCGGTCGGCAAGATGAGCGAGCGCTTCTCTAAAGGATAGAACGCGGATTGCGCCTTCGGTGTGTGGCGTATGTTGGTTTAGCCGTCCCTGATATTCGGCTTGGGCCGCCGATTGCGATGCTGATTCTTCGCCGGCGGCCATCTCGCCACGGGAAAGAGCGACGGCGTCTTCGGCCCGCGCTAGAGTCGTCACGGGGTGTCTTGGGGCCGCTATGGCGGGTGTTGTAAGGAAGACCCACCCAAGGCCAACGGCCAAACCGCCAGCGAACCCCGCTAGAACAATTACGGCCTTTGAGGGGCCGGTAGGATGATCAGGAGTATAGGGTTCCTCCAAACGTGTTAGCAGGCTCGTGGCGTGTGACGCTGCGAGGCTGGCGCGAGCGGCGGCCAGATCGTGTTCGGCTCGCTGAAGCATTTCGTCATAATGGCGGACCTCCGAAACGACGTTAGCGTAATTAGCCCGGATGCTCGCCAGACGATCCATGCGGGCAGCGATCTCGTTGAGTTGAGCCTCAAGCGTTGCAATGCGCCCCTCGCCTAGTTTCAATTCCGCCTCGATGCTGCGAATAACAGCAGCAATCTCGTTATGAATCCGAGCGCGAATTTCGGCTTCTCCCTGGGCGGCCGCCTGTGCAAGGGGATGCTGGTCGGTCATCGTCCCCTGAAGTTGAGCGGTTGTTAGCTGCGCGGTAATCAGCCCGTTTTTCAACTGCTGCAACGTAGGTTGCATTACCAAAAGCTCATTGGGAGTCGCCAAAAGGTGTGTCGGGTCTAATTCTGCGGCTCGCAGCATTTCCAGCAACTGTTGACGATTCTGTTGCGCCACTTGCGCGGCGCGCAGGTCGTTCTTGACAGCGGTCATGGAGGACCGCAAGTTGCTCTCCCCACCCGTGGTTTCGGTGAGCATGCGCAACTCCGCCAGATCTCCGCCCACCGATTGCTCTAGAGCGGTTAACCGTTGGGTAGCGCGTTCGCGGTCGGCTCGAACTAAGTCGGCTGCCCGGGTCAGTTCCTGGATCAGGCTTTTGGCCCGGCGGTCACGAACGAGCTTAAGGCGTGCATCGAGTTCGTCGACAATCGCCTGGGTGAGGGCCAACGCCCGAGCGCGATCCGTATTTCTCACGAGCAGATAAAAGACCTCCGTCTTTCCAAACTCGGCGCCCTTGGGCGGTTTGACCTTGATTGCGCTTTGGGCGTCCTCAATATCCTGCGGGCTTGGCCAATCTTCCGTACCCCCTTTGGACGGTGGCCCGATTCTTTTCAGCGCCTCTGCCACGACGGCG
>CAYWIS010000270.1:0-7247 GCA_964458385.1 uncultured Pirellulaceae bacterium
CTTGGCTACTCGTCGATCTCGAGCTACTGCAGCGGGGTTGGGCGTTTCTCGTTGCGGCGCTTGCCGGCTTACTCCTAACGGCGACACTTGGCGCAACAGGTTGGTTCTGGTTTCGGCGACATTTAGCCGTACTGAATCGATCCCAGATCGAGTTGGAGCGAAATATTACGTGGATTAAGAGCGTTTTGAAACATAGTGGCCGTACGACTCGCGACCCCTACGTTGTCATCCGCAATTCGCAGTGACCGCATTTTGAGGGTTTCCGAATAAAGTTCGCAATTCGCTAACATTGAAAGGAGTTCACCAATGAATCCAATGCAAGGCTCCGTCGAAAATATGCAGGAGCGTCGCCCTTCCTTTGTTCAGACCGACCGGCTCAAACCAAGCCAAGATATCGCCGAGTATCTGCGCGCGTACGCGCGAGAAAGACCTGAAGTTGTTGCACTTTGGTGCTTTGGGATCGGCTTTATCTTGGGTTGGAAACTGAAACCCTGGTAAATCGAGCAGGCTCTCCATTGCGGGCGTATCGCCGCCGAACCGATCGGCGGCGATAGGTGGAGCGTGGAGAGGCGGCCTTTTGTTCCCTGCCGCCGTCCCCCGTGTCGGGGCTTCCGCACATGTTCGCCGGTCGTCCGTTACTTTTTGTGGCGGCGGCTGTCAACGTATTCGCGAGCGAACCTCGCCAAGTTCGGATCATCATAAGGAAAACCTAACTCTTCGGCATGGGCGATCATCTTTTTGCCTGACCACCCCTCTTGGACTGCCTGGTACATGGTGGCCAACGCGGCCGCACGCTTTCCTTTGGCGCAGTGCACAAAGATTGGTCTAGGCAACTTCTCAACGGCATTGCAAAACTCATCCACCTGTCCTTCGCGAACCTGACTAGCAATTACAGGTATATGGAGGTATTCCATCCCCGCATCGCGCACTATTTGGCCTTCCTCGAACGGCGAAAGCTGATCGTCAGATTCGTTTTCCACCCGCAAGTTAATGACTGTTTTTACGCCTTCGCGCGCAAGTTGTAAGATGTCTTCGACCGACGGTTGCGCACCAACAGCGATGTCGGTCGTAACAAATTTAGATTCCATGGCTCATCCTTTCGTCATTGAGGCGAGTGCTCGTATTGCAAATCTCGCGCCAACGTAGATCTCATTACCAACCGTTAGATTGTGAGCCGATCGATAGAGCAATATACGGGTTTGCGCATGCCCCCTTGGTTTGCGTGCCGCTTGAGGCGCAATATCTTGGAAGTGAGATTTGCAAGCTCATGTTTTTCGATGCATTGAAAGGCGCACCCCGTGATCAAGAAACGCACTCGAAGAAGTGGCGGTCAAACAATTACCGCGATGGTTGAATCCATATTAAACGAGGGAATCACTCGCCCCGCGGAAGTGTCGCGCGAAGTTAAGGAACGGTATAACGTCGATGTGAAACCGTCGCATATTTCCACTATCAAGAATCAGTGGAAGAAGAAGACTGGTGCGCAAAACGGTGTTCTCACAGCGCAAGCCCCGGTCGTGAACGCCGATGTACTTTCTTCCGCAATCGAATTCGTACGAAAAGTCGGCGGACTAAAGACGGCGCAGGAAGCACTGAATTTAATCAGGGCCGCTAAGGAACTATAAACTGTTCGACCGTCGCCCCCGCCGCGTCGTTCGTTGGTCTCGGACAGCGCAAGTCAAAACTCATCGAAGTTGATTCTTCCCATCGCGCAAAATCGACGCACGGGGGCGGCCTGGTGCGAAGATGCGGCTAATAAGATCTATACCCAATGTGATCGTTGCATTGGGTTACTTCCCCATGTGCAACGTACTCTTCCCTGCGCGCCGATAATGCGCAGCGATGAAACGCCGGATTTATGAAAATAAGGCGTTTCCTCCCCTAAAGCACTTGTCATCTATGCGTCTGGGCGGCTGCGCTATCATGATCAACGTGAATGATGCTCAGCCGCAGGCGACGCCACATCGTAAGCAGGGAAGTGTATGAAGCGAGCCACCTGGATTCTTTGTTTGGCTAGCGTCATATGGGGCCTAGCACTATTACGCGCGATCGCTGAAGATGGCGTAACAATCCAGCTTGTGGACGATTCCTCCGTTCACGCCGCAAGTCGCTCGAATCACGCCCCCATCGATGGGAACGAGAGGCCAAGTCCGCCTCCCCATATACCCGCACTCAAGATCCAGGCCGACTCCTCATTGCGCGAATACACAACTCCATGGGGTTCGCCAATTGAACACTCACGTTTCCTGCCCGGTGAAAACTCCTGTAGCACAGTCCAACCGCTCTGCCACTGCGGAGAATGCGCCTGCAGAGAGAAGGTCGGTAACTGCCGTCCTGGACGCCGCACCGCCGATCAACTCTTGTCATTGATTTTTGGGCCAGCGAGCCCCCGCTGCAATGTTCTCCGCACGACGAATGCGCGTAACTCATGCAACGCGGTTTATTGTTGCCCTTCTTGTTCGGGATGCAGAAATTAGAACGCAAAGTTGCGGGCGATGATTACCATCGCCCGACGCGAATCTTAGCAACCCCGTGTCAATAGGCGCGGCGCACGCACCAATCTTATTCAACGCCTTTCGTCTTAAGCTTAATTCGGTAAAGCGCGGTATCGACGGTTATATAAAGTGTGTGTGCGTCAGCGCCCTTGCCGAATTCAACGTTGCTAGGTAAACCAACGACCAACTCGGGACTGGCAACCTTTTGGTTCTGCGGGCCTGTAGGGATGTGGGCCAGTTCCCCTCCCTCCGGATCAATGACGAGTACGCCCGGCCGTCGCTCACTACGCACCGTGAGGTAGAGTCGCCCCGCATCGTCGACGCACATCCCATCGCAGCCCTTTTCGTCGCCAAAATCATAAACGGTGCGCCGTTCGCCTTCGGCGCGTCCGTCAACTCCCAACGCAAATGCGTAGATCTTCATAGGCCCCTGCTTCGGCGCCGGTGCGTCCGGATCGATCCGATCGGTCCCATTATCGTGCTCTGCTACATAGAGCGTTTTGCCGTCAGGGCTCAGGGCGATACCATTCGGTTTCGATATATCGCGCGTCACTTCGGACACTTTACCATCCGCAATCACATAGACGGCTCGGTGCTTCAGTTCGCGTGGTTCATGGCCAACGTAACGAGGATCCGTAAAAAACACACGTCCTTGGCGATCAATACAAAGATCATTCGGTGAGTTAAATCGCTTTCCCTCAAATCGGTCGACAACAACCTCCTTTTCGCCCGTGGCAATATCCCACCGGGAAATACAACGACCACCGCCATCGGCGCCTTCGCACGCCCAGAGGGTTCCTTGGGCGTCAAAGCATAATCCGTTCGACTTCCCGCTATCCAAGCTAAAGACGGTTGTATGGCGGGTCGCAGGATCGAACCGCAGAATCATTCCAGGATCCGATCCCATAGGGATGTCGGAGAAGTAAATCGCCCCATCCGGCGCTACGGCAGGCCCTTCCGTCAGGCCCCCCGATATCGGCGCGGTGCGGACAAATACCCGCTCTAACCGCGCATCAGAGGCGACGATCATTTCGCCTCTTGGAGGCGGTATTTCGGCCGCATCCACCATCGATACGACAAGCAGCGCCGCCAAGACCATGGCCGACGTTCGCATAGGCTGTTCTCCAGCGAGGGTGCGGAAAAACGCCTATCTTGCGAGCGCCGCGGCCGAAATGCAAGCATGCTCCCCCGCCTGATGACCAAGCGACACTGGCCCCAGAGCGACGGCGCGAACGTGCGGCGGCGGGTGCTGCTAGACAACCCAAACGGAGATCACAAACAGCACGGCAAAGATCACGGCCATAAACGTCATCACCCACACGCCAAACCGCCAGGCGTGACTCAAGATTGGGCCCATCAGTTCGTGCCGTGTCGCGCCGTAGACGAGACTAATTACCACCACCAGCGGGAGCAGATACCAAAGCTGATTAAAGTACATCGGTGGCCGCCAACATTAAGAAAGTTGTGAATCATTAGCCGGTCGCGTAATTTTGGCGACGGCGGCTTACTCCTTTTGCTGGTCGCCTCCAGAGCCTTCTGCTTCCTCCTCTTTGGGCGCAGGGAGTACTGGTCCAGCGTACGCGTCGTAGATCGCCAACACGTTCAGAAGGCCAGCAATCATCGTATAGAGAGTCGAAAGCTCCCAGTACTTATGATATTGCTCGTGCCATATGGCCAATTCGTCGCGTGCATTGGGGAGAACCATCCCCGAAGGCGGAGCCATAATACCCCCGAAGAGAGGATCTTTTCCTCGGCTCACGCGGTACTTTTGAATGATGGCCGGAAGCGCCGGAGCGCCCACCCCTAGTTGACATAAATAGTGAGCCCGCGTGAACACACCACGGATACTTCGCGGCCCGGGAGCGTCGTCCACCCAGGCTGCGTACACAGCCTTACCGTCCGATAGCGCCAAGCCAAAGAAGAAAGTTCCCAGAATGCAAATCATAAACAGCGCGCCTTTGCCATAGCGACGCTGATACATATGCCCTGCTCCTGGCCAAAGCCACGCCAAAAATGCAGCGACCACAGGATCACGTAGGTCGACCTCGACAATTTCTGGCGCTTCGGCGGGAGGTACCGTGGCAGTCATGGGAGACGTTGGGCGAAGGATAAAAACGATAATTCAAACTATTCTATCGAATCGCGCCGCACGGGCCAGATCAGGTCGACGCTCGCAGTATGTTAACGCACCGATTCGCCTGACGGGTTGTTTCGGGCAATCGATACTTTGGAGCTAAACGAAGAACCCAATGGCAGGCGAGGTCCAGCGAGATTCGGTGACCTACCGACACAAACACCGGACGTACATCGTCTTGGGTCCGCACAGCGCGCCCAATGACCTCACCATGGTCAACAAGATCAACCATCGCGCCGCGCTGCCGACTTAACTCCGCAAATTCCCCAATGAGCCACGTTTTCCCGCAGCCGATAGTGGGAATGTCGTAGAGGACGCCTAAGTGACAAGCCAACCCGAACCGGCGCGGATGTGCTAGTCCATGCCCATCACACACGATCAAATCAGGCGTTACAGCAAGTCTGCTGAGGGCTTGGCAAAGGGGAGGTAACTCGCGAAAGGAAAACAGGCCTCGTTTATAGGGAAATTGGCTCACACCGCGGGCCGTTGCCGTTTCGTGTATTTCACGCGAGTCCGCTTCCAGCACTACGGCGGCCGCAATCAGTTGATTGCTCGTAGTATCGTAGGCGACGTCAACGCCACATACGAAATGCACCGTGCTGGGAAGGCGATCCTCAACGACTACTTGCCGGGCCAATTCCGACTGCAAACAAATGGCGGCCGCTTCATCCAGATCCCAAGCGTGATTTAATTTTGGTACGAGCATTACCGACGACGCCGTACGCGCGCCAACTCACTTGATGGAAGCTGGCCGCTCATTCCTTCTCATGTGGTCAACCGCGCAGCGCCTGCTCCAACTCATCTAACATGGCCTGTTCTTGCGGCGCAATGGTCGCCAGCCCGAGAAATCCCCCGGCAGCCCTTGCGACCTGTTCCGCACGCTCCATAATCCGTGTGCGCACCTTATCAAAAGTCGCTGGCGTAACTGCGCTTCGTAATTCCGTCACATAATCTTTCCAGGCGTTCAAGAGCTTGGGCGACGGTTTATTGTCCAGCCATCGTTCAAGCAGTTCATGGGCGGGAGTATCTTTCTTTACGCCATTTTCCTCTGCCGCCTGCAACACCGCCTCGCGCTCTTCGGGTGCAATTCCTCCATGCGCCCAGGCGACTTCAACCAGCGGAATAAGCGAAAGCGCAGCGACTGTCTGGGCGTCGATGCCTAGCGATGCTAATTCCTTCAAGAGATTTAGGTCTTGTATTCCCGACGCCGCACTCAGCGCTTGCAATTGCTCTTCCTCTTGCAGCTGCGCTCGCAACCGTTCAAGCAATTGCCGGTCCTGGTTCGCAAAGAATGACTCCTCCAACGCCCGCCGTCGCTCGGCAAGAAAGTCGTCAGCCATGGGATGCACGTATGCTCTGCAGGACAAAAATACTACCAACCCACTGAAAGGTCGCCGCGTCATTTTAGGTTGACGCTCCACGCGCTGCTAGTCTCCCTATTTCGTCAAGGCCACGCTTTACTTGCGCAAGGCGCTTTCAATAACCGCCCTCACTTCGCCCCGGTGCAACGCGGTCTGAAAAGCTTCCCAATCGGGATAGATGGCGTGACTGCAAAATTTAACCGCCCAGTTGTGTAGCAGCGGGCTTACCGCGATGACGGCTCGCCCCGCCTGATACGCCTCCCACATTTCAATGGCGGTGCCCATGGTTGCCTCAGGGACATAAGCAATCACGGCGTCCACCTCTCGGCACATGCGGTTGTGGTGGAGAAAGACCTCACGCGCCCTGGCGTCATCGTAGCCCAACGAGTCTTGATGATCCGCCAGGGGATCGTAGATCTCGGCTTCAGGAAAAGCTTCGGCCAACCACTGCTTGAGGCGAGTTCGGTAATCCTGACTATGCAGCAATTCGGCGACGTGCGAACCTTGCATGATGCCGGCAAGAAAGAATCGCATAAGCAGCGGTTACGAGAAATTGGGTTTACGGTAGGATAGCGTTGAAACAACAATCAGAGTACGCGGCCCTTCCTTTTACGGCAATCCGTTGATGAGTCACGCTGAAAACGCATCGCCCGAGATTAACGCCGAGCGCGCTTTAGAGCTTGTCCTGCGGCTGATGGCAATTCCTGGAAAGAGCGGCGAAGAACGAAGTGTGGCCGACGAAGTTCGTAGGTTGCTCCTGGCGGCAAGGGTAGATCCAGCGTGGATTACCGAAGACGATGCTCACCACCGCACCCCCATTGCAGGCAACTGCGGGAACTTGATTCTTAAGTTGCCCGGCACGGTCGACGCTCCGCGGCGGATGTTTGTGGCGCACCTGGATACGGTTCCGTTGTGTGTAGGTTCGCAACCAGTTTTGCAGGACGGGTTGATCGTATCTGGCGATCCCAATACGGCTCTCGGCGCCGACGACCGCGCCGGAGTGGCGGTGCTGTTGAATACGGTCTTGGAGATTCTTGAGCGAGGCTTGCCGCATCCTCCCCTCACTTTTCTCTGGCCTGTGCAAGAGGAAGTCGGCCTTCAAGGGGCGCGGTGCGTGGATACCTCGCTACTTGGCGATCCTCAATTGACGTTCAATTGGGATGGAGGGCTGCCCAATAAGGTCACCATCGGCGCAACAGGTGGTTGGCGCGGAGAGGTGACCATCGAAGGCCTAGCCGCCCACGCTGGAGGCGCCCC
>CAYWIS010000271.1:0-7228 GCA_964458385.1 uncultured Pirellulaceae bacterium
CGTTACCGCCGCTCGCTGTATCGGCGCATGGGCGATTTCACGACGCTCATTACCGGCCCCTCGGGCGCGGGCAAGGAGCTTGTCGCCCGGGCGATTGCCTTGTCGCGATATCTTCCCTTCGATACGAAACAGGAGCAGTTCGATGATTACGGCGAATCATTCTTCACGCTAAACCTCTCAGCGCTTTCGCCCACGCTGATTGAGTCGGAGTTGTTTGGCCATTGCCGCGGCGCGTTTACAGGCGCCGTAGCCGACCGCGCCGGCTGGCTCGAGGTGTGCCCGCCGCATGGGACCGTATTTTTGGATGAAATTGGCGAACTGGACGCCGCCATCCAGGTGAAGCTGCTGCGCGTCTTGCAAGTGCGCGCCTTTCAGCGGCTAGGAGAAACGGCGACGCGCCGTTTCGCCGGGAAGATCATCGCGGCCACAAATCGTAATCTGGCGGAAGAACTAGAAGCAGGACGTTTCCGCCAGGACTTCTATTACCGCCTCTGTTCCGACTTGATTGCCGTGCCGACGCTTCGCGAGCAGTTGGCCGATTGTCCCGACGACCTGCGCAACCTGATTCACTTCTTCGTGGAGCGAATTGTAGGAGAGGACGACTTGGAGCTGGCGGCCCAAGTGGAAGCCTGGATTCACAACCACGTGGGACTTTCGTATGCGTGGCCAGGCAACATGCGTGAACTCGAGCAGTGTGTGCGCAACGTGGCGATTCGTAGCCAATATTCCCCACTCACGGTGTCGCCATCGCAACCCGATGACCCCTACCGCACGCTTGTGGAGCAAGTTGCTTCGGGAACGCTTACCGCCGACGAACTGATCGGCCGTTATTGCACGATCGTTTACCTACAGACCGGTAGTTACGAGCAAGCTGCTCGCCGGTTAGGATTGGACCGCCGTACGGTAAAGGCGAAAGTCGACGAAAACTTTCTGGGGCAGCTAAAACGCGAGGAATAAGCCGCCCCGTGTCGCGATCCCTTGCACGACGGCAAACCTGACCGCCTGTACCACCTACGCCGCTTCTTCTTGATTATTCCGCGCGGCGTTCCAATACGTCGGGGCTTCAACACGGCAGAAACACCAAGGCGGCGTTCTGAGGGCCGCCTTAGGGGATGATCGGTGTTACGCAATCTTCACGCGCCGACGGGTGACGCCTACTCCTCAAAATATCGGCGGAGCAATTCTTCGTATCCTCGCGGTGGGCTTCGGCGAACTTTGCTTTGCATGGCATTGCGCAAGTTGGGCGGAAGTTTGGCGAACCATGGATCTTCTGCAAATCGCCGAGCCGCAGTGTTGGAGTCTTCCTGAGAATCGGCAGCTCGGCTATCGGCTTGGGCAGCGGGCTCAAGCTGCAAGGGGCCGTCGGGAGTTTCCTGGTTCTGTGTGGGACCGCCAGCTACTGCCGCGCCTCCCGCGTTTGCGGTGCTTGACGGCGAGCCTGGCATTGGCGTTGCTGCGGCCGTCTGACCAGGTTCCGCCGAGGGTTGTTGACTGGCCGATGGCAAGGCGCTTTGCCCTTGGCCTGGCATTGGCGCTCCGGGCTGGCCTTGCTGGGCCGCGGCCTGCGCCAGCGCCTGTGCAGCTTGCGAAACCGCCTGCGGGCCGGCAATTTGCTGAGCGGTTACTTCGGGCGACTGCGGAACAAAACCTACGCCTAACGCCGCAGGATTACTGGGCGGAGCGCCTTGGCCGGCAAGATCGCCGGGCGCCTGCGATGGGGCGCCCGGCGTTGGCGATGCTTCTGCGGCCGGTTGGCCTTGGCCAGCCGGTTGAGCTTGTGCTGTGGTGGGTTGTCCTTGTCCTGCTGGCTGCCCTTCGCCCGCGGGCTGCCCTTGTCCTGCCGGTTGAGCTTCGCCAGCAGACGAGCTGTTGCCGGCGAGTTGCTCGCCCTGCGCCTGCGGAAATATCGGTTCAAAGCCCGCGAGTCGTGACGCGGCTTCCAAACCGGCGCGAATATCTAGGTTGGCCACTTCCTGTTGACCGGAAACGATAACGGCGCCTTCGCCTGTGGCCTGAAGCGCTTGGGCGAATTGTTGCGTTGCCCGGGCTAAGGCGTCGGCCGCAGCTATTTGCGCGGAGTTGAGGTGTCCTGCTTCTCCCGCGGCCGGTTGGTCGTCGCTATTGGCGGGCGACTCGCTTTGCGCTAGCTGAGCGAGTCGCGCGGCATTCTTCGCAATTGCGTCACGCGCGGCTTGCTGTGTATCGAGCAAGTTCGCCAACGCTTCGGCGATCTGTTGGTCGCGGCTAATCTGCTGTTCGCGGGCCGCCAAGTTCGCAGCAGCCCGCTCTATACCGCGAGTCATTTCCGCCTGCGCTTGGGCCGCTTGCTGCGCCGAAGGACTATGCATGGGATTGGCAGCTTGGGCCGCTTGCTGGGCTTGTTGCAAGGCCGCGGCAGCGCCAGGGTCGACGTGCGCCGCTTGCTTAGCCAACTCCCCGGTGTTCCTACCTTCTTGCGCCAGTTGCTGGCCTGCCTCGGCGGCAAGGGCTTGGGCGGCTTCTTGCAGTTGCTGCGCAGCCTGGGCCAAGGCGTCATTC
Source organism: uncultured Pirellulaceae bacterium (assembly GCA_964458385.1). Lineage (GTDB taxonomy): Bacteria > Planctomycetota > Planctomycetia > Pirellulales > Pirellulaceae > JAHWKS01. The sequence continues at coordinate 2,539 of CAYWIS010000271.1, forward strand.
ACGGCCTGTTGTGCTTCGCTCGCACTTTGGGCATCACCTTGGTTTAGGCTTTCCCTTGCTTCGCCCGATTTTTGTGCAGCTTGGGCCAACGCTTCGCTTGCCTGAGGAGCTGCGTCCGCCGCCGCCTGCTGAGCGTGCGCAATGGCTTCGCTTACCTCGCCTTGAGCGTCAGCATTTGGTTGTCCGCTCGGTTTCTCCATGGCTTGGGCCACGGCGTCTTGGGCCATATTCTGAGCTTGGGCCAACGCTTCGTTGGCCGCTTGCCTTGCGGCTTCGGCGTTGGTCGGATTCCCGCCCAGCGTCTCTTTGGCGGCCTCGGCGGCGGCTTGGGCGGCTTGTTGTAATGTTTCGCCGAGTTCTCCTTTGGCGCCTTGGGCCAAGGCGGCGAGTTGCTCCGCAGCTTGTTGCTGGGCAAGTGCGACGTCGAGGGGCGAGGTCGCCTTGCCGGCCGCCAGCTTTTCGGCGGCTTGATTGGCCGCTTGTTGCTGCGCCATGGCCTTACCAATTTCGCCGGCGGTTTCCATGGCGTCGGCTGCTTCAGACTTGCCGGCGGCACGGGTTTGCGCGATCTGTGCCTCTTGAACTTTTGCCAATGCTGTTTCAATGTTCTTTAACGGCTCAGCCACGGCCGATTCGTTTGCCCTTGCTAGCGCATCTTGAACCGCCTCTTGTACGGCCGCTACTTGCTCCAACTGCTCGCCCGCGATGTCCGCCAGTTCCTCTGCCGCTTGTTTGGCTTCTTGCCGGAGCGAGGCCGCGGCTTGTTCAAGCGTTTGGGCGGCCTTTCTGGCTTGCTCACCGATGTGGGATGCGATGGGTTTCGAGTCCTCGCCTGGGTTGGCCTTTGCGGCGGCAAGCTGCTCGCCGGCCTGCTTGAGAGGATCGGCCGCGGTCGCCAATTGTTCGGCGGTTTGGGGAGCCGTGTTCTTCACCCCTTCTTGAATTTCCTTCGCCGTTTCCTGGACTGCCTGATGTTCGACGAGCATTGCGGCAGCCTCGTTCTCGTTGAATCCGTTCTCCTCGGCTGCGGCTTGAGCGGCTTCGGCAATCTTACGTTCGGCGGCGGCGGCTCGTTCTAGCGCCTCAGCGGCTCGGGCTAGTTCGCCAACCTCAACCGCCTTTTGCCGACGCTTAGTGTCCGCCAGTTCGGCCTCCACTTGGGCCATGGCGCGCTCCAGGGCGTCGGCGGCGCTCATTGCGGCTTCTTGTCGAGCAGCGGCCATTTCGGGCGCGGTGTTGGAAAGTGTTTCCTGTGCTTGTGCGGCAGCTTCCTGGGCGTCGCGAATGGGGGATTGGACAACGGAAGGCAAATCTTCGTCTTTGACCAACTCCGCTAGTTGCTCAGCGACGGTGGCTTCCTGTTTTTGGGCCTCGGCGGGGTTTTCGGCCGCATTTTCCGTCGCTTGTTCCTGCGCCTTGGCGATGGTTTCCAGCTTTTCCTTGGTTTCGGCCAGCTTTTGAACATCGGACGCCAATTCGTCGGCGCTCCGGTTGGCTGACTCGCGGGCAACGACGTTCTGCAACTGCTGCTCGATCTCGGCTAAAGCCCCGATCACTTCCGTCTGCTTGGCGACGGCTTCTTCCTGATGAGATTCGAACAACTCGGCTGACGCTTCAAACGCGGCAGACCTGGCCTGCTCCAGTAATGGCATGGTAGCGGGGAAGTCGTCCAGGGCTGGAGCGAGTTGGCTCAAGTCCTTTTGAAGCTGCGCTTGCTGGTCAACAAGTTCGCGAAGCTGATTCTCATCGAGGTTCGACTGCCGCGTCGCGTCGCGCAGTTGCTCTTGCTTTTCGAGCATCTCGCGCACCATGCGCAGGGCTTCTTCGCGGTCGCTGCTGATTACGCCCTGCGTTTCTTCGATCTTCTCCAAGAGGGCGCGCAGACCCTTAAGAACCGCAAACTGGCTCTCGGCGGCGGAGGGGAACTCGGCTGCCCGCAGGTGGTTGTCGGCGTTATCGAGTTCTTCGCCCACCTGAGCCGTCTTGATGATTCGCAAGCCTTCCGAGGCGCCCGCTCCCACCTTGCCGCCCCAGGTGGTCATGTCTCGGAGCATGGTGGTTAGTTGAACGAACATTTGCTTGACAAAATCCTGGTCTTTGATGACCAGCAGCGCTTGTGGTTCGCGCTCGGCTTGCGGAAGCGAGGGAAGTTTCTTGGTTTGGTCGTACGCCTTCCGCTCGAACTCGATCATGCGGCGCACGTGGGCGGCAATTTCGGCAATTTGTAATCGCTTGAGGAGCTTTTGCCGTTCGGCCAAAAGCGTCAGCATGACGTGGCGCACGCGGTCCTGTGCGGCGAGGAACTTGGCTTGACGCTGCTCTTGCGGCCCGGTTTGCGCTTCGACCAGAAGTTGCACCACTTCGTCCATGTCGGTGCGAACCAGTTGGTCCAAGTTACCGCGCATGCTTTGGATATCGCGATAAATGGACTGCTCCGCCAGGCCGTTCTCTTCCAATTGTCGAAGTTGAATGTCGAGAATCCGCGACACTAATTGCCGCGTAATTGCCCGCGCCTTTTCCTGGGCCTGTTGCTGACGCCTCAGGGAAACGCCCTCGGCGCCTAAGGAAGAACTAACCACAAGGCAGCCCAGCAGCAGTGCAAGCGCAATCCGTTTCATGGTGGTTCTCCCACGTGCAAACACGGACCAAGGATCGTACCCGGCGGAAATACATCAATGCCTGATTATACATGATTCGCCAGGACATCGCGAAGCGTTTTCCAGGTAAGTTCTATGCGCGTACTACGATCATGTCGTCTTTGCTGTAATCCAGTTGAAATTACCAATTGGGAAACGCGGTTACACAAGTGACAATGCTCGATCAATACGAGCAAGGGCGTTCTCGCGGCCGAGGATTTCGAGCGTTTCAAACATGCCAAAACCGATTGCTTTTCCGGTGACCGCCACACGCAGTGCGTGGATGACATCGCCGATTTTGACCCCTTCGGCCTCACAAAAACCTTTCAGAGCTTGTTCTGTGGCGGCGGCGTCAAATGGCTCCAGTGTTGCTAGACGATCGCGGAACTTCATCAAGAGCGGTTTGGCTTCGGCAGGTTTACGGAGACGTTTTTCGAACGCCTTCTCGTCATAGGTGAGCTGGTCGTTGGGGGTGTAGAAGTCGACGTAGTCAAGGATGTCGCCAGCGACCTTGATGCGATCGCCTGCGGCGGCGACGATCTTGGTCAACTTGGGCATTGCGTCGCTCGGAGTGGGCGCAGGCACGTAGCCCGCCTTTTGCAGATAGGGCAGCACCATCGACACTTTTTGCTGGAGCGGTACTCGCTGCATGTACCGATCTTGAAACGCAAACAGTTTTTGCGGATCAAAGCTCGCTGGCGCCTTGTTCACCCGCTCTAGCGAGAACGCCTCGATCATTTCCTGGCGGTTGAAGTCCTCGCGAGTATCGTCCCAGGACCAACCCAACAACAGCAGATAGTTGATGATTGCATCGGGTAGGTAGCCTACATCGCGGTAGAAGTCGACAATCACGGGGTTGAAGGTTTCGGCCGTAATTTGCCGGCCGATCGCCGTAGCGATATTGACCCCGTGATCGTAGAGTTTCTTGAACTCGGGGTGTTTTAAGTACTGGGCAATTTTCCGCTTGCTTAGCTTGTTCTTGCTTCCTGGCTCAGCCACGTAGGGCAAGTGCGCATACTGAGGAAGCGGATATCCCAGGCCTTGGGCGATGAAGATTTGCCGGGGAGTGTTCGAAAGGTGCTCTTCGGCTCGAATGACGTGGGTAATTTCAAAGTCGTGATCGTCCACCACGCTTGCCAGGTGATATAGGCAGCTTCCGTCGGGACGCTGGATTACATGGTCCTGCTCGTCTGCCCATTGGAACTCCATTTCGCCCCGTACCAGATCGGTAAAACGGCAGACCCCTTCCCGCGGCATGAGCAAACGGACAACGGGTTGGCGCCCTTCCGCTTCGAACCGTTTGGCGTCTTCCGCTGTGTGGGCCATCCAGCGGCGGCTGTATTGAAAGGTGCGTTTTTCTTTCTCGGCGGCTTCACGCTCGGCCTGAATTTCTTCGGGGCGGGCATAATCGCGATACGCCAGACCTTTGTCCAAAAGCGTTTGCACGGCGGCCCGGTAGCGGTCGCTACGTTGCGATTGGTAGTACGGAGCGTGAGGCCCCTCAACGCCAGGGCCTTCGTCCCAGTCGAGTCCCAACCAGCGAAACCCGTCTAGGATTGGCTGCAAGGCGGCGTCCACATTTCGCTGCTGGTCGGTGTCGTCGATCCGCAGTATGAACTGGCCGCCATGTTTCCGGGCGAATAGCCAGTTAAACAAAGCGGTGCGAACTCCACCAATGTGCAGGTATCCGGTAGGACTGGGGGCAAAACGCGTGCGGACCATAACGCTTTTGGATCGAATGGGAATAGACACCGAAAACCGGAACACCGGGGCTTGTCGGCGGACACGGTCAAACGGTTCAGGGTAGACGGTTGAGGGCGAAAAACAAAGGGGCGTTGATGATTGCAATGCCCCCCCGCTTGTCTTACACTTGGAGGAGATTTATCCCTCGCGAAGGTTCCGCCTTCCGGCTCCTACCCCGGGGCCTTTTCTCTTCCGGGCGCGATTCCCCTTCGTAGGGACCGTTGGGTGTGTGATTCCACCACACGAAGCCCCGTGCGACACAACCCATCCCGCCTTCGCTTTCTTCATAAGGGCGCTTCGATGAAAACTGT
>CAYWIS010000272.1:0-7216 GCA_964458385.1 uncultured Pirellulaceae bacterium
GAACTGGTTGTTGTCGAAAAGACGATGACGGCCGAACGGCTGGAACAACTCAAAACCGACGGCCGCGGGCGACTCTTGCACCCCAAGTCGGAGTTGGAGGCGATGGGGCATCCTTTCGATCCAACCCAACATGCCCCAGATACGACGACGGTTCCCGAAGGAACTCGCCCGCTCTTGGACGTGCAGAATCTTAAGGTTCATTTCCCCATTCGTCGCGGCGTCTTCCAGCGGGTGGTGGGATATGTCAAGGCGGTGGACGATGTGAGCTTCCGGGTCTATCCCGGCCAGACGTTGGGTTTGGTGGGCGAATCGGGTTGCGGCAAAACGACGACCGGCCGGGCCATTCTGCGTCTGGTCGAGCCTACCGCCGGCAAGGTCTTGTTCGACGGCGCCGACGTAGCCGCTCTGGGAAGCGAAGAACTTCGCAAGATGCGGCGACGAATGCAGATCATCTTTCAGGATCCGTATGGCTCGCTCAACCCACGCATGACGGTCGAAGCGGCCCTGATCGAACCCATGGTCATCCACGGTTTGGGCAAGTCGTACGCTGACCGCCGCGACCGGGCCGCCGCCCTGCTGGAGGAAGTCGGCCTGCGCAGCGCTCACTTGCGGCGGTATCCGCACGAATTCTCCGGGGGCCAACGGCAACGATTGTGCATTGCCCGGGCGTTGACCGTGGAGCCCGATTTTGTGATTTGCGACGAATCGGTCTCGGCCTTGGATGTTTCGGTCCAAGCCCAAGTCTTGAACTTGCTCAAAGATCTCCAACGTAGTCGGTCGCTGACGTACATTTTCATCAGCCACGACTTGAGCGTGGTCAAGTTCATGGCCGACATGATGGCCGTCATGAACGCCGGCAAGATTGTGGAGTTCGGCCCCTCGGAAGCGATCTACGCCGACCCGAAAGAGGCCTACACTCGCCGTTTGATCGACGCCACGCCCAAAGACGATTTGGAGCATATTCGCCGCCGCCAACAAGAGCGCGAGGCCTACGCCCAATCGTCGCCAGAAGCCTAATTGCGGCAAGCATCCCCCCACAAGCAAGGCAAACGCCGCAGCGGCAAGCCGCCGATCACTCATAGCTACCACCTGGAAGACGAGGGCAGGGGACGGGGATTGGGCCCGAGTCGGGCACTCGCCCTCCATGGCGGTTACGAAATCTCTTCGCCGTTTAAGCCACCAGCAGGAGCGAATCTCGCGGGAAACCGCGCCACGTGTGCAAACGAAGCGACAACGGCAATACCGCAACGATTGCTTGGCGGCCCATTCAAAAGGCAGGACTGCGGTGCGCAGAGAAGGGCAGGGGAGGGGAGCGCCAACCCGGCAGGAAAACGGCACGCCCTTCATTATACCGAATCGATGTACAAATCGGCGATTTTTTATCGGACTTAGTTCCGCAAATGAATGTTGTTGTAATGACTACAACAACGATCACAACTTCTTAACCAACCTCAGTTTGGGGCAAGGGCTGAGCAAAAGTAGGGGCCCGTCGAAACGAAAGCCGCGCGACGTCGCGCCGGAGCAACGGCGGCGTTGTCGCAAAGCAACGCCGCCCCAAGGCGATGCATCGTAACCACAGCGGCGCCTACAACGCAAATGCCTGCACTACAACAAGTTGCAGCAACAATCGTCGATCGACAGCAGATTCGGCGCAGGGTTTGCCTTACTCCAGGCCATCTTCCGCTTCTTGTCTCTTGGCCCGGTTGTTATGCACGCATGGGAGTTGGTCGAGCTAGGCGCCTTAACGGCGGCCCACGGTCCGGCAGTGGTAGCCCTGGCGCCGTCGTGGTCGCCGCAAGCGCTGGAACGCTACTGGGCCGCCGGGAAAATCCGCATCGATGCGTGGGGACGAGCCTTGCGCACCTATACCAAAGAAATTCAGGGCGCCTCGCCGGCCCGTCGCGCCCAACTCTGGCGGCAGGTGCGTCCGGTACTCGAGGAAGTATTAACGGCTGAAGTCCTGACACGGGTTTGGACCGCCGTGATGTGCCTTTGCGATCAACGCCGCGGCGTGGGCGACGCCGAGGCCGTAGCCCGCAGCGTTTACTTGGGCCAAATGGAAGCCCGTAATCGAGCCCTGAATCTGCTGGTTTACGGCCAGGGGTTTGAGATTCAAGAAGCGGTAGCGCTCAACCAGATTCGCCGCCGCAGCGAACGCTGGACGGACTTGCTCCTCGGCCATCTGTTGTTGGAGCACAACGTGACCGAGTTCGCCTTTGACCGCGCCCGAGCATTAGAATTCGCCCAAGACCTGCGCGAGCAAGGCGGTTTGCACGGCGTTGGTTGGCAATTGACGTTTGCATCGCTCCGGGCTGCGTTTTCCCAAGGGCTTTCGCCGCAAAGTCCCAACGCCGAATTGAACGCCCAGATCGCTTCCGCCGTGGTGGAGCTGTTGCCGTTTGACCTGTTCGACTCGGTCGGCGTACCGCGCTCGTTGTGGATGATTCGGATGTCGAACCTGACCGACGACGCCCAAGGCATGATCGCCCAGGTGCTGGCCCCGGAGCCCCCGGTCTTCAAACGCCGCCTGGATGACTGGCGGATCCATTAGCGGCGGTTGGCCCACTGCCGCTTTAGCCAAAGGCACGTTCCTAAGCCGGCGGCGAGAGTTCGCCGCCCAAGAATACTCTAAGCCGTGGGCGAGGCAGCCCACAAAATTCCGGCGCTACCAACCGGCCGTGGGCCACAACAGCGGACGCGAATGGCTGTTGCCAATCACGGCGTCTTCGGGATGCAGGCCGGCTTCCACCAGTCCACGGTCGCTAAAGAAGATATCGTCGAAATCGCCGGCGATCGCCGTGGGAACAAATTGCACGTGGCCGTCTTCAAAAGCCACATTCTGACCGCGGCCTTCGTGATGCAAGCTTACCCGGCCGGCGTATTGCGGTCCCGGAGCGTCGGCCAACACGGCAAACGTAGCGCGGTGCCGGTTGCGAACCGCCGAGTACCGGCCATTCACCAAGTAGCCCAGGTTATAGCCAAAGCTCCCACCCGCCAGACGTTGCAGACGGCGCAACTCGGCGCCGGTGGCCCGCTCTAGTTCGGAAACGGTGGGAATTGGCTGATTCACAAGAAGGTCATCGGTTCGCGAGGCCAGATCTCCAGCGCAGCGGAAAACCTGATCGCCGGTAACATACCCCTCATCCCGCAACGTCGGAGCGTAAACCCCGGCAAACGAGAGATTGCCGTCCAACGGCAGCGAGACAAACTGCCCGTTATGGTTTTCGCTGTATTTTTCCAGGCTGCGGGCGAGCGTCTGCAGGTTGTTTTGACAGGCGGCAACCCGCGCTTGAAAACGACTGTTGGCGATGGCGGGGAAAAAGAGAATGGCTGCCGCCGCCACAACTCCCGCCGTTACCGCCAAGTCCCACACCGCCCCTCGCCCTATCCGCGAAGGCCGTTCCCCGCTGCCGACCGGATGCATCCGCGCGTCGCCGCGGCGGTACGCAGGCATCGGAGCGTGACTAAAGAGTTCGGGCTTGGGCAGATCGCGATGGAAGGCTTGAGCAAAAGCCTCCGCTTCATCGCGGTCGGCCGCATCGTCGAGGAAGTCCAGATCGCCACCGAAGTCGGGACCATCGGCCAGGTGCGAGTCAGAAGCGGCGCCGTGTTCGCGCTCGTCAGGCCAACCGGCCACCGCCGCAACCGCGTCCAACGTGCGATCGGCCAGCCCCAAAGGAGGCTCATAAAGGCCACTATCGGCGCGAAGGGGCGTCAAGGCTTGATCCAGAAGCTCCAATTCCTGCCGAAGCAATGGATCGTTTTCCAGCGCTCGTTCGACTTCGCTCTGCTGAGAGGCATCCAGCGCTCCCATCAGGTAGCCAAGCAAGTGTTCACGCATAGGTGCAGGTTTCGGTTAGACGGCCCCACGGGGTCCAGAGAAGGTCGGTTTATTCCCCGTGCGTGGCTCGCCACACTTCGTTCAGCTTGAGGATCGCGGCGTGCAGGCGGCTTTTAACCGTGCCCACCGGAACCGATAACGCCTCGGCCGCTTCGCGATACTTGAGCCCCCGGTAATACACCAGGTCGACTACAGCTCGCATGTGTTCCGGCAGGTCGTCCATGGCCCGACGGATCCACTCACGGCGTTCGGCGTGATTGACTTCCGAAAGCGGATTGGGTTCGCTGCTTTCGAGTAAGTCCAGCAATTTGCCCACATCCTGGCTAGCGGCGGCCGTCGGCTGGTCAAGACTGACCATCCGATGCCGGCGATTGCGACGCTGGGCGTCAATCGCCTGATTAGTGGCGATTGTGTACAACCAGGGTCGAAATTTCCGCCCATCTTCGAACTGGTCACATTTCAGGTGGACCTGAAGAAAGGCGGCCTGGAAGGCATCTTCTGCCATTTCGGCATCCCCCAGGTACCGGCGCAGGTAGCTGTACAACTCTCGCTCGTACCGGCGCACCAAGAGCGCAAAGCGATCCCGATCGCCGGTCTTGCGATAACTTAACAGCAATTGTTCGTCGGTCAGACGATCAAGCTGCGCGGCAGTGGAGGACTTTTCCATGCTTTCCAGGATGGCGTTCATCTTACTCTACGCAGGGCGCGAAGGAGTGTTCGCAAAGAAATCGAGCGTGGGCGGCTGAATTGACAGTCTGTCAAGGCCGTTTTACACTCACGAATCCCACCGTTTGCAAAACCCATGCCACCTGCTTTTCCGTGACGAATCGCCGTTATCAATGGGCCGCCGTCGGCGACGCTAACGCCTTTTTTGGCTTGATGTTAGATAACGTCGCCGGTTTGATCCTGACCGTCGGATTACTGGCCGGAGTTTTTGAATTTCCTACAGAGTTCGCCCTTTCTTACATGGTTCCGGGTACGGCCGTGGGCGTGCTCGTGGGAGATTTGCTCTTTTTTTGGATGGCTTTTGCTTTGGCCCGAAGAACGGGCCGAACCGACGTGAAAGCCATGCCATTGGGACTAGACACACCCTCCACATTTGGGATGGTGTTCTTTGTGTTGGGCCCCGCGTTTCTTCACGCCAAGTACGATCTGGGGCTCACGCCCGAAGAAGCTGCTTCCTATACGTGGCGAATTGGAATCTGCTCGATCTTCCTGAGCGGCGTATTCAAACTCGCCTGCTCCTTTGGTTCGCACTGGGTGCGCACCTCGCTCCCGCGGGCGGGGCTTCTCGGATCGTTGGCCGCCATCGCCCTGGTGCTTATCAGCTTTTTGCCGACGCTCGAAATTCTCCACTACCCTGTGGTGGGGTTCGCGGCCTTAGCCGTTGTGTTGACGACGCTGGTGGCCCGCATTTCGTTTCCTTGCCGCGTGCCGGGAGCGCTGGCGGGCCTGTTGGTCGGGGCGACCATCTACTACGCCATGGACGCTGCTAATTTGCTTGGTTACAAAGACCACATCGCCTTTGATCCCGCCAAGGCTTTGTTGCCCGCAGGATGGTACAGCGTGTTCGGCATGGAGTGGTTGGCCGCCTTCCCCGACACACTCAAATACCTACCGGTGGTGATTCCCTTCGCCCTGGCCACCGTGGTGGGCGGCATCGATTGCACGGAAAGCGCCGCCGCCGTGGGCGACGAATTCAACACCAACCATGTGATTGGCGTCGAGGCCGTAGCCACCCTGGCTGCCGCTCTCTGTGGAGGCGTGATCCAAACCACGCCCTACATCGGTCATCCCGCGTATAAGGCAATGGGCGGCCGGGCGCTTTACACGCTTCTGACGGCCCTGTTCATCGGTGGGGCAGGGCTGTTGGGATACGTCGGCTACTTGTACTTGCTCATTCCCAAGCCCGCCGTATTTCCCATTCTGGTGTTCATTGGGCTGGAAATTACCGCCCAAAGCTTCCACGCTACTCCGCAGCGGCACTACCCCGCGGTCGCCCTGGGCTGCGTTCCCGCCTTGGCGGCGTTGGCTTTAATCTTCGTCGACGATTTACAAGGGCAATACATCGGTCTCTCGTCCCGATTGAATGAAACTATCGCCCGCGTCGAATCCCTGACCGCCGAACTACCTGCTGGCGCCGCAAGTGACGAACTCCGCCAAGCGGTCGCCGCGTTAGCCGAACAAGGCGTCGCCTTAGAAGCTCAAGCCGGCAATCCTGCAAAGAACCTAATCGGCGAACCGGCCGGCTTGCTAGGAAAGAACATTCAGACGCTTCGCCTGCTGTCGGGTGGTTTCATTGTGACGAGCCTGCTGTGGGCCTCGCTATTAGCGGCGATTATCGACCGACGCTTACTTCTTGCGGCCGGGTTCTTGGGAATCGCCGCAGTGGCGAGTCTGTTTGGTGTAATTCACTCGCCGTTGCCGGGGAGCCCGTTGGTGCTCCCCTGGAGCCTGCCGGATAATCTGCCGGCGACAGCCATAGGGCAAACGCCGTTCTACTTCGCCGCCGGCTACGCCGTTGCCGCCGTGGTTTTGGTATCATGGACGCTATGGCGACGCATGACCGGCGCCGTCGCTGAAGAAAACGTCGGCACGGGGCTGTAGGGCAAGACCGCGTCAACAGCCCTCCGTTCCAGCCCAGCGATGCTCCCTCAATTGCCGCCATCGCCCCACCCAACCGGCAACCCCACACGGCCGCGAGGCGTCGCCTTCGGGGTCGGCACGAGGCGCAATCGCCTCTCGACGACAGGCTTGCTGTCCCGTGGAGGCGAGCGTTCGCGAACCTCGCACACGTTCCTTTGATGACCAGCGTTACCAAAATTCGTATCGGCACTCGCGCCAGTCAACTGGCTCTCTGGCAAAGTCACTGGGTCGCAGACCAGTTGCGCTCTCGCGGTGTGGAAGTCGACATCATCCACATTACCACCCAAGGCGATGTCACGCGGGGGCCACTGGGGCAGATTGGCGGGCAAGGCCTGTTTACCAAAGAGATTCAACGTGCGCTGCTCGACGGAAGCATCGACCTGGCGGTTCACAGCCTCAAAGACCTGCCAACCGAGCCGGTCGAAGGTTTGATTTTGGGCGCCGTGCCGGCGAGGGCAGGGGAGGGGGATGCGCTCATCTCGCCCCACGGTAACGATCTGATGCAGCTTCCTCAGGGCGCCAAGGTGGGCACCGGCAGTGCGCGGCGACAAGCGCAATTGCTCCACGCCCGGCCCGACCTGGTCATGGCCGAAATCCGCGGCAATCTCGATACGCGTCTCCGCAAACTGGATGAGGGTCAGTACGACGCCCTGGTTCTGGCCGAGGCCGGCCTGCGCCGGCTTGGTTGGGAGGACCGCATCACCCAAGTTTTGCCCAAGTCGATCATGT
>CAYWIS010000273.1:0-7104 GCA_964458385.1 uncultured Pirellulaceae bacterium
TGGAAGTGAGCCAACGGGCGTGGTGTGGCGCTCGCTCGGACCGACTCCGCTTGTAGACAATCTGCGGGCTGACGGCCAACCGTTTACGCCCGATGTTCCGCTGACCTCGTTGACGCCTCTTTCGGCCGTGGCCAACGGCAAGCCGATCGAACTTCAGCCAGGGCGCCTGACCAATGGAAAACCGCTCATGATTCGCGGTTGGCAGTTTGAAGAAGGGTTTGGAGCGCCCGCCAAGAGCGAGATCACGTACCGCTTGGAGCCGCAATGGCGGCGTTTTGTCGCGATTGTGGGGCTGGCCGATGGTTGGCAAGGCGTTGGCCCGTACGCGATTATGCTCGACGGAGAACTGTACTGGGAATGCAATGCCCCCTTGGTGTTCGGACGCCAGACGCCCGGTCTGCAAATCAACGTGCCCATTCCTCCTGGGCATAAGACGATTACGCTCCGTGTAGGAGGCGAAGACTCCCAGGCCGCTTGGGCTTGCTCGGGCTTTTGCGAAGAGTAAGGGGCCGTCGGCGAGTAACGAACGGGAAAAGCAAACGCAAACGTTTGAATCCCTTCCTCTTCGCGACTTTCTCTTGGTCGCCGTTTATCTCTTGGTAGTTTGGGTAAATCAGGGCGGTCGCAACGGTTCTCAGGGACGAGCCGCATTTACATTGCGGCATGGTCGATACCAACCTGCAGCAACGACCGCCGTTGAGATTTCTTGCCGTCTGAGTTGAGAAGCCGCATGTCGTCCGATGCTATTGTTCGTTGGTGTCCTCACTGCCGGAAGTTAACGCAAAATGCGTTAACGGCGCCGCCGGTGTATGACGCCCGCCTGACCGAAGATCCGGCCGACGAAACCCCGCGCGTCTGCCGTCTGAAACGCTACTGTAGCGACTGCGGTGAGATTTGGGATTCGGTCGAGGCGCCCGTTTCGGTGCTGAACGACCTCTTACAGTTACCGGCCAAACTGGAAGAGGCCCGTCGTCAGCTTGCCATGCTGCGGTTACTCTTGGCCCGCGACCGCCATGCGTTGGAAGACGAAACGCCCGCTACTCTTGCACTACGCCGCGCTGCGTAGCCTCTCCGCCGCGACCTCTACGAGAAAATCCGCCAACCGTTGGCCAGGGCGGAGAACAGCACCGCGACGGGCACAATGCTAATCGCGGCGCACCAACAATGACGCCAGAAGGTCGCTTTGCTTGCGGCAGCTAAGTTAACCACGTGCCCGCCAAAAGGAACCCACCGCCCGGCAATCAGAAACAGCGGGTGGTCGGCCTGAAATTGGCGAAGCCAGTGCGGCATCCATCGGGTGGCGGACTCGTCGGTGGCGAATGCTCGCAGCGTGCGGCGCATCAGGTAGAACTCGACCACGGCTGCCAGCATCCAGCCGGTCCAGTTCATGACCACGCCCCAACCAAAACCATAAATGGCGCTATTCGCCAAAGCCACCGCCTCGCCCGGTGCAGGAGAAACCGCCACGGCGGTATGAATCAAGGTGAGGGCCACCGCCGCCGCCAGACCTCCCCGCGTTTGAAGGGCGGCGATGACGCCACGGGCGTCGAGCCACGCCACGACCGCCCATGCGCCGAGAATCACCGCGGCAAACAGCGCCAACCACATCAGCGACAGCAAGCCGCGCCGCAACCAGCGCGAAGGTCGATCAAGAGTCGTTGGTTGCATCGGGGCGGGGGAAGAAACGCACAGCGAAGACAGGTCCGTCCGGAGGGCGCCTCCAACAAACGATGGGAGCAGGGCGAGTGGACCGCAAGAGCAAACCCGTTTATCATACTCGACTTATTGGCGAGGTGGAAGCAACAAACTTCGCCGCAAGTCGACAATGCGGGTTGTAGTTGAAGTGGTGGGTCTTTCGCTTTCTCCGCGACGTTGATTTCGCTACACGCCCCGATCGGTGCTGGTGACGTCTCTTTCTTTTCTCGCAGGAGCAGTAGTTGTGGAACGACGCACAGGGTTTCTCGTGGGAATAGGAGGAGTTCTCGTCCTGACGGCATGCGTGGCCGCCGACGATTGGCCGCAATGGCGCGGCCCAAACCGTGACGGCGTCTGGCGAGAAACGGGCATAGTGCGGCGCTTCGCCACAGAGCGACTGGAGCCGGTATGGCGGGTTCCCATTGGTTCGGGTTATAGCGGCCCTACCGTGGCCGACGGTCGTGTGTTCGTTACCGATCGGGTTCTCGAGCCGCAGGAAATGGAACGCGTTCACTGCTTTGATGCGAAGAACGGCGCGCGTCTTTGGAGTTATGAATACGTCTGCCCTTACGATGGCATTGGTTACAAAGCCGGACCGCGGGCGAGTGTGACCATCGACGACCATCGCGCTTACGCCCTTGGCGCCATGGGCCACCTGCACTGCTTTGATGTGGCCACAGGCACGGTGCTGTGGAAGCGCGATCTGAACCGCGATTACCAAATCCAAGACCCCAAGCTCCGCGACGACCGCATGCCCATCTGGGGCATCGCCGCCGCGCCCTTGGTTTACAAGGACCTGTTGATCCTGCACATCGGCGGCCGCGAAGGCGCCTGCGTGGTGGCGCTAGATAAGAAAGACGGCGACGAAGTCTGGCGGGCGCTGAACGACCGGGCGCAGTACTCGGCGCCCATTTTGATTGAGCAGGGAGGGCAACCGGTGTGTGTGGTCTGGACCGGCGATAGCGTTGCGGGCCTCGATCCGGCCACCGGCAAAGTGTATTGGCGGCATCCGTTGGCGCCACGCAACATGCCCATTGGCATCGCTACTCCTGTGGTGGAGAAGGACCGGCTCTTTGTGACCTCGTTTTATGACGGTTCGCTCATGTTGCGGTTGGCTCAAGACCGGCCGGCGGTCGAGCAGCTTTGGCGGATTGCGGGCCGCGACGAACGCAACACCGAGGCGCTCCATTCGATCATCAGTACGCCGCTTATGCTGGGCGACTATCTCTACGGCGTTGACAGCTACGGCGAGCTGCGCTGCCTGGACGCCCGCACGGGCGAGCGCATCTGGGAAGATCAAACGGCCACCCCGCGCGAACGGTGGAGCAATATCCACATGGTCCGCCACGGCGAGGACATTTGGATGTTCAACGAACGCGGCGAGTTGATTATCGGCCGGCTCTCGCCCCAGGGGTTCCAGGAAATTGACCGGGCCAAACTGATCGATCCTACTCCTGAACAACTCCGCCGGCGCGATGGCGTAGCGTGGTCGCACCCCGCCTTTGCGAATCGGCGCGTCTACGCCCGCAATGATAGAGAACTGCTGTGCGTCAGCTTAGAGGCGGAATAGCCAAGGTCCAGCAAGCGTTCTAGTGGATCAGCCGGGCGGTCGCTTCAAGCAGGAGATCGAGCCTGGGAGCATCGACTTCCCTTGCATGGGGAGGGGGAGAGGAGGGCCAAAGTCTGGACGGCCGCAGAAGCCTTGCGTTAAGATGAATGGGTGGTTCCTGCCTGCTTTTCTCCCCTCATCTTCCCCGAAGGAGTGTGTGATGAGTCTACGAGCTTGGTGCGCCGCGGCGCTGGTGATGTTGGCCCCGGTGACAGCCTCGGCGGCGGTGACGGGCGTTTATCTGGAAACTCGCACCTGTCAGGTCTATACCGGTCCTTGCTTTGCTAATGGCGAATCGGGTCTGGCGGGCAAAGACGCCATCTTGGCTTGGGGCGTGCAGAAAGGCGAGTTCGAAGGAGTGGATCTTTCGGGCCTGAACGTGGTGATGGTGGTTCGCACTTCCAACACGCTTGGTTTCCAGCGGGCCGACGATTCCAAAGAAGTGAAGTCCATCGTTTTGGTCGACGAGCGGGCCAACCCGCAGCAACGCGAGGCGCTGGTGCGTTTCGCTTGTCAGCAGGCGGGCAAGGTCGGCGAGAACGTGGTGCAAGTAGCGACGGCGCCCATTGATGTGTCGCTGGAGCTAAGCGACCTGACCGGCAAAGTGACCGCTGGCAACGATGTGACGCTTGTGACTCGCAAGGCGCGGCCGGGCGATTGCATCTGCTCGAATGAGACAGCCTATTACCCGCCGCTGGCGAACCTCGACAACTTTGTGCCCGGTGTGACGGTCGAAGGCCGCTTTAGCGGGCGTGGTCTGGGCAGCCGCTGGTCGACCCCCGGCTCACGCAGCGCTTACATGGGCCTGTTCTCCTACTAACGCGGCGCACTGCGGAAGATGTTTCTCGCCCCCGATGGCCATCGGGGGCGTTTTTGTTGGCCATTGCGGTACAGCGAGAGATACAAGCGTTTGGCTTTGGCTCCAAGGAGTTCTCTATGCGAATTGTGGTTGCTGTCGCATTGCTGCTGACTTCGTCTTGGACCGCCCAGGGGGAAGATCCCTTTCTGGAAAAAGTTGACCTCTTCCACGCCGGCGAGGCAGGTTACGCCCTTTATCGCATACCGGGCATTGTGGTCACCGCCCGAGGAACGTTGCTGGCGTACTGCGAAGCGCGGCGCCGCGCCAGTGGCGACTGGGGGACCATCGACATCATGCTCCGTCGCAGCACCGACGGCGGCCAGACCTGGTCGCCGCAACGCAAATTGGTGGAGGTAGACAGCAATACGCCCAAGAACCCCGTCGCACTGGCTCAGGGGCTCGCCACGCCGGGCGAAATTACCGTGAATAACCCAGTGGCGATTGCCTCGCGCAACGGCGTGGTTCATATGCTGTACTGCGTCGAGTATTGCCGCTGCTTTTACCTGCGTAGTGAGGACGACGGACAAACCTTTTCGGAGCCGGTCAACATTACGCCGACCTTTGAGCGGTTCCGCAAGGATTACGACTGGCGGGTGCTGGCGACCGGGCCGGGGCACGGCATTGAACTGTCCAGCGGGCGACTACTTGTGCCGGTGTGGCTTTCGACCGGAACGGGGGGACACGCCCATCGGCCTAGTTGCGTCTCGGTCATCTACAGCGACGATCAAGGAAGAACCTGGGAACGCGGCGAAGTTGTGGTTGCCGACCCTAACCCCAAGAACCCCAGTGAAACGGCGGCGGTGCAACTTGCCGATGGCCGGGTGATGCTCAACATCCGCCACGAATCGTCTCCGCACCTGCGCGGCGTTTCGATCAGCGACGACGGAGCGACCGGCTGGAGCCCCTTGCGTTTGGACCCCCAATTGCCCGAGCCGATTTGCATGGGCTCGCTCGTGCGCTACTCACAAGCGCCTTCGGATGACCAGAACCGCTTGCTCTTTGTGAATCCTCACAACCCCCAGGACCGCAAGCGCATCAATGTGACAGTAAAACTCAGCCGCGACGAAGGCCAAACGTGGCCGGTGCAACGCTCACTTGAGCCGGGGGTGAGCGGCTATTGCGACTTGGCGGTTGGCCCCGACAAGACGATTTACTGCCTTTATGAGCGCGGAAGTGTGGAGCAAAACCACTACCGTCCCCGCTCGCTTTGCCTTGCGAAATTCAATCTGGCATGGTTGGAAGGCGGGCACGCGGAACGTGAGTTGCAAAATACGGAATGAAGCTATTGGTGTGGCTCGCCCCTGGGGAATGCCGCGTATCGGTTGCGCAAGAGCAGCGATGTGGGGGTTTTTCGGCCCGTTGCTGGTCTGGGGCCTCGCCAGTATAATCCGGCGAAGTTGCTAGCTGGATTGAGTTTACGCTTTTCTAGGAGATTTTGTCGTGGCTGTTCGCGTCGCCATTAACGGATTCGGCCGCATCGGACGGCTGACGTTCCGCATCATGATGGAACGGAAGAACGAGTTCGAAGTTGTTGCCGTTAACGATCTTACTGACAACAAGACCCTCGCCAACCTGCTCAAGTACGACAGCGTTCACGGCCGGTATCCCGGTACGGTCAGCTACGACGACGAATACTTGACGGTCGACGGCAAGAAGATTCATGCCTTGGCCAAGAAGAATCCGGCCGAGTTGCCCTGGCGTGACCTGAACGTCGACGTGGTGATCGAAAGCACCGGTGTTTTCACCGCTCGCAAGACCGCTGATAAGGCTGGCTACGACAGCCACTTAGACGCGGGCGCCCGCCGGGTGATCCTTAGCGCTCCGGCGAAGGACAAGCCCGACCTGACGGTGGTTATGGGCGTCAACGACGACAAGCTGACCAAAGACATGAAGTGCATCTCGAACGCCAGCTGCACCACCAACTGCTTGGCGCCGGTGGCCAAAGTGCTGCACGAGCGGTTCGGGATCGAGTCAGGGCTGATGACCACGGTCCACGCCTACACCAACGACCAGAACGTGCAGGACCTGCCGCACCGCGACCTGTACCGCGCTCGGGCGGCTGCGATTAACGTCATTCCCAGCACCACCGGCGCCGCCAAGGCGGTAGGTGAAGTGCTGCCCGAATTGAAGGGCAAGCTGACTGGCATCGCGCTGCGGGTGCCCGTCGCTACGGGTAGCGTGGTCGACCTGACCGCGAACCTGAGCAAAGAAACCACCAAGGAAGAAATCAACGCGGCGATGAAAGAAGCCGCCGAAGGGCCGCTGAAGGGCATTCTGGCCTATTCGGAAGACGCTCTGGTTTCAACCGACATTATCGACGACTCGCATAGCTCGATCTTCCATGCCGACTTCACCCAAGTGCTGGGCGATAAGGGCAAGCTGGTCAAGGTGCTGTCGTGGTACGACAACGAGTGGGGCTACAGTTGCCGCACTGCCGACTTGGCTGCGAAGATCGCTAACCTGTAGTCGGTAACACTAGCGTCGTAAATGCGCTAGAATTACTAGGCCGGCGGCGCCGACCGCCGCCGGTCAATTGGCAAGCCCCGTCGGGGCGGCAGAGGGCGTGGACAACACGGTGATCTGCCGCGCCGGCGGGGCTTGTAGTGTTTGGGTTCCTTATTGTTCCTTCTCCGCAGCGCCTTCGCCCCTCGGTTCGCCATGACCTTTCCGTTCCACTTCGAGCAAATTGAAGCCCCCGCCCCGCGCTACGAAGACATCGCTGCTGCGCATCAGGAGATCCATCGCCTGTTCGACGAGGCGACCGACATTCAAGGCCGGTTAGAGGCGGTGCGGCGGTGGGACGATCTGCGGCGGCGTCTGGAAACGTGGAACGCACTGACAAACCTGCGTTTCAACCAGGATACGCGCAACGAAGAGTACAAGAAGGCTCGCGACTACTGCGACGAGTTACGCCCCAAGCTGATCGAGCTGGACGTTAAGT
>CAYWIS010000274.1:0-7037 GCA_964458385.1 uncultured Pirellulaceae bacterium
GGTGGAGTGGTGGTGTTGTTCTTTGATGCTTCTGTGCGGTTCATTACCGACGAGATTGATTCTGGCGACAATACTCTGCCGTATCCCACATCTATTGGCGCGAAAAGCCCGTACGGTGTGTGGGGAGCGCTGGGTAGTCGTCGTGGCCGGGAGGTGATTGATAGTTTCTAGTCTTCGGCGCCTCTGAAGAAAATTGGGAGCGGCGGTATGAAGTTCATGCCGTCGCTCTTTTCGTTTGACGCCCCGCACTTATCTACCGCCGTTATGAAAATCGACCGGATCGATCTCTATCATGTGGCAATGCCGTTGAACTCGCCGTGGCGTGCGGCATACGGAGAAGATCAGGAAGTGCACTCCGTCTTTTGCCGCATGGAAAGCGGATCGATTGCCGGATGGGGAGAGAGTTCGCCGCTTGCCGCACCTTGTTATAGTCCCGAATGGGCAGGTGGGGTTTTTGCGGTCGCACGCAATTGGTTGGCGCCAGCCGTCGTTCGCCAGAATATTACTCACTCGCATGAGCTAGAGGGACTCTTGGCGGCGTTCAAAGGCAACCCGTTCGCAAAAGCCATATTCGATCAGGCTTGGTGGAGTCTCTACGCGAACCATACGAATGTCCCCCTCCATGTGCTGCTTGGGGCCGAACGCCATCAGGTTCGCGTTGGCGCCGATTTCGGCGTTATGGATTCCGTTGACGAGCTCTTGGGACAATTAGATGAGGCCGTTGCACAGGGGTTCGCCCGCGTCAAGCTGAAGTTTCGTCCCGGCTGGGACTTGCCTGTGCTGCGTGCGGTACGCGAAAGTTTTCCCGAGCTAACATTGCATATTGATTGTAATGCCGGTTACCGCCTCCGCGATTTGCCCATGTTTCGAGAAATCGACGAGCTGGGACTTGCGATGATCGAGCAGCCGCTGGCGCACGACGACTTTCTTGAACACGCGGAACTGCAAACGCACATCCGAACGCCTGTTTGTCTTGATGAAAGCATAACCGGACTGCGCCAGGCGGAACACGCAATTGCGCTCAGAAGCTGCCGGTATATCAACATCAAACCGGGCCGCGTTGGCGGGTTAACCGCAGCCGCCGCAATTCACCATCTGTGCCGGGCTTCAAAGATTCCATGCTGGGTCGGCGGCATGTTGGAAAGCGCGGTGGGGGCGTCACATTGCATTGCCCTGGCGATGCTCGACAACTTTACCTATCCAGCGGATGTTTTCCCCAGTAGCCGGTTCTATGTGGAAGATCTTGCTGAGCCTGCGATTAAACTGTTTACGCCCCCCGGCGGCGCTCCAAGCGTGCGGGCCTTAGAGACATTGCCGGAGCCGGTGCCTGAGCGTTTGCGTCGCTGCACGGTGCAGCAGGCAACGATTCGGTGAACGAACGCCCCGGCCGGTCATTCGAACCCAATCTTTCCAACGTCCTCCCATGCAATTTGGGTCTTGGGCCATTACAAAGGAACCCCCCATGCTGCTTGGCGGGTTACATGGCACTGGGCCGCGCAACGAACTCGGCCTGTCCTTTGGACGCAAGCACCTTTTCTAGAATTACTTCGGCAACGTATGCGGCGTGAACATTCGCCATGCTGGACGAGTCTGGCCCCGCGATCACGGGTGGCTCGGATATTCACTTTCGCCTTCACCGATTCGTTGTAACTGTCAAATGTTGACTGGAGGGTAAGTGTTCAAATTCTTCCTCGACCAGCCAAATCGGAGAAATGACCTGGAAATTGCCTTGGCGGCCCATGCAAATCACCCATTAGCGGCAGAGAAAACCGCCGGTTAGCGTCGGGACAGGAAAAAAATTACACAAAAGTTGTGGATGCTTGCCCGAAACTTGATTCCGCCGCATGGGTTAATAGAATCGGGATCATTCCTTGGGCGGACAAACGCTTTAGGCCCGCAATCCCATCTTTCCGTCTTTTCGTGTAAGGAGTTTACGATGCGCGTGCGATGTGTTGTGGCGGTGACATTGTTTGCTTCGTTGTTGATGGCGGCGCCCTCGTTTGCCCAACGTCAAGGCGGTGGGTTTGGGGGGCCCGGTGGGTTTGGTCGTGGCGGCGCCGGCGGCGCTGGTGGCGGCATCGCCGGTTTGGTGACGCGGGAGGATGTACAGAAATCAAGTTGATGCCCGAACAGAAAGAGGAGATCAATAAGATTCTCGAAAAGGCGCGTGAACAACGTGGCCAGTTTAATTTCCAAGATTTCCGCAATCTGTCGGAGGATGAGCGTCAACAGCGTTTTGCGGAATTGCGGGCCCGCGGCGAAGAACTTCAAAAGTCGATTGAACAGGAACTTCTACCGGACCAGCTAGCGCGTCTCAAGCAGATCGCGCTTCAGCAGCAGGGCATTTTCGCGTTGCGAACCGAGGAAGTCGCCAAAGAATTGGGACTGACCGAGCAACAGCAACAACAAATCCAGGAAAAGTTGACGGCTGGCTTCCGCCGCGGTCCGGGAGCGCAACCTGGCCAAGGTGGCGAGCGCGGTAACTTCCAGGAACGCCGCACTCAACTCGAAAACGAGGTCTTGGGCTTGCTGACGGCGGAGCAGAAAGAAAAATTCGAAAAGATGAAGGGCCCCCGGTTCGAGTTCTCCGATTCGGGTCGTCAACCGCGCGGCGAGCAACGGCGCCCCCGTGGCGATCGTCAGCGCCCGAATCCTGACACCTAATCGATTCCGGTCAGCGTTCGCAAACGAGATTCGCTTGCACAGGCGCCGGCCCAAACTTTCAAACCGATAACCACCTAAATCGAAGACAAGGAACGCTTCCAGCGTTCCTTTTTTCATTGGTGACGAGTCTGGCGTCTAACGCGGAAATTTAAGGCCCCTGCGCGCCTTGTCGAAGGCGCTTGGGGGACCGGTAGCCTACGGCAAATAAATATCCAGCATTTCCGTCTCGTTAATCGCCATTACCGATACAGCGCCGCACGCCGCGGGCAGCAATAGTGTTTGGCCATAGGTGAGCGGCCTGCCAGTTGGATCTCCCGAGACTTTGACAGCTCCCCGTAAGACGGAGAGTAGGTGGCAACGCTGATCGCCGCCTACGCAGCCTTCGCCGCTCCATCTCCATCGGTCGAGAATAAAGTGGTCGCACTCAATGAGCCGCTCGACGGGGCCATTTCCGATTGGTTTCGGGCATTGAGGCATAATCGGCCCTCGATCGAAATCGATCGTTTCTAGAGCCTCGCGAATATGAAGCGGGCGCGGTTTGCCGTCGGGTCCGACGCGATTCCAATCAAACAGGCGAAAGGTGGTATCGCTGGCCTGCTGAATTTCGGCTACGACGAGTCCAGCGCCAATCGCATGGACCGTGCCCGCAGGGATAAAAATGCAGTCGCCTGCTTGGGGTTCGATTCGATGCAAGCATAACGCGGTGGTATTTCGTGCGATTTCTCGCTCCAAGGCCGCCCGGTCCCAACCACGCTTAAGCCCCGCGTAAATGACACTTCCTGGATCAGCGTGAATGACAACCCAGGCCTCGGTTTTGCCCAAGTCGGGTTGGGCAAGGCGCGCCGCTTGTTCGTTATTGGGGTGAACTTGGACCGAAAGGTTCTCACGCGCGTCGAGGAACTTGAACAACAACGGAAACTGGGGCTGGGGCGCATGACGTCCAAGCAAATCCGACGAGTAACCTCGGACAAGTTCTCTCAAGGTAGTTCCGCAAAGAGGGCCCGCGGCGACGCGGCTCTGATCGGCGTCTCGATCGACAACTTCCCAACTTTCGGCATAGTGGTCGCCGTCGCCCAATTGTTTTCCCAACACGCTTTCTAAACGCCGCCCTCCCCACAGGTAGCGTCGATATATTGGCTCAAACCGTAACGGATACAGTGGGACCACAACCACCTCAAGTTAGTATCAGGCGTTCCGAAGGGCTGGCTATCGTTGACTGACCCTATGACCATCTGGGCGGAACCGTGCGCGAGGGAATTCGGTTAGATTCCGGGCCGCGCTCATTGCCAATTGCTCGCCCAATGGCCAGAATAAATGGCGGTTCCCCCCACCTTCAACCGGTTGTCGGATTATGCCCGTCGCAACTGCGAACGAGTTCTTTAACGCATTAGAAAAGAGCCGCCTTGTCAGTCCTGAACAAATAGAACAACTGCGGGAGGCAGTCGGTGACGCCGCCGACGGCAAAGCGACGGCTATTCGCTTGGTGAAGGACCGAGTGCTTACGCGGTGGCAGGCGGGAGCGTTGTTGGCGGGCAACGTCAATTTGACGATCGGCAAGTACCATCTACTCAATCAAATTGGTTCAGGGAAAACAGGACGCGTGTATTTGGGGCGCCATGTCGACATGGGGCGTCAAGTGGCGCTGAAAATTTTGCCCCGAAGGGCCGATGCCTCAGCGACCAACCTTCAACATTTTATGAAGCAAGCGCGGGCGGTTTCGGCGTTGGACCATCCCAACCTGATCCACACGTACGACGTCGATAGTGAAGCTGATCAATTTTACCTTGTAATGGAGTACTTTCCCGGCGACGACCTGCAAACGCTTGTTGAAAAGCAGGGGCCAGTCGAGTGCGGTCGTGCGGTGGAAATTATCCGGCAGGCCGCCGAAGGGTTGGCGCACGCGGTTGAGATGGGCATGACGCATGGCGACATTCGCCCAAATAGCATTGCTGTTGACGCCCAAGGCCGCGTCAAAGTGTTGCATCTGGGGCTGTTTGAGTTAGCAGGGCCCTCGCTCCGTACTCTCGATGAAAACGA
Organism: uncultured Pirellulaceae bacterium; assembly: GCA_964458385.1. Lineage (GTDB taxonomy): Bacteria > Planctomycetota > Planctomycetia > Pirellulales > Pirellulaceae > JAHWKS01. Next base: position 4,702 of record CAYWIS010000274.1, read on the forward strand.
TCCAACATCAGCCGATTATGCGGCTCCCGAGTATCAAGGAGGCGAAGCCACACCGCTTTGCGATGTTTATTCGCTGGGGTGCGTCTTTTACTTCTTGCTGACCGGAGTACCGCCCTTTGGCGAAGGGAGTTTCGCAGATCGCAGACGTCAACATCAATCGCAGCCGCCCGTAGCGCTGACAAAGCGGAGGCCAGAGATTCCGGCGGACTTGGCCCGAATTTGCCACAAGATGATGGCCAAGACGCCGTCCAATCGCGTACCGTCCGTGGCGGATGTGGCAGCGTTGCTTGAGGCGTGGTTGCAAGCCAATCCCGACTTGGCGCCAACGCAACCAACTGCACCGTCGGACAACAAATCGCGCACTTCCGAGTTGCCGTCGACGGCTGCGGCCCCTTCCTCGCCTGCGTCATCAGGTCCGATACCGGCATTTGACTTAGGTCAAAAACGCACAACCAAACCTGCAAAAACGGTAGCGGTTGCGCCAACCACTGAAGCTCCAACGGAAACAGCGTCTGATGCAAGTCCAGCCGGAGAAGCGTCGGTCGTGGAAAGGAGGAAGCCGATAAACAAAGGCCTGCTGATTGGGGTAGGGGTGGGAGGAGGTATCGCCCTGTTAGCCCTCGTGGGGCTAGCCGTTTTTCTGATATTTGGTGGGGATGAGAACGAGGGCGAGCAAATCGCACAAGCTCCGGCTCAACAAACCGCTGCTAATGAGCCGGAAGTGATCGACGGCGTAGTGCTTGATGAGGAGACCTTAGACGGGGATTTATTTTCCTCGGACGACTCCGACGCGGAAACAGCCCCAAGTGATGATGTGTCGGGTGACTCAATGGCCGCCGCAACAGAAGCGGCGACTGTATCGCCCACGGCTGCGGAATCGACGAATGTCGCCCTGGCTGCGAACACGGCCGACGCGCCAGCCTCGCCAGAAGCGTCGGCTACGGCGGAAACGTTAGCGGCTGCTGAACCACAACCGCCTGCTCCTAGCGAAGAGTCGTCCAGTCCGCCCGCCGAACCACCCGCAACAGATTCGGCGCCCGCTGTCGAATCCGCCCCATCGGATCCGGCTCCTGCGCAACCCCCTGCCGCAGCCCCCAAACCCAAAGAGCCTGAGAAGAAGAAGCCGCCCGAGCCATTCTCTGACTTCAAGGCGACGGCTCTGAACTTGCCGCCCTTGGCCGATGGCGCCGACGCGGGAGCCATCCAACCGGTGACGCTTGCGGTCATACACGATGATCCCGACGCAGGTTGCTTTTTGCGACTTAACGGCGGCGATACCGCTCATCAGGGTAAAGAAGTTTTTACACTCGAACCCGACGAGCAGGGCTACCGTAATCGGGCGTGGACAATTTTCCTTGGCCAGGGAGCCACGGGCGAGACGAATCGCACGCCCATTGCCAAACTGGCGCTCGACGATAAGGACAACCTTACATTTCAATGGACTCCGCAAGCCGCTGCCCAAAGAGCCGCCAATTACTTACGTAATTGTTCGTTAAATATCTCAATTGGCGACAAATCCAAGGAAACGCTGTTGCGCGAGCCGACGGTTGTCGAACCATTGGTCATTTCGCTCGACAAAGGCGGGATGCGCGCTCAATTGGACGTTGATTGGGCGCCTGATCCGGACCAGCTCCAGTTGGAAATTACTTCGCTCGAAGGCCCATTTCCTAAGCACACATTTGATCCCGCGGCAGCGCTCAAGGCGGCGGGTGGACGCACGCTGGTCATGTTTGGCGAACCGCCTAATCAATTCATGATGCTGGAAGTGCGAGCCACTATGTCGCGGAAATTGGGGATCACCGTCACCCCCTACCTCAAACTAGGGAACCAGCCGGTCCGAATGACTATGCAGAGCGTTCAGCAGGCATTCGCGCAAGCGACGGCCCTATACCAGCAGGCGAATAACCTTGTGACGCAAAAGGTCGGTCCGGCGCAACAGCGCGACGCGTTAGAAAAGCAATTGCCTCAATTGGCGGCGGAAATGCAAGGGTATGGCGAGATCGCCGAGAAAGCCAGCGTGCTGAACAACACCGGAAAAATCCACTTCCGGCTCTTCTTTATCGTAGGGCAGCGCCAAGTGGATGTGCTCAAGAGCAGCGCGGCTCCGGTTAGAGTTAACCCGGCTGGCAATCCTACGGAAGGCTAGTCGCTTGACAAAAAAACCCGTCGCAGGGGTCCGCTGCGACGGGTTGCTCGTGTTATTCGGCGGGAGATGTCGGCGCTCGCCAGCCGATCAAACTAGTTCTTTCTTCGCTCCGATCAACGTACGCAGACGTTCGGCGAGCAACTTCGCGTCGAACGGCTTTCCGCGGCGGCGGCGAAAATTTCGAACTCGC
>CAYWIS010000275.1:0-6975 GCA_964458385.1 uncultured Pirellulaceae bacterium
GAGTTCTTCGCCGGCGTGGGATTGGTGCGCGAAGGGCTGGCGGGGTCGGGTTGGCGGTGTGTGTACGCCAACGACATCGACCCGAAGAAACGGGCCATCTACGAGGCGAATTTCCCCGACTCCAGCCACTTTGACGAACGCGACATCTGGGACCTAGACGGCGTGCTCGATCGCCTGCCGCAAACGCCGTTTCTGGCGACCGCGTCGTTCCCTTGCGTCGACCTGTCGTTAGCGGGGCATTTTCGCGGCTTTGACGGCAAGCACTCTTCCACGTTCTTTGCGTTTGTGGAGGTGCTGCGGCGTCTGGCGCCGCGTCCTCCGCTGGTGATGATCGAGAACGTGGTCGGATTTCTCACGGCGCGCGGCGGCCGCGATTTTCAGACCGCCGCGGTCATGCTGGCCGAGTTGGGCTACCGCCTCGATGCGTTTGTCCTCAACGCCGCGTCGTTTACGCCTCAAAGCCGACCGCGCGTGTTTCTGGTGGGAGTGCATGAGGATCTTCCGGCGCCGCAGTTAATTACCGCTCGCGACGACGCCGCCTTAGGCGATCCGTGGTTGGCGGCGCTGGATCGTACGGCGGCGATTCGTCCTCCGGCGCTGCGGGCGGCCATGCGGCGCATTGCCCTTCCCACCGCTTGGGTCGCCACGCCCATTGAGCCGCCGTCTCGTCGCTCGCCCGATCTGGCGAGTGTTATCGATGTGGATGAACATCAGGCGTGGTGGTCGCAAGAAGAAGTGGAGCGTCACTACCAGATGCTCAACGACCGCCACCGCGAGCGACTGGACGAACTACGCGCCGCCGGTGAGCGATTCATCGGCGCAGGCTTTCGCCGCAAACGCAACGGCCAAACGCGGCTGGAAGTGCGATTCGACCGATTGGCCGGCTGTCTGCGCACCCCGCGCGGCGGTAGTGCGCGGCAGATTGTCGTTGTGGTGGAGAATGGCCAACTGCGTATGCGATGGATGTCGGCCGTTGAGTACGCCCGCCTGCAAGGCGCCGACCGCTTTGTGATGCTGCCCAACGAACGGCAAATGCTGTTCGGTTTTGGCGACGCGGTATGCGTGCCGGTCATCGCCTGGATCGACCGCTGGGTCCTCACACCGCTGTTTGAAACCGGCGTTCAGATGCTACAGCAGAAAGCAACAAGCAGGAAATAGTGCGCGTCCTTCACGCGTTTTGGCGGAGTTTCCCCGCAGTATTCCAGGCATTACGAATCACTTCCCGTCCACGGTTTTTGCGTCCCACGTGTGGCTTGGGCGTCAAGCCGGCTTTTCCCCCGCCGGCGTTCGGGAAACGATAGTCATAGGGCCCGTGTGAACATGACGGCGGCGTGGATGTCGTAGTCCAGGGCGGCGCCGCGGCTTCTTGGTGACATTTCGCTTGTGAATGCATATCGCTCATTTGCGCGGCTACTTGAGGGCTATCGAAGGCGCTACGCAGCGGCGCTGGGGGTGCTCGCGGTCGGCACGTTTCTGGCGTATCTGGCGCCACTGGTTACGCGAGCGACCATCGACAGCCTCATTCTGGAAACCTCCGCCGAAGCCGCCGTGGGCGAGCGATGGCTCGTCCACGTGCTGGGGGGCCCCGCAGCGTTGGTTTCGCGGCTGTGGTTGCCGGCGCTGGTGATTGCGTTGTTGGCCATCGCAAGCAACGCCTGCATGTACGTCAAAGGACGATGGGCCGCCCAAGCCACCGAAGGCGCCATTGCCCGGCTTCGCGACCGGCTCTACGACCGTTTGCAACGTCTCCCCTGCGCTTGGCACGATCAACAAGAAACCGGCGATCTGGTGCAGCGCTGCACGTCGGACGTGGAAACGGTCCGGCACTTTCTCGCCTTGCAGGTGGTGGAAATTGGCCGGGCGGCGCTCCTGCTGGGTACGGTGATTCCTCTCATGTTTTGGCTGCACCCGCCCATGGCGTTGATCTCCTTGGCCGGGGCGCCAATTGTGGTCGGCTTTTGTTTGCTGTTCTTCCGCAAGATCCAGCCGAGCTTCGAACGCATGGACGAGGCCGAAAGCCGCATGACCACCGTCCTTCAAGAGAACCTGACCGGAGTGCGTGTTGTGCGGGCATTCGCACGGCAGGAGTTTGAAATCGAAAAGTTCGCCGGCGCCAATCGCGATTACCGCGATCGGCATTTCCGCTTGATCGCGCTGATGGCGGTGTTCTGGCCCGTCAGCGACCTCTTAGTGTTGTCGCAGCAAGGCGCGGTGTTGGTGGCGGGCGCCTGGTGGGTGGCGGCTGGCAAGCTCTCGGTTGGCACGTTGGTCGCCTTCCTGGCCTTTGTAGCCATGTACATCTGGCCGGTGCGGCAAATGGGGCGGATCCTGGCCGACTTGGGCAAGGCGCTGGTGTCGTTACGGCGGATTGAAACCATCCTCGACGCCCCGCTCGAAGAAGACGCCGCAGCGCCGCCCGACCTGCCTCCCTTACAAGGCCACGTTCAATTCGACCAGGTGAGCTTCGCCTACGACCAAGGCCGCGAGGTGCTACACGATGTATCGTTCTCCATCGAACCCGGCCAGACACTGGCGATTCTCGGCCCCTCGGGGGCCGGCAAGACGACCATTGTGAACTTGCTCTTGCGACTGTACGAAGGCGCCCACGGTTCGATTCGGATTGATGGCCGCCCGCTCGAGAGTTTGCCGCGCTCGTGGCTCCGTTCGCAAATCAGCGTCGTGATGCAAGAGCCATTCTTGTTCTCGAAAACCCTTCGCGAAAATATCGCCCTCGGTCGCCGCGACGCGCAAGAGCAAGAACTGTTCGAAGCCGCCGAGATGGCCGCTGTGCACGAAGCGATTACGTCATTCGAGCGCGGCTACGATACGCTGGTAGGCGAGCGGGGCGTGACGCTCTCGGGCGGGCAACGGCAACGCGTAGCGCTGGCCCGGGCGTTGTTGCAGCGTCCTGCGATTCTCGTCCTGGACGACGCCCTTAGCGCCGTGGACGCCGAAACCGAAACCCTCATCCTCCGCGCCTTGCGGCAACGACGCGGCCGACATACGACCCTGGTCATCGCTCACCGTCTTTCAACGCTCCGTCACGCCGACAAGATCCTTGTACTGTCGGGCGGACGCATCGTCCAGCAAGGGTCACATGAACAACTAATGCACCAAGACGGCCCTTACCGCCGTCTGTACGCAATCCAGCACGACCGCAGCATGTCTCAAGCCGAAAGCAGCCTAACGTAAACGGGCCGGGGCAAGCCGCATGCACGGCGTTCGGCTTTCCTTTCCTTTTCGTTCCGCCGCGTTCGTTCCCATGCCCCCATTTCCCATGGAATCGGATCATCCTCCACGTTTTCAACTTGCCGTCTGGCTGCAAGTGCTGCGGCTTGCGCGGCCGTTCTTGCCGCATGGCGTTGCGTTGGCGATGACGGCGGTCTTAATTGCGATCTGCGAAACGCTCATGCCGTGGTTCGTCGGGCGGATTATAGATCGCGTGGAGCAAGCAGGCGCCGACGCTCATTTCTGGAGGCTGTGCGCCGCTTATGCCGGCGTGGTGTTGGTCATCTGTGCGGCGATTGCTGGTTTTATCTTGCTTGCCGGGCGCATCGCCAGCGGCGTAAGCCACGATATCCGTAAAGCGAGTTTCGCCCGGTTGCAGCAGTTGTCGTTTTCGTACTTTGACCGGCGACCGGTGGGATGGCTCATGTCGCGGCTCACCTCCGACTGCGATCGGCTTTCGCGCATCATCGGTTGGACGCTGCTCGATTTTCTCTGGGGCATAAGCCTCGTCCTTGGCGTTTCGGCGGCCATGCTGCTCTTGAATTGGCGGTTGGGGCTGGTGCTGCTTTTGGTGTTGCCTCCCATGGCCGTGGTTAGCGCCGTGTTTCAGCGCAAGTTGCTGCACAGCGCCCGAGCGGTCCGCAAAGCCAACGCCGAGATTACCGCCGCGTTTAACGAAGGCATTATGGGGGTGCGCACCACCAAGGCCCTTGTGCGCGAGGACGACAATCTGGCCGAGTTTCAACAGGCCTCAACCCGCATGTATGAGCACTCCGTCCGCAACGCGCTTGAGTCAGCGTTGTACTTGCCGCTGATCATCGCCATGGGGAGCATCATGGCCGGTCTGGCCTTGTGGTTTGGCGGGGCGCGGGTGCTGGAAGGCGTGATCAGCATTGGCGTGCTGGTGTCGTTTGTGAACTATTCCGGGCTGTTCTTTGAGCCGGTGCAACAAATGGCGCGGCAACTGACCGAGTTGCAAATGGCCGGCGCCGCCGCCGAGCGCATCGTAACGCTGCTGAACACGCAGCCCGCCATTCAGGACTCCCCCGAGGTACGCGCGGCGCTGGCCGCCTACGCTCACCGGCCGCGTCCGCGGGGCGTGGCGCCCGACGGCCAAGACGAGGAGATTCGCACGATTGAGTTCCGCAATGTCGGCTTCACCTATGAAAATGGCGAGACGGTGCTGAAGAACTTCAACCTGACCATTCAAGCCGGTGAAACCATCGCCCTTGTCGGCGCTACCGGCGGCGGCAAGACTACGATCGTCAGCTTGTTATGTCGCTTCTACGAGCCGACCACCGGCGAAGTGCTGCTCAACGGCGTTGACTATCGGAAGCGAAGCCTAGCGTGGTATCAGCAGCAACTGGGAATCGTGCTGCAAACGCCGCACTTGTTCAGCGGCTCCATCCGCGAGAATATCCGTTACGGCCGCCTCGATGCGACCGACGACGAGATTGTAGCCGCTGCTCGCCTGGCCGGCGCGCATGAGTTCATCGTCGAGTCGCCCGACGGCTATGAAACCCAAGTTGGCGAAGGGGGCAACCGGTTATCCACCGGGCAAAAGCAATTGATTTCGTTGGCTCGCGCCATTCTGGCCGATCCGCAAATCTTTGTTATGGACGAGGCCACCTCGTCGGTCGACACCGAAACCGAGCAGCTCATTCAGCACGGTATTGAACAGGCGCTCCAAGGCCGAACCAGCGTGATTATCGCTCATCGCCTATCAACCATCCGTTCGGCCGATCGCATCTTGGTGATTGACCGCGGCCAGGTGGTCGAAATGGGCAATCACGAAGAACTGCTGGCCCGTCGCGGCCGTTACTACCAGCTTTACCATCGCCAGTTCAGCGACCAGCGTTTGGCCGAGTTGCTGCCCGAAAGAAACGCATAAGGAAAGGCGCCGGCGAGAGCTTTTACCTTCCGCTGGGATTCACGACGCCCGGCTTCCGATGCGGCGAATCGCAATCACAGCGGGGGGATAGGCGCGGACGTTCCATTCTTCGGCGTCGGGGAGTTCGGCAGGGTCGAAACGCTCGTCCGACTCCACCGCAAGAGTGCTTCCGGCGGGCGCCACGGCCGCCAGTTGGCGAATCATCTCTAGCAGGTCGTCTTTGCGTTCCACGAAGTAATCCCACGGCGGAGAAACGAACACCGTCCAAGGGCGCTCGCTATCAAGGTCGCTGGCCGCCGTCAGACGACGCACCCACAAGAAAGCGTCGCCAGGGATCACTTCGGCCAGGTCGGCTGCGTCGAGCGAGCGGAGATTATCGCTAATCAGCCGGGCCGTGGGAAAATGCCGCTCTAGAAACGTAGCTCGCTCGGCGCCGCGACTCAGCGCCTCAAGCGCTAGCGCGCCGGTCCCTGCGAACAGGTCCAAGGCGTGCGTTCCCACCACGGACGGGCCAATCAGGTTGAACACCGCCTCGCGCACCCGGTCTTTCATAGGCCGAGTGACCGGGTCGCCGTGGTAAACCACCTTCCGCCGTTTCCAGCGTCCGCCAATGATCCGCAGATCATGAGCGGGCGCCTCGGCCGACGACGATCGTTTCTTCTTACGCGGCGGCATGCGTTTCCAATCTCAAAAAACCTCCCAATCCACCGCTGGAGGGCATCCACTTCTCTTGTGGGGCGTGTAACACTCAGGCCCCCCGATAGCTTGCCCTCCAACCGATGCCCACCGACGTTTTCCACACTCTTGCGGCGTGGGGCCGGCACCGGCTTAGGTCAATTACTCACCGGGAGCGAATGGGGTGAACTTTGGGCAAAAAACTTGCGTAACGTGGGGAGACGGTGCATTTTGCGCCCCCGCCGCCTCTTTCCCTACGGCGCGGCTCTGGTAATCTTAATGGGTCCGTACCCCGCATAGAAGGAGCAACCGTATGGTTTTCTCGTGGCGCGCAGTCGCTTTGGCTGCGTTTCTCTTAGTCGCTGGATCGCTCGTTCCCGCCGTCGCCCAAAACGACGACGAGCCGCAAGCTCCGCCGGCCCAGGAACAATCGGAATCATCCGAAGCGCCGGCTGACGCCCCCGCCGAAAGCGCGGACACGGCGCCCGACCAAACCGCTCCCCAAGAACCGTCGGCTCTGAACGAGCAGGAGCCCGCCGCCCAATCAACCGAGAAGGCGGAGCCTGCCGACGCAGAGACGCCGGCCGACGAGGCGGAACCGGCCAACGCGCTGCCCAAGTTCACGCCCGAAGAAGTCGCCCAGGCCAAGCAAGACTACGAGCAAAAGCTCAACCAGTGGAAGGACGTGCTCAAGAAGCTGCGCGAGATCAAGACTAAGTACCAGATCGCAGCCGACGACGAAACCGCCGCTCTAGAAGCCCAATGGAAGGGCCTGGTCGCCCAAGGCAACCAATTGATCCCCCAACTGCGTGACGCCGCCCTCAAGGCCTATCAGGCGGCGCCGGGCGAAGACCGAGCTTTGGTGCGGTTCTTAGTGAAACTGGCCGAGGACGCCTGGAAGCAAGAAAAGTACGCAGAAACCCTGGAGCTGGCCGACGCGATGATTGCCTCGGGTACGGAAGACCCAGCCCTGTACAGTGTGGCGGGATCGGCGGCCTTTGCTTTAGAGCAGTTTGACAAGGCGGACGAATACTTCCAAAAGGCCCGCGAGGCCAACGGTTTGACCTCCGAGGCGCAGCAGTACGCCGCCCATGTCGAGGACTACAAAACGCTTTGGGAGGAAGAGCAGAAAATCCGGGCGAAAGAAGCCGAGGCCGATGATCTCCCCCAGGTTAAGCTGA
>CAYWIS010000276.1:0-6965 GCA_964458385.1 uncultured Pirellulaceae bacterium
TGTTTGTAGGTGTCGTGGTGGTTGTGCATGGCTAACCCCCACTGCTTCAAGTTGTTGACGCACTGCGTACGGCGAGCCGCCTCGCGCGCCGCCTGCACGGCAGGAAGCAACAGCGCCACCAAAATGCCAATAATGGCGATCACTACCAGCAGCTCAACGAGAGTGAATCCGCGACGTTCAACCGAACAATCAGACCTACCGGCAAGAAATTGCCTACCCATGAGAAAGTAACCTCGCAATGAATTGCGCACGAAAAGAAAATGAGACAAGAGTGGCCTAAGACAAACAAGAGCAAGTCAGGCGCCCCAACGTCAAAATCTTCAGGCCATATGTGATACTGCCAAAAACTTCCTTTGTTGGGAACCCCCCGACCGTTACGTCCGTTTCGACTTGCCCCGCCGCCCACTCTTGGGTTAATCTTGCTAGCACTCACTTATCGGAGGCGCAATCTTCATGCTGGAGCTTTTCGGGCAGATTAACGAGGCGGTAGCCACCATTCGCCAGAAGTGGTCAGGGCAACCCCATGCGGGCATTATCTTGGGAACGGGACTAGGCGGCTTAGCCGAGGAAATCGAAATTGAAGCCGCTTTTGATTACGAATCCATCCCGCATTTCCCGCGGTCAACCGCGGTCAGCCATCGGGGCCGTTTATTGTGCGGACGGCTCGAAGGCGTTCCCGTGGTGGCCATGGAAGGCCGGCTCCACATGTATGAAGGCTATTCGCTCAAGCAGGTCACCCTGCCGGTGCGAATCATGAAGGCCTTAGGGGCGAATCTGCTCATTGTGTCGAATGCCTGTGGCGGAATGAATCCTTACTTCCGCTGTGGCGACATCATGGTCATTGACGACCATATCAACCTGTTGGGCGATAACCCGCTCATCGGTGTGAATGACGATCGCTTGGGTCCGCGGTTCCCCGATATGAGCCAGCCCTATACTCAAGAGTTGGTTGAGCGGGCGCTAGCGATTGCCCGTCGCGAGAACATCATCGCCCATAAAGGCGTGTTCGTCGCGGTGGCGGGCCCAAACTTGGAAACCCGGGCCGAGTACCGCTTCTTGCGGCTCATTGGCGCCGACGCGGTCGGCATGTCGACCGTACCCGAAGTTATTGTAGCCGTACATTCGCAGATGCGAGTGGTGGGCCTGTCGATCATCACCGACATGTGCCTACCCGACGCTCTCAAGCCGGCCAACGTGGAAGAAATCATTGCCGTGGCTAACGCCGCCGAGCCCAAGCTGCGCACGCTCGTGAAAGGCATTTTGCGCGAGGAACGCGGAGCCTGGGGTGTGGGAAGTCGAGACTAGAAAGCGAAAGATCAACGCAATTCCCCCCACCATGAGCGCCGCGGCGGAAGCCCTTTACCTTGCGTGGTGGTCGGAGCGCCAGTAAACTATTATCAGCGAAAGCATAGGGAATACCCCTGCTTCTGACTGCTAGCAAGTCAAGAAGCAATCAGCCTGACGCCGCTCTCAAGATCGGCCGTTACCTAGCCTCACGGCAGAGCCAGGAAGTCTCGCATTTCCGACAAAGCACAGCCTTATGCATGACATGTCGAGCGCCGTGGCTCCTTCCGCCTTCCCTGCCGAGTCGTCGGTAACCCCACTGCGTCCTGCGGGCCCCGACGATGCTCCTCCGCGCATGACCGGACGCACGCGGCAGTATCAGGTGATTGAGGCCCTGCAAGCCGTGCGGCGGCACTGTATGCAGCGGCCTCGTGTGGCCATCATTCTCGGGTCGGGCCTGGGCGACTTGGCTGAACACATTGAGACCGCAGCCGAGATTCCTTATCAGGCCATTCCGCACTGGCCGCGTTCCACCGCTCAAGGGCATGCAGGAAAGCTGGTCTGCGGCGCCTTGGCGGGTGTGCCAGTGGTGGCCATGAGCGGCCGCTCGCACTACTACGAAGGCTACGGGATGGACGAGCTCACGCTTCCCGTGCGCGTGATGCGAGCCATGGGGGCCGAGTTGCTCGTGGTGTCAAACGCGGCGGGCGGGCTAAACCCACGGTATCGTGTGGGCGAAATCATGATCATTGAGGACCACATCAACCTGATGTGGCGGCACCCACAGCCTGGCTCGCCCCGCGAAGCGCTAGGGCGGTACTGCGCGGGAGTGACTTCACCCTATTGCCCAATCCTGATTGACAAGGCGGCCGCCGTGGCGCGGCGGCATGACCTGGTGCATCACGTCGGGGTATATATTGCGGTCACTGGCCCGAACTATGAAACACGGGCTGAGTACCGGGCTTTTCGCCGCCTGGGTGGCGACGTCGTCGGCATGTCCACAGCCCCCGAAGCCATTGCCGCGGCCCAACAGGGCATGCGCGTGCTTGGGTTTTCGATCATCTGCAACGTTGCCTGCCCCGACGCCCCCACGGTGAACTCACACGAGGAAGTCTTAGCCGCCGCTCAACGCGCCGAAGGCCATCTGCGCACAATCCTGCTCGACGTCCTAAAAGACGAGTAAGCGGATTGCCTTACTTCGGGCAGTTGCCCGCTTTCACTTTGCGGCTTCCTTCGTGCGGCGAGCCTGCTGCGCGGAAGGCGTTGTTTGAGTGCTCGGAGTCGGCTTGAAAAGCTCCAGGCTGGCGGTGAACTGATTGTCAGCGCCGGCGAAGCGTTCGGCCTTGTCCGCTTCCATGGTGAAGACATACGAAACGCGATGCCCGTCGTCGTTCGACGCGTGATAGTAAATCCAGTGGATCGGCAACTCGGACGCTTGTCCCGCCACCGCCACGCGCAGGATGCGCAGCCCTCCCGATGTCACACTCTGCGAGGCTTCTAAGAAGCTGCCAAAATTCTCCCCAAGCGCTTTCTGGATATCCCTCTGGAACTCCTCGAGTTGCAAGCGGCGTCCTTCGGGCAAGGGGGGGAGCGCCGATACGTTGCACTGCGCAATCACGTCCCCTTGATCCACTAAGCGCAAGACGGCGACTTCCGCACGATCGATAATCGTTCGCCAACGCGGATCCAGCACGACTCGGAAGCCTTGCTCCGTCGATTCGTACCGCAAAGGCGTAGCCTCACCCGAGGCGGCTTGCACCGCAGCGAGCGAAGCCTCTGTCAGCTTTTGCGGCGTGGTCAGTGGGCTCAGAACCATTGTCAGGCGGGCGGTCAGCTCCAAACCCGGTTCGGCCGGCCCGATCTCCCGATCTTCCCGAACCACCATTGCCAGCGAGGTGAAGCGGCGCTCCGTCAGGTGGTAAGCGTACTTGGCCGAAAGCTCTAGTTCCGTCGTGACTCCTTCAGCCGCTCCCGTCACCGCGCCTGACATCTCGACCACGGCCCGACCTTGCTTGACTTCCGCCAGCTTACAGGTGACTTCGGTGGAGTTGACCACGTCGATGGACAGGAACGGAGCCAGCGCGGCGGCTTCGGGCTTCCACTCGTCGCCCACCTGGACCGGCTCCTTAGGTAACAAATCCACCAGCAGGACGCTATTGGCTTGAAGATCAATCAATTCCGCTTCGTCGCGTGAGAGCGGCCCCCCCGGCGACCAGAAGCGCGTCTTGCCCTCGTGCAAACGCATGCCAATCAGCCGGTGCTCCGACGCCAATTGGGGTTGATGCGACGATTTTTCCAGCTCGATGTTCGCTTCGGCGGTGTGGTAGTAGCGGGCCGCTTGCCGTGCAACGGGATCGGTAATGCGTTCTTCATACAAGAACTCGCCAGACACCTTCAAAGGAATCTTTCGCTGCTCGTTCTTAGCATCGAGCAGCTTAAGGCTCCCCTCGACTTGAACGGTCACTTTGACCTGACAGGGCGCTACGGCGGGCGGCGTTAACTCGTAACGGGGACCACTGCCGGCCAGCGCCGCTGGCGCGGCGGCTCCGGCCGCCAAAGAAACAAACAACGCGACCCGCCCCGCAAACCCTGCCACTGGCGTGTTCATTTCGGCCTCGAAACTTCCAAGAAACAACCGCGAGAAACGAATAACGAAATGCGTGCGAAAGTTCGACCAGCGGCAACCTTTGGCGGGGTCGCCGCAACTTTCTTCGACAGGCGAAATCCGCGGTTACCGCCGCGTCGGCAACACCTTGAGGGCGCAACCCTCCTTGGGAATGGGGCAAGCTATGCCAAGCTCCCCCCTCCGCCAGTCGGTGGAGTGTGACTTTCTGACCGCCGGTTGTCGCAAAATTCGACACCGCGCGCATGCCGTATCGGGTAAATCGTCCAGCGCTGTCGGCGGGATTGAGTGGATCGGTCAAAACGGTTGTAGTTTTCGCGTCCCGCACCTCGGTCTGTGGCAAGCAGAAGGACACCTTGGAGCTATTCTGGCAGCTCCCGATTGGGGCCCCTCGTGGGCCAAGGGCAACGAAAATCGCTCTTTCAAGGTGTCAACCAAGGGCCGCAAAGGCGAAATAGGCGGAATTTTCCGAATAGCGTGAACCTTTTCCCTTCGAAACCACCTAACAGTAAGAGACACTTTGGCCTGACATTTGCGTCCTTTGGGGGATGCGATATTCCTTCTGCCGTTTTTCCCGCGGGTCTTGCGGTAGAACTTTGGCAGACCGTGCCGCGTACAGGGAGTACACCCAACATTCGTACAGCATGCGATTGGGGCGGATGGCGCAGGAGGCCGTCCTTTGTGGATTGAATCAGACCGAGCGGCGACAGTCGCAGGGATCTTCGGGATGATTCGATTCGGGGTTAGGAGTGGCGAGAGGCCGCGACTAGCCCGCAAATAAGGTTTTTTCGATGCATACGGATTATCGCAGTCCGCTAATCAAGCAACTCCGCGACCAGCAGCTCAAGCTGGCCCCGCGCGAAAAGCGGATCGAGCAGGCCCGCCGCACGGAGCAACTGCTGGCCGAACTCGATCCCGAGCAGCGGTACAGCTACGAATACATCTGGTATCGGATTACCGACTACCGGCCCGACACCACCTCGGGCGTAACGCTCATCGGCAAAGACGTTCAGCACGACCTGCGCCTGCTGGTGGAAGACGTAAGCGACTCCCTCGACATGTCAATCGAGGAAGCCAACGAGCCTGTGCTCACCGTGGAAGAGCTGAGCGCCCGGTTCAACGTCTCGACGAAAACCATTTCGCGGTGGCGACAACAGGGGCTGGTCAGCCGCCGGTTTGTGATCGATGGCCGCAAGCGGATCGGATTCCTGCAAAGCAGCGTCGACCGTTTTGTGGCTCAGAACCGCGAACGCGTCAAACGCGGCGAACGCTTCAGCCAACTGACCGACGAAGAGCGTAGCGAAATTATCGAGCGCGCCCGGCGGTTGTCGCGCGCTGGGGGCTGCCCGGCCGAGGTCACGCGGCGGATCGCAAAGCACATGGACCGTAGCGTCGAGACCATTCGCTACACGCTGAAGCAGTTCGACGAGAAGCACCCGGAACTTGCGATTTTCCCGGATCGCAGCGGGCCTCTCTCGGAAGAAGCCAAGCGGCAGATGTATCAGCGTTACCGTCGAGGCGCTTCGGTGGAATCGCTGGCCAAGCAATACTGCCGCACCAAGACCAGCGTGTACCGCATTCTCAACGAAATGCGGGCCAAGCGGATTTTGACGTTGCCGCTGGACTACATCGACAACCCCATCTTTCACCAGAAAGGGGTTGAGGCCGAGATTCTGGCCCCCATGCCCGAGTCAGAGGCGACGCGCGCGCCGCGCAAGACCCGGCCACCTGCGGGGCTGCCTCCTTACCTGGCTGCGTTGTATGAAACCCCGTTGCTAACGCGCGAACAGGAATACCACCTGTTCCGCAAGTTCAACTACCTCAAGTTCAAGGCCTCCAAGCTGCGCGAGCAACTGGACCCCGCGCATGCCAAGAGCTCGCTCATGGACGAAATTGAGAAGCTCTACGATCAGGCCGTAAAGGTTAAAAACCAGATCGTCCAGGCCAATTTGCGGCTGGTGGTTTCGATTGCCAAACGTCACGTAACCCCGGCGGACGACTTTTTCAACCTGGTAAGCGACGGCAATATGTCGCTCATCCGGGCGGCTGAAAAGTTCGATTATTCGCGAGGGAACAAATTCAGCACGTACGCTAGCTGGGCGATTATGAAGAACTTCGCCCGCACTATTCCCGAGGAGTACAAGCTCCGCGAGCGTTTCAAAACGAGCCAGGACGAAATGTTCCAAGGAGCGCATGACCCGCGCTCAGACCAACTGGAGCAAGAGTTCGCCCAACAAGTGCGCGAAACACAAGTGAACCGCATTTTGGCCCGTTTGGACGAGCGAGAGCAAAGCATTATCGTGCGGCGGTTCGGCTTGGATCACCGCAAAGAGCCGCAAACCCTCAAGGAGGTGGGGGAAGAAATGGGCGTTACCAAGGAGCGAGTCCGGCAAATCGAGGCCCGCGCCCTGAGTAAAATGCGCCAAGCGGCCAAGGAAGTGAACCTCGAACCTCCCGAGTAATTGCCGTGCCTACCCTTCAAGGGGAAGGGACGCGACGAATGGGAGCGCCTCGGCCAGCCACTCCGGTCGGGGCGCTTTTTCCGTTACCGAGTCGACCATTTGACTGTTTGACTCGATTGACCGATATCCTCTGGAATTGGGACCGGTTCGGCGAGAATGGATATGGATAGCCGCTTGACGAGAGGCGGATCAGTCGCGATAGAAGTGTTTTTGGCGCTGGCGCTGCTGGCCCTTAACGGCATCCTCATTGCGTATGTCTTTAGCCGTTTTGGCGATCCGCCTCCTTGGTACGCCTGGGCGGCGGTGGCTTCGATCTTGCCGCTGGAAGCAATTGCCCTGGCGGCGTTCACTATGGCGATCGACCAGCGGGCGCGCAAACAGCACCGCGAACTTGGAAAGTCCTAGTGGGCTTGCTCTCCTCGCCCGGAAAGCAAAGAATCCCTTTAGGACATTTCAAACCCACCTTGCACGAAGTCCGGCCTTCGCTATATTAACCGGTTTTCGTATGTGGGTTTGCAGGCCAGCATAGCTCAAGTGGCAGAGCAGCTGTTTTGTATTCAGCAGGTTGTGGGTTCAAGTCCCTCTGCTGGCTCAGC
>CAYWIS010000277.1:0-6813 GCA_964458385.1 uncultured Pirellulaceae bacterium
GAAAGCAATAACCTGGCGATTCTGGGCGTCATGCTTCGCGAACCGCCATCGGCGGGTGGACAACTTGTGATATCGGCGATCGAACATCCGGCAGTGACCGAACCGGCGCGATGGCTTGCGCGGCAGGGATACGATGTCACCGTTGTCGCCTGTGATCGGCACGGTGTGGTGACGCCCGAAGCCGTGGAAGCAGTATTGACCCCAAACACTCGATTGGTCAGCGTAATGCACGCCAATCATGAAACGGGAGTTGTACAACCGATTCGCCAGATTGCTGCCCTGTGCCGCCAACGTGGCGTACTGATTCACACCGACGCCGCACAGTCAACGGGGAAGATTCGCACGCGCGTGGACGAGCTTGGCGTCGACCTATTAACGCTCACGGGCCACAAACTTTACGCGCCGAAGGGGATTGGCGCCTTGTACGTTCGCGCCGGAGTTTCTTTGGAGTGTGTCATTCATGGCGCCGGTCAAGAACAGGGGGTGCGTCCAGGAACGGAAAACATACCCTCGATTGTTGCGTTTGGAAACGCTGCTCGCTTGGCCGAAAAGAGTTTGTCTCAAGCGGCCGAACGTATGGCGATGCTTCGCGATCGACTTGAGCGGCGGATCACAACCGCAATTGGCCCAGGGGCGGTTGTGCATGGACGCGAGGTTGAGCGGTTACCGAACACATTGAGCATCAGTTTTCCCGGCGTCGTGGGAGGGGAACTGCTAAGCCGTGTTCCCGAAGTGTGTGCCTGGACTGGTGCCGCCTGCTCTAGTGACGCTCCTGATCGCATCTCGACCACATTGGCCGCAATGGGACATTCAGCGGATGTGGCGCGGGGTACGGTCCGGTTGAGTGTTGGCTGGTATACTTCGGACGACGATATTGACCGCGCCGCGGATTTGCTTTTGGAAGCTTGGGAGATATTAACCTAATGCAACGACAATCGACAGGAGTTGATACGCTCGACGAGATGCTGGCCGGAGGCTTATTGCCTGGCACACTAACGGTGGTGGTCGGCGCGACGGGCATCGGCAAGACGCAATTGGGGCTTCAGTTTGCACACGCAGGCCGAACGCAAGAGGGCCGCGCGGGGATCGTGTTCGACTGCACTGCCCGAGGGGATTCTCAGAATCATCATCGCTACGCTCAGCGGATGTTTGATTGGTCGCTGCGCGACGCAAACGTCGAACGCCACCCGCAGTTGGAGGATTTCTTTGGCCGGCTTACCGAGAATCCTCCAGGCGATTATCTCCACGTATTCGACTACCGCGGACAACGAGTAACGCGACGTGATCTTGACTTTGACGCGTGGCGCGAATGGCAGGCTGAACTGAATTCAAAGCTTCGTGCCGCAATTGCCTTTTTGTATGGGAACTTCGTTTCGGGGTGTCGGCGTGTTGTGGTCGATGGCATCGAACCAGCCGACCGGCCTGGCGAGTCCATTCAATTGAATCTCTTTGAATATGTGTATCATCAAGTGCTCCGTAAGGAGCCGGAATGGGTTGCTCGCGATCTATTTCGCGAAAGGTATCGCGAGAATGCCATGGCTGCGGCGAAGCATGTGTACGATCCTAACGAGATCGGCTGTCTTTTATTGTTGACCTCGGCGGAAACAATGCTCGATGATTTAATCTCGCGCTCTTTGGACGAGGGCGACGCCCTATCCAACGCGAACACCCTGATTTACATGGGTAAAGTGCGCGACGGATTCAAGATGAGCCGCGCGCTGTACATTGCTAAGCATCGTGGCAGCGCATGCTCCGAAGCGATCGTCCCGTATGAGATTGGCGAGAAGGGACTCAGGTTGTTGACCGGGTAAGCGGCTGCTGTTGAAAGCTCACGGCGTGTTGCATCAGGCCAGCACATGCTGGATAAAGCGAGGCAGAAGCGCCTCAGCTTCGGGAGTATCGCGGCAAGTCTCAGCGAACTCGGCGATGCTTGTCCCGGCAATAAGCTCCACGTACTGTGGGTATGCTTTCAGGCGTTCCACGAGGTCATTGCGTCGCAATTCTGGATGAAACTGCGTGCAATAAATCGGTTTGTTGGGGAAACAAAACGCCTGGTTGGCGACGCGCTCCGAGGACGCCAGCAACACGGCCCCGGGCGGTAATTCAACGACGATATCCTGGTGTCCCATTTGCGCCAGGAAGGCATCGCCCAAGGGGCCGAAAACGGGATCGTGTTGGCCTTCCCGAGTGACATAGAGTAGATGGGTTCCTAACTCGGCACGAGAGAGGTCCGTTACAACGGATCCGCCTAATGCGCGAGCCATCGCCTGAAAGCCCCAGCACGAAGCGAACGTCGGCTTGTCACAAGTATAAAGTTCGCGCATGCCTTCCAACGCTTCAGAAAGCCACGGACCGCCCTCTGCGACCGAGTAATCGCCACTGCCGCCAAGAAGCACCACATCGACCGAGTCGAGCAGAGTTTGGCTAGGAATGCCGGAAATCAGGTCCCACACGCGGATCTGGCTTAAGTCGCATCCTAGCGCCCGGGCAAAGCAGCGAACTTCTTGCTGCCGCATGGGATCATGCGCATTGCGAACTTGAAGCAGCAGATACTGAACCGACGGGAACATGGGGTTACTCGGGCGCGTACATCGACTCTATTTCGCGTGCGAAGTGTTGTGCAATTTCCTGGCGACGCAATGTGAGTTTGGGCGTCATTTCGCCATTTTCAATGGTGAATCCGCGCCCCAAGAGGCGGAACTTGCAGACTTGTTCGTACTGCGAAACGCAAGCCAGTCGTTCGTTGATTCTCGTTCGGTACAAGTCCAAAACATCGGGATGAGTAAGCAAGGCTGCGGGATCCGACACTTGAATGCCACGCTCCATGATTTCCTTCCGGAGTTGGTCAGGGTTGGGGACAATTAGCGCCGTCAAATAATTGCGGCCATCCCCTACAACCATGGCCTGAAGAATCAACGGATCTTCACACATCAGCGATTCCAAGTACGCTGGTGCAATGTTCTTGCCACCCGTCGTGACGAGAATCTCTTTCTTTCGGCCAGTGATGTAAATGAAACCTTCGTTATCGACTCGCCCAAGATCTCCGGTACATAGCCAACCGTCCTTGAGCACTTCGGCGGTTGCGGCAGGATCCTGCCAATAACCGGCCATCACATGCGGTCCGCGCGTAAGTATCTCACCGTCCTCGGCGATGCGAACTTCAACGCCTGGAATCGTTTTGCCGACCGCCCCTCGGCGGTGTTGCTGCTCGGTGGAGACGGTAATGACCGGCGACGACTCGGTGAGGCCATACCCTTGCAGTAAGGGAATGCCCTGCTCCCAGTAATAATCGTAAACCGAATCCGGAAGTGCTGCGCCGCCGCTGCAGCAGATGCGTACATTTCCTCCCAGGGCGGCACGCAGGGCGCCTGGGCGATCGGCTACGCCTTTCTCATAGAGTGACCGCCGAACGCGATCATAGAAATAGGGGACGCCATTGAGCAATGTTGGTTTAATTGTGGCGCAGTCAGCCATCACCGTTTCGCGCGATTCCGCCAATGCAAGTTGTGAGCCTCGCGCGATCCAAGTGTTGACGTCACACGTGCGAGCGAAAATATGGCTTAACGGGAGGAAATTGAGACGGACATCCTCCCGCCGCTCGCCGAAGGCTTCGAGAATCGCAAGGGTATTGGAAGCGAGATTCCGTTGCGTAAGCATTACACCTTTTGGCTCGCCTGTCGTGCCGGAGGTGTACAGAATGGACGCTAATGAGTCGGGCTTCACGAGATCTAACCCTCGCGCCTCCACATCCTGCGCGTGTTTTTCGTTACTCTTGTCAACTTCTTGCTGCCAGGGCAATACCTGACACGAGCCAATAGTGACATCGCAGGCATCGTACCCAAAATACCGAACATCAGGCGCCGATTCGCCCACTTGCGCGAGTTTCGCAGCCTGCGTTTGATTGGAAAGTAAGACGAGTTTTGCGCCACTGTGTCGAATCTGCCAAACCATTTGCTGGCCGGTTAATGGCGCATGAATGGGGGTGTGTACAGCTCCCGCCATTTGAATCGCCAAGTCGTTCACAATCCACTCATAGCGGTTCTCGGAGATTTGAACGACACGGTCGCCCGGCGCAACTCCCAATCGCACCAGCGCGGCCGCCGAGCGTCGCACATCGTCAGCTATTTGGCTCCACGTGAGCGTATGAAATTCGCCCTTGCGTTTCACGCGTAGCGCCTCGCGCCCTGGATCTTCGGCGACGCGACGACAAAACAGCGTCAGCAAGGTGGCTTCCTCGTCATACATGGTCAATGTCTCTATATCGAATGCGGCGTTGGTTGGACTAGTCGAGGGCGCCGGGCGTCGTTCGCACGATCCGGCGCAACAGTTCTTCACGCGTTCTCGGAGTGGCGGGAAGATCGTCAAACGGCGATGCTGGCTTGATGTCGGTTCCCCGCGGCTCCGATGGCGAACGGTGGCTCAGCAGCGACGCAAGGGGAAAAAGTACAGCGGCAACAGCTGCCCCTAACACCGCGCCAGCAACGGGAACGAACACGACCGGAATTGCGATTCGGACGAAATTCACCAGCGAGAAGCTCTTCCAAGCCGCCGGATGGGCAAGCGCTTGGCCTAAGACAATGATCGAGATAGGCGCTGCTACCATCGCCACGAGGAGCCAGAAGGTGAACTTTGCTCCAAACCACGCACCGCGCCGCAATGCGCAAAGCAGAGCCGACCTACGCGAAGGGAGCGTCGCTGAAGGAGATGTGTCCATCGAGAAAAGGGAATCCGCGAAATGGGGTTCCTGCCATTATACGCGGACTCGCCTTCCGAGAAACCGATACGGACGCAACCCTAGCTCAATCCTTGATCCATTGCGCCCGTGGTAATCGCGCTTTGGTCTTCCTAATTCGACGCTGCGTCTTCCAAAACTTCTTCCGCGACGTAGATGGGGAGTACGGGATCGCAGGTCACCGCCACTGCAATGGCGTCCGACGGGCGAGCATCGATCTCGATCAGTTCCCCATTGAAACGTACTCTTAACTGAGCAAAGTAGGTGTGATCGCGAAGCTCGTTGATGACAACGCTGTCCAATTCGCCGCCCAACGCTTCGATGGAATTCACCAGGAGATCATGAGTCAGCGGTCGTTGCGACTTATACCGTTTCACTCGCCGGTCGATGCTGGTGGCCTCATAAATTCCAATAAGGATCGGAAAACTGCGGTCGCCATCTACCTCTTTCAGGTAGATAACCTGTTGTTCATTAATCTCACTGATGATGATCCTCGACAACTGCATCTGCACCGGCATCGGCGGCGTCCTCGTCCAGGAGGTAAACAGGAACTATCCCCTAGCACACCAATTATAGCTATCGCCGGCCGCCCGCAACTAGAGGCAAACCCTCGCCCTAAACTCTTGCGTGCGCTACAATCGAACGCATGGACCTGCAATTGAAGAACGATGTAGCGGTGGTTGTTGGCGGGGCTAACGGCATCGGCCGAGCAATCGCTTCGGCGTTTGCCGAAGAAGGCGCCAAGGTTGTTGTGGTCGATGTTAATCCTTCCGTGCACGCCGTGGCCGAGGAACTATGCTCACGGTATGGGGCGCCGGTGGTCGCACGATTAGCCGACGCAACGGATTATGCCGCCCTACAACTCGTCGCTTCCGATCTGGCAAATTTGGGGGGTGATACTCACCACTTGGTATACGCAGTCGGCCGCGGGTCCGGGAAGTATGGCTTTCCGTTTTGGAGCCTTGAGCCTGACGACTGGCCCGAGGTGCTGCGCGTGAACTTGTTAGGAGCGGTTAACGCTGCACATGCGTTTACGCCGGCGATGATCGCAGCCCGAAAGGGGACCATGTTGTTCCTTTCCTCCATTGCCGGGCAAATTGGCTCCCAAACCGACCCACCGTACAGTGCTGCCAAGGCGGCCGTCATCAACTTTGCACAGTGCGCAGCAAAGGATCTTGCCGAGTTCCAAGTGCGGGTGAACGTCATTTGCCCGGGTATGGTCAAAACGGAACTCAATCGTTCGGTTTGGGAGGCGTGGCGGAAACAGCAGTCAGGTGATAGCCTGCCCGATTACGAGGAGTGGGCGCAGGCCAAGATCGCCCGTGTAACTCCGCTACGACGCTGGCAAACGCCCGAAGACATTGCCGCTTTGGCGGTATTTCTCGCATCACCCCTTGCGAAAAACATTACCGGTCAAACGATGAACGTTGACGGTGGCCAAGTCATGCATTGGTAACGCGGTTGGCGCCACGGTTCGACCGTTGGAGGTTCGCTGCGTGGAGGCTGCCAAAAAGAGGGCTGCAAGTGAGGGGCTGAGGCCGCCATTTACCGTGATCGCTGCGCTGGTCCCCGTGCAAAAAACACGCGGCGTACATTAAAATACCAATGATAGCAGGCATGAACACGCGTTTTTGGGGGCGGGATCACCGGGAATGGTAGAAGGGGTCCAGGTTTTTTGCTTCGCCGCGAGCTACGCCGTGACACTGGTGTTGGAAGTGTCGCGATTGTTCCTGCGCATCCCCGTACGGATCGTGTTCACATTGGGATTTGCATGCGCTGGCCTGATAGCGCATACCCTGTACTTGGTCGGCGAAGCGCGAAGTGCAGATCCTAGCGCTGGTGTGGCTCCGCTTTCGAGCTGGCACCACTGGTGTTTGTTAGCGGCCTGGGTTCTCGCGGCTACGTATGTGGCCATGGCCGTAACGCGCCCAAAGAACGCACTGGGATTGTTTATTCTCCCCCTGGTGTTCGTACTCATTGGCGTAGCATGGTGGTTTCCTGGCCTGCAAACGCCATTTCCTCGAGCTCAGGCGTACCGGTATTGGTCAATTGTTCATGGGCTCAGCTTACTGCTGGGATCC
>CAYWIS010000278.1:0-6765 GCA_964458385.1 uncultured Pirellulaceae bacterium
CATGGGTGGTCATTTCGACCAGTTCGCCGCGGCGTTCGCCAACCAATTCCATTACGGGCCCCAGCTTGTCCGAAGGCGCCTCTACAACGAGCGTTTCGAACGGCTCCTCTTTCACTCCGTTGTTTTCACGCATAATCACGTGCGGTTTACCGACGGAAAGCTCGTATCCTTCGCGGCGCATGGTTTCGATGAGCACCGCCAGGTGCAGCACGCCGCGGCCAGCAACGGCAAGCGAGTCTGTCCCTTCAATTGGCCGCACGCGCAGAGCCACGTTCCGCTCCAATTCGCGGTAGAGCCGGTCGCGCAATTGTCGCGTGGTGACATACTTCCCGTCGCGGCCCGCAAAAGGCGAGCTGTTAATGGAGAACACCATCTCCAATGTCGGCTCGTCCACGTGGAGCCGCGGTAGCGGTCGGGGAGAGCTTGGGTCGCAAACCGTATCGCCAATTTCGGCGTTTTCCAGTCCGACAAGCGCCACCACTTCGCCCGCTGCGGCCGACTCCACCTCGCGGCGGCCGAGATTTTCAAACACATACACCGCTGCGACCCGGGCTTCGGCCTGCTTGTCGTTCGCCTGCATCAACAGCACTTTCTGGCCCTTGCGGACTTCACCCGCTTGGATCCGGCCAATGGCGATGCGGCCCACGAACTCTGACCAGTCCAAGGTGGTTACCAGCATTTGCAGCGGTTGCCCGTGGTCGATCTGCGGGCCGGGCACGACTTGCAGCACCATATCCAACAAGGGATTCATATTTTCGGTGCGCACGTCGGGATCGTGCGTGGCGTACCCTTCACGGCCGCTTGCAAAGATATGCGGGAAATCGTCCAGGTGTTGTTCGCCGCCTAATTCCAAGATCAGGTCGAGGGCCTCGCTAACGACTTCGTGGGGCCGGGCGTCGGAGCGATCAATTTTGTTTACCACCACAATCGGCTTGAGCCCCACTTCCAGGGCCTTCGACAGCACGAACCGCGTTTGTGGAAGCGGGCCTTCGGCGGCGTCAATCAGCAGCAATGCCCCGTCTGCCATGCGCAACACCCGCTCCACTTCACCGCCAAAGTCGGCGTGGCCGGGGGTGTCGATAATGTTGATCTTCACGCCCTTGTAGGGCAGCGCGATGTTTTTGGCAAGAATCGTAATTCCACGCTCGCGCTCCAGCGGGTTTGAATCCAGAATGCACTCGCCTTGCAACTGCGAGTCACGAAACTGCCCGCTTTGCCGCAGCAGGCAATCCACCAGGGTTGTTTTCCCGTGGTCGACGTGGGCAATGATGACGATATTGCGAATGTCTTCGCGGCGCATAGAGTGGGGGCCGGTCTCGGACCGGCCAAGGGTAACTGAGGCCATCGTTTCCTTCATGATAAAAAAAGGGACGCCCTCGGCGTCCCCGGGTCGTGCTCCAGCCCGCCAGGCGGAGGCAAATAAGCGAAAAAGTTTACCGGTCCGCCCCGTCCGCGTGCAAGGCGATTTTGGACAGCGGAACGCTGTTCCACCGTTTGTAGCTCAAGAGTCGAAGATGGTAGGCCGCCCCGGGAGGCCCAAGCGGCTGGGAATTATCCGGTTTCTCTCGCTTTACTTTCCGATCGCATAAAGCGCGTCAAAGGTGCGGAGATAAATCCGGCCGTTGGAGATCGCAGGCGAGGCCGACATCTCCTCCCCCATATCGTTCTGGGCCAATATCTCGAATTCTTTTCCCGCCTTGACCACCGTCACCACGCCATTGCGGGCCGTCACGTACACTTTGCCATCGGCGTACACGGGCGAAGCGCGGTGCCGCTCCCGCACCGTCCGCTCGACGTAGTATTCTTCCCCGGTTTCGGCGTCCAGGCAAACGAGATTACCGTTCTCCAGGCACAAATACACCAACCCGTTGTGAATTAACGGCGAAGGAACGTCGGGAGTGCCGCGGTCCTTGCGCCAGAAGAACGGCGCTTGGGCCTCGGTAATATCGCCTTGGGCGTCGGGTTTGATGCACACCACCGGACCGTTCTTTGCCGAGGGCGCCACAATGCGTCCCTCACCCACAGCCGGCGACGACACAAACCGCAACGTCGGATGATACTGCGCGCCAATGTTCAAGCCGCACCGCCACAATTCGCTGCCGTCTTTGAGACTATGGGCGATGGTGTAGTCGGCGCCGTGGGTGATGAGGAACTCCCGCTGGCCGTCACGGTAAAGTGTGGGCGAAGCATAGGAGTGTTCGCACTCGTCGCGGGCTTCGCTTTGGCGGTCGTGCTTCCAGATTTCATCGCCGTTGTGCTTGTTCAAAGCGACAACCACGGCTTCACGGGTTTCGGCCCGTCCTTCACCGTGAATGAGTTGCACGTAGAGCACGTCTCCGTCCAACAGCGGCGTCGCCGTCATGCCGAACGCAATGTTGAACTTCCCGTATCGGTCTTGCAAGTTGAGCTTCCAGACCTCCTTGCCGTCCATGGTGTAGCAGGCCAGAGTGCCGTCGGTGAAGAAGGTCCAGACGTACTTGCCATCTGTCGAGGGAGAAGGCGAGCAGGAGTTGCCTTCGTCTCCGCGCACCACGCGGTTGCCCTGGCTCACCTTCTGCCGCCACAGCTCCTTGCCGTCCTTGCTCACGCAAATCAACAGCAGATTGTCTCCTTCGGGCGCGGTCACAAAGATTCGGTCTTCCCAAACGACCGGCGTGGCGCCGCCAGGGCCGGGCAGTGGGAATCGCCAGGCGACGTTCTCGGTCTTGCTCCATTTGACGGGCGTATTCTTCTCGGCGCTTACGCCGTCAAGACGTGGCCCTCGCCATTGCGGCCAGTTCTCGGCCAAGGCGGCAGCGGCGCAGAGCAACACCATCATCGCAGAGGCAGCAATTCGCATAACAGCAGGTTCCAGAGCGCTTGAGTAAAAAGCCGCGGCGTGCACAGAAGGTAGGTCATTTCGGCGAAAAGCCAATCCTAGTGTGCGTGACGTCAGCCTCGCGGTCAAGACGCGTCCCCCCGACTACCGCCGGCGCCCTAATCGGAGCGTCCTCCACAAACGTCATCACCAGGGCTATCGTTCGCGGTTGCCCCTGGAGGAGGCCAAAACGCGACGCTCCACCCAGGTTGGTGGACCCCGGTATAATGTGTTTGGACCAGGTTAGCAATTTTGCAGGAAAAACTCACCCATTCCGCGGTGGTCGGCCGCGTTTTGTCCGGCGTTGGGTTTCTAAACTCCGACCTCTATCCCGCCGCCATGGCCGGCAAGGTACGATTCAGCCTGGCGACCTGTTGATTTTGTTCTGGCGTAAGGTTCTGCCGGCTCCGCCCCTTGGAAACGCGATCGAAATCCTCCACTGCATGAAAATCACGGCGCTTCCCCAGTTTTATCGCAACCTGCGGCGCGGGACCGAGATTATTTCGATCCTAAGCAAGTATGGTTTGGCCGACTGGCTGAGCCACACCAATATTGAGTTCGTCAAAGACCAGATCAAAGCGCGTGACGGCGAGGCCCTGGCTCGTCTTACCCGCGAAACGCGCATACGCATGGCGCTCACCGAGCTAGGCCCCACATTCATCAAGCTCGGGCAATTGCTCAGTACGCGTCCCGATGTGGTAGGCGTCGAACTGGCCGAGGAGCTTAAGCAGCTTCAGACCAACGTGCGTGCGGATCCGCCCGCCACGGTCCGGGCGATTATTGAAGCCGAACTGGGCGAACCGATCGATGATATTTTTCTCCAGTTTAGCGATGAGCCGATCGCTTCGGCGTCGATTGGGCAGGTGCACAAAGCGCGGCTGCGTAGCGGAGAGTACGTGGTCGTGAAAGTCCAACATGCGGGGATCGCCTCGGTAGTGCACGAAGATTTGGAAGTGCTCGCGGCCCTGGCCCAACTAGCCGAGCGTCTTCCTGAGTTTGCACCGTATCGCCCGTCGGCCACCGTGGCCGAGATGGCCCGCACCGTACGGCGAGAGTTGGACTTCGGCCGCGAGGAGCGGAACTTGCACCAATTCGCCGTGCTCTTTAAGGACGATCCGACCCTCCGCATCCCAACGCCTTACACCGAGTACTGCACGCCGCGGGTGTTGACTATGGAGATGCTCGAAGGGCGGAAGCTCTCGGAGGCCGAACTCCTGCGCCGGGCGGGATTCGACGTGGACTTCATTGCCCGCCGGGGCGCAGAGATCTACATGGAAATGATCTTCACGCACGGCTTCTTCCATGCCGACCCGCACCCAGGGAACATCGTGCTGCTGCCGGGGAATGTGATTGGCTTGCTCGATTTTGGCATGGTTGGCCGCATCGACGAGCGGATGCGGGAGGATATCGAAGAACTGCTGATGGCGATTGTGAACCAAGATGTCAGCCTGCTTACGGCCGTCATCATGCAGCTTGGCGATGCGCCCCCGCATTTGGACGAACGAGCGCTTTCGCGCGACCTGGCCGACTTTGTAGGCCAGTATGCCGGCGTACCGTTGGAGCAGTTCGACCTGAGCGGTTGCTTGAACGAAATGGTCGAAATTATCCGCCGCCACCAGATCCACCTGACGCCGCAAGTAGCGCTCTTGCTTAAAACGTTGGTCACGCTGGAAGGCACAGCCAAATTGCTTAGCCCCAAGTTCAGCATCATGGAAGTGCTCCAGCCCTATCACAAGCGGATGTTGCTGCGGCGCCTCTCTCCCGTGCGGCGCTGGCGCAAACTGCGGCGGATAGCATACGAAGTCGAACAATTGGTGGAAGTGCTTCCCCGGCTCATGATCGACTTGCTTGAGCAAGTACGCACCGGCAAGTTCGATGTCCACCTGGAGCACCGCGGTTTGGAGCCCTCGGTTAACCGCCTGGTGTGTGGCATGATCGCCAGCGCGCTATTTCTCGGATCGGCCTTGATGCTCAGCCAACAAGTGACGCCGCTCTTGTTCCCCACCACAACCTTTCTGGGGATGCACCGCGTGTCGGTCCTGGGGCTAACGGGTATGATTGCAAGCGTCCTCCTTGGTCTGCGATTGTTCTGGGCGATCAACAAATCGGGCCACTTGGACCGTCGCGACTGGCCATAGTGGTCGGAAGTTCGTCGCAAGCGGCCTGGGTGCTTGCGATAAAATCCTGCGGAGCGTCGCCGGAGGTGAAAGCCCTGCCGCATGTTGTCCCTCACGAGGGGAAGGCGCTGGTCGCTAGTGGCAAGATTGTCCGCCGCAACGCCGCCATCCGACGTTGCCGCCTCATTTGAACGTTCCTCACCGCCGGCTCCTTGACGCTACAAGGTTCGCGTTCCACCACTTGCCTATACCATTCCATGGCCAACTACGCAGCCTCCTTAAACGATATTCGCGAAGCCGCCAATCGTATCTCTCCGTTTGCCCACCGCACGCCGGTGATGACGTGTAGCGCGCTCGACCGTCTTGCGGGCCGGCGTTTGTTCTTCAAGTGTGAGCAGTTTCAAAAAGCGGGAGCCTTCAAATTCCGTGGAGCCTGCAACGCGGTAATGAAGCTCTCGCCCGCCGACGCCCAGCGCGGCGTGGTAACGCACAGTTCGGGCAACCACGCGCAGGCCCTGGCGTTGGCGGCGCAGGTGCGTGAAATTCCGGCCCATGTGGTCATGCCGCGCACGGCATCGCCAATCAAACGCCGGGCCGTCGAAGACTATGGCGGTCGTGTCATTTCCTGTGAGCCAACGCTTGCCGACCGCGAAGCGACCGCCGCCACGGTGCAGGCCGAAACCGGCGCCGTGCTGATTCCCCCTTACGACCATCCCGATGTGATCGCCGGCCAAGGCACCGCCGCACTGGAGCTGCTGGAACAAGTGGAAGGCTTGGATGCGCTCATCGCCCCCGTCGGAGGCGGTGGGCTTATGAGTGGCGCTTGCTTGGCCGCGCGGGCGATGGCGCCGCACCTTCTCTTGTACGGCGCCGAACCGGCTGGGGCGGATGACGCGGCCCGCTCGTTCGCGGTTGGTCAGCTTCTGCCACAAACCGCGCCGAAGACCATCGCCGATGGGTTGTTGACCAGCCTCGGCGAGCTTACCTGGCCGATCCTGCGCGATCACTTGGAAGAGATCATCACCGTGGATGACGACGCCATCATCGCCGCCATGCGACTCGCCTGGGAACGAGCCAAACTCTTGATTGAACCTAGCTCGGCCGTTCCGTTGGCGGCCGTGCTCAGCGGCCGCTTTCGGCCGCCGCCCAATGTCGAACGGATCGGCATAATTCTGTCCGGCGGCAATGTCAACCTCGACGCGCTCCCGTGGCGGGTGTGAAACTCTTTTTGGGCGAAGAACAACACACCACGCATGCCGCGTCCTGGAAGAAGCCGGCAGCGACCAAGAATGTCACGAAAGCCCCCTGAGTTTCCGCCTCGAACTGGCACCGCGCATTGAGCCTTCCGGTTGGCGATCCTATGGTCTGGCTCGATTCGCCGCCTCGAAGTTGAGCAGAGGCAGTCATTGGTCCTTCCATGCATCGTCTCGTCGCGCGGGGCGGAAGGACGTCATCGCGTAGTACCCAAGCGCAAGGCAAACCTTAGAACAACGGCCAACCGCGATCAATTCCCTTGCGAGGACATTTGGCGGGCGAGGGCGTCGGCGGCCGACGCACGCTCCGAATGCAAACGCATCTTCGCTTCATCGTCTTCGCGCAGCGCTTCGACCAAAAACTGGAAGCTTTCTTCCCGCAGGCGGACGTACTTGAGTAGTTGCTCAACGAACTCTGGCCGCAACTGCGATGAACCTTGGAGGCTTTCTAGTTGCTCGCGCTGCTTGCGCCACGGAGCGAGCACTTGCTGTTCCACCTGCGGAGCCGCGTCGGCCGCGGTAAACTCATTCTCTTCAA
>CAYWIS010000279.1:0-6698 GCA_964458385.1 uncultured Pirellulaceae bacterium
CTCGTGCGCGGCCACACGCACCAGGTCGATTTCGTATCGGCCGGGCGTCTCTGAAATGACCCACGTCTCTTGCGTGTCGTACTTTTGTTGCAGTTGCCGGACAACGCCGCAGGGCATTTCGCTCCAGGCCAGCGTTCCGCCGGCGCGGTCGATTCCGCCGGCGCCCATCAGCACGTTCGCCGTGCGGGAATTGGCGGTGTAGAGCGGTTCGATCCCGCAGACCGCCGCCCACGAATGCCAGGCTTCTTCGAAGGCGGCCTTCTGATCCAGGTCCGACAGGTGCGGCAGCCGGCCCGCCACGGTCCACGTGATTCGCTTATCGGGCCAGCGGCACAAGCGGTCGGTGTCGTCCAATCGCTCCACCACACCACAGAAGTGCGACAGCGGATCGAGCAGCG
Organism: uncultured Pirellulaceae bacterium; assembly: GCA_964458385.1. Taxonomy (GTDB): domain Bacteria; phylum Planctomycetota; class Planctomycetia; order Pirellulales; family Pirellulaceae; genus JAHWKS01. The sequence continues at coordinate 399 of CAYWIS010000279.1, forward strand.
CCCGGCGCGTTTGCGGACCGGCCCAGCCATCGACCGTCAGACCATATGCGGCCTGAAACGCCCGCACCGCCGCAGAAAGCTCTTGCGTATCGGGCGAAGCCGAGCGCAAGTAACCCGCCGCACAAAGATGATCGGCCAACATTTGACGAGGAAGCGTTTGCATAAAAGCGTCAACCACGAAGAACCCAGGAAGAAACTCACACTCCAACCCAACACCACGCCGCCCCTTGCCGGCGCCGAACCGGCGCCGGAGCCCCGCCCAACCAACCACACCCCGGAGAAGCCCCCACCGCGCTTCCTATGACCCATCACGAGGCGGTGAACGTCCGAACCAAGTGCAAGATCTCCAAGATGCGGGGAAGATAAGCCATGAGCTTGTTCCACGTGAGTTGCCGCTGGGCGAGCGCCGCGGCCACCGCCGCCGAAGGAGCCGTTTCGATGGCGAGCGTTCCCGGCGGCTGAAGCAGCTTGCCGCCGATCCAGGCCCGCAGGGTCGGGTCGTCGTGCAGCGCTTCGAGCAGATCGATCAGCTCGTCATCAACCCGCGTGACGGTCTTCTGGGAAAGTCGGCGCGCAAGATCCAGCGCCAAATTGAGAAGGATATGCAATTGCATAGGATGAAGAGGAGAGAAGAGGAAGGGAAAAAGTGGCCGACGAGAGTTCACGACGCGTCGTCGTAGAACTTCAAACCAATTTCGACGGGCAGGATCGACTTGTCGCGCGTGGCCTGAGCCACATGGCGCCAGGCCTGGTAACCGAACAGGTCCAAAATAGCGTCCAAGTGTAAGCAGCCCAGCACGCACAGGCTGCGGGGTAGCGATTCGGGGTCGCCGTCGGCCGACTCAGAGCCGGTGGCGAAGAGGACGATCTCATCGTCGAAGAAGTCGCGCCAGACCAAGACGCGCGCAGCATAAGACATAAGCAACCTCGGATGAAAGAGAGAGACGGCCAACGCCCCTACCGGGGCGGAGTCGGGCGGGAACGGGCCGGCCCGCACTCGTCACGCATTCATTATACTGAACAGATGTTCATTTTCCGAAGTTCGTCACGTTCTATGGGTTGAATTGATTTTCCTTTTGTGTTAAAGTTTTTAGCGCGGGAGTTCCTTAACTGAGAACGGGCAAGCACTTAGGACGATAGGAGATCTTGGATATGGCCGTCAAAAAAACTCGCAAGAAAATTTCCGCTTCGGCCGAAGGAACGCCAACACGGCGCACGAACAAGGCTCGCAAGGCCTCGCGCAGCCCAGACGATATCCGCGGCTATCTTCAGCGAATCGATCAGATCCGCGGTACGTTGGCGGCTCAGATTGACGCCATGGAGCAGTTGGGCATCGACGAGATCGAAATCGACGGCGTTAACAAAGTGACCCGCGGCCTGGATCTGGTGGCTCACTTCGCGCTGCTCTTGGAGCACGAAATCAAGAAGGCCCAGCTCACCCGCTGGGACAAGTAACACCTGCGGCCGGGCAAGCTCCCATCTTGGGACCGGTCCCGCCCGCCTGGCGGGACCCGCTTGCGGCCCTGACCGCCCATCGACGGCCCTTGAGCAACCGACCTCTTATTGAACCGAGCTCAGCACCAGGCGGCAGCCAGGAAGCGCCGCACCTAGCCGGGCCGCTCCCGCCGGCGTGATGTGCGAGCCGTGGATGCTCAGAATTTCCAGCCCCGTTAATTGCGAAAGCGATTGGATACTGGCGTCGGTCAGGGGCGAGTCTTCCAAATGCAAGTACTCTAACTGCCGCAATTGGGCCAGCGGCGCCGCATCTTCATCGCTCACATGGCGAGCCCGCAAACGCGTAAGGTGCAGTTGATCGGTTAGTCGCGCGGCCGCCTCGGCCGCTACCCCGTGGAAAGAAGCGAAGCGAACCGTCTTGAGCGAAGGAAACCGGTCCAGCACCGCCAGTTGGTCCGCCTCGCAGTGGAAGATGTTGACCTCAACCACGTGTTCGTAGTTGGGCAAGTGGTACAGGTCGGCCGCATTGCCATAGACCGCACACACGACGCCATGGGCGTCAACCTTAATTCCGGCCGACTCGTTCAACGCCACGTACGCTTCGGTATGTTTCAACCGGACTTCCACTGCGTGAATCTGCCGGCGCAGTCCCCACCAGGCCGCCAAGAAGCTGGTCATCAACCACAGCAAAAGAAACAGCCGTAGATTCACGCGTAAGGCGAACCGCCTGCGGCGACGCGGCAAGGGCGAATTTTGAGATTCACCCCGCGACTCGCCCGCCGCTTTGTCTTTCTCGGCTGGCCCATGTGCGGCCAAGCACTCCGATCGCTGGTCGCGCAGCAAGAACTCCATAGGTTCGACTCCGAACCGAAATCCCTCGAACGAGGAGACAGAAACAAGAGAAAAGCAGGGTGAATTCTAACGGCCTCGGATGCTTGCCGCAAACAAATTTCACCGTCGGTCGAGGTTTTTTTCCGCCGCGCGCCCCAGGGAGCCGTCTAGGCCGAGGCGGCCGCCGCGGCGCTATCGCGTACGGGTTCTTTGTGGGTGATGACCTTCACGGCGCCCTCGGCCGGACGAATGGCGGCCCCCTGCCGACGAGCCCAAACCTGGGTTAGCTCGGCGCCAAAAAAGAAGATCATCGACGAGTAATAAACCCACAAGAGCAACAGCACCAAAGAGCCGGCCTGACCATAACTGGAGCCCATGTCTTTGTTCCCCAAGTACAGGCCGATCAAGAACTTGCCCAGGGTGAACAAGAGAGCGGTCATAAGCGCTCCGACCCAGGTGACGCGCCAGGGTACCTGGGCGTCGGGCAGCACTTTGAACATGGCCGCAAACAGCACCGTGATCACTAACAGCGTGGCGCCTTCGCTAATTGCATACTGAGCCACGGCGCCAATGCCCAGGTTCTCCGAGATCCAGTCTCCTACTACGCCCAAGGCCGCGGTCAAAATCATCGACGCCAACAACAACAGCGCAATGCCCAAGATCATGGCCAGCGATAACGCCCGCTTTACCAGGAAATTCTTCATCCCGCCTTGTTCCGGGTCGGGCTCCACGTCCCAGACCTGGTTCAGCGACGTTTGCAGTTGCCCCACCAGCCCGGTCGCGCTGACGATCAACAAAACGACGCTGACAATCTGCGTGATGATTTCGGTCGGGCTGGCCTGCAAGGAAACGCCTTGCTGCTGCTGCTCGCCGCGGCTGAGCAACTCTTCCAGTTCGCCGGCGCCTTGTTCTCCCACCACCTGCTCTGACTGCTCGATGAATCGCTCGCGAGCCGAGTCGCCCATCACAAGCGAGGTCACTGTCACGACCACCAACAAGAGCGGCGCCAGCGAAAGCATCGTGTAAAAGGCCAAGGCCGCCGCCATTTGCGAACAGCGGTCCTCGGAAAACTCGCGGAGCGTTTCTTTCAACAGACCCATGGTGATTCTCCCCGCAAAGGAAGAATCACAACGCCGCAAGTCTTGTGCCCGAAGGGCCGGCGCCGTCTCAGTCCTTAAGTGAAAGCAGGGGCGTTATCGCCATGTATCGGGCACTTCAAAATCTTGCACGGTGTCTTCTTGGGGCAAATCGACCGTGGTTTCCCAGGGCGCCGAAAAGAGCCCGGTCCCTTGAGTGGAATCGCCCGCCGGTACGCCGTCAAAACCGACAATGCGCACAATGTACGGTCCGCCGACCACGCCCATGCCAGGTTCGGTGCGGTAGGCGCCGTCTTTGATCTGGGCCACACTTCCGGGGCCTGAGTTGTTCTTCGACGGGTCGGGCTCGAACACCACTTCGCCCACCGGTATCGGATTTCCCTGGTAAGTGACGCGTCCCGAAACCTGATAGCGTTTGGGGCCATCCTCGCCGCAGCCCGCCACCGCTAGAAGGATTCCCAGCGTCAGGCTCCAGCCGAAACAACCGTAAAGCGAGCGAGGGTTCCAACAACTCATTGAGAATATCCTCCTGAGGGCAGGCCGTCGTCGCGAATCGCAAGTTGACGGTAAACGTTCAGGTCGATGGTTTGCGGCACAAAATGCACCGACGCGTCGCTTAGCGCAAAGTTGCAGCCGCCAGGATGGAAGCTACCAAACAACCGCGACTGAATGTTGAGCGTGTCCACTTTGCCGCCGTGAGTGGCGACTGAGTTGATCTGCTCCTTGGCCGCGGCGCACACCAGGGGCATGCCCCAGGTGTCGCACTTGCCTCCCGAGGCCCAGCTTGCGACGATCCCGTCGGACCGGCCGCCTTTGGTTAAATGATACCGACTTTCGCCCAAGAGAAACACGTTGGACGACCCGTCGGTCAAGCTGGCCATGCCGATCTCGCCGTTATGGATCAGCACCCCGTTAAGATAAAACACCCGTTGCCCCGACTGGGTGCTGCACGCGGGCGTTGGCCCGCCTCCCTGAACGCCAAAGTAAGAGCAGTTGTTGTTCGTCGGCGTGGAGTTCGGGTCCGACGGGCATTGGAAGTTGGGGTTGTTCGTTTTGAACTCGTTGTCGTTCGCGGCCACGCCCGGCACGTTCGACGTGGAGGTGAACGTGGCGCCAAAATCAAACCGGGCATACTGATTTTGGCCTTCAATGAACGGCAGAATCAGCACCGTCCAACTCGCCCGCGTCTCGGCGGTGCCGCCGCTGCTGCACCAGTTGGCGTTGGCGAAGTTCATTTTGTTGGAGGTCATGTTGCCGGGCGGAAAAAGCTTGTGCACGTCGTGGTAGTTGTGCAGCGCCAGGGCCAACTGCTTCATGTTGTTCGTGCACGACATGCGCCGCGCCGCCTCACGGGCAGCCTGAACCGCCGGCAAAAGCAGGGCGACCAAAATTCCAATAATGGCGATCACCACCAGCAGCTCGACCAAGGTAAAGCCGAGTTGTCGATTTCGCCGACTCATAGTGACCTCCTTACAAAAAATACCGTAGAATACGGCAGCGCAGATGAGGCGCGAAGGAACGGATGAGAGAAGAGAGCGGCGTCTAAGACGAAGAAAGATCCTAGCACCTTGCTTCGCCCACGGCAACAAAATAGTTCAAACCACGACAACCCGCCCGCGGCGGCTCGGCGTCGACGGCGGCAAAGAACTTGACTTTGTCCGATGCGGCGTGTTGCCCCATACGACGGCGGGCCGCAAGTCTCAGAACCCTATGGCGCCTGGCGCTTGGCGGCAGGGCCGGGTTCGGCCCGGAGGATTTTCTCCATGGCCTTCCCTTTGGCTAACTCGTCGATGAGCTTATCCAGATAGCGAATCTCTTGCATCAGCGGCTCTTGAATCTCTTCCACGCGGACGCCACAGATAACGCCTTTGATCAAACGCCGAGCCGGGTTGGGCGCCGGAGCTTCTCGGAAAAAGGTTTCGAAGTCCACCTCGTTCTTCAACTGCCTTTCCAAGTCCTTCTGGCTGTATCCAGTCAGCCAACAAATGATGGCGTCGACCTCCGCCTTGGTGCGCCCCTTCTTCTCCGCCTTGGCGATATACAGCGGATAGACGCTCGCAAACGGCATGGCATAGATTCGCGGGTTGCCCTTCATTCGTCTTTCTCCGCCGAACGCTCAAGGTAGGTCGCCAACTGGGATCCACAAGCATGACGCGCTCGGCGCAATCCAGCAACCCACCTTGCCCGGGAGGATAGGCCGCATCAACCCGCGCAGCGAGTTGCGCCTGCTTATTGCAAAATTTCCGAGACCGCCTCTCCTTCGCCTTCAAGCCGCTTTAGCGACAAGGCGAGCGACCAGCCGTCTGCGTTTTCTGGGTCATCCATTGGCCGGACGGACGGGCACTTCGTTGACCATCCATGCCGACTTCAGAGTTCTGACCAACAACCGAAGCACCGCGGCAACGAACCGCTGGTTGACAAGCGTCGCCGTGGGGCAAGGCGTGGAGAGGCTGCATTTCAGCGAGGCCATCATCGCATACCCGGCCGCAACCTCGTCTTCGGGAAAAATGTCTATTTGCAATCAGACTAGAGTGGCATCGTCAAGCATTTGGGGGGGCATACGAGGCGCATTTTTCTGGCGCCGCCTTCAGTGTGCCGGGGAAGGTTCGGGAGGGGCTCTCAGGCGGCGCGCAAGTCGGTGGGAATCGTGGAGACAATGGGCTCGTTTAGCGACGGATGGGGTGGGCGAACCGGATTCGCCGGGTGTGTCGGACCAGAGGCTTTCTAACGCGGGCTTGGTTGGTCTTGGCGGTCAGTAGGTCGTACCGACCTGAGAGCCCGTCGTCGCGGCCCCAGAACCGAAGAATCGTGACCACGTGCGGGCAGGCCGGCAGCCCTTCGGTTCGCAGAACAACCGACTGTTCCCAGAAGGCTACCTCTTGCGCTGCCCGCGGCGCGCCGCCGACGATTCCCCTTG
>CAYWIS010000280.1:0-6584 GCA_964458385.1 uncultured Pirellulaceae bacterium
AGCGCGCAATGCCGTGGCGTTAACGCAGTTGGATCGGGATGAGGTGGCGGCCATTGTCGAAACGAACAAGCAACGTGTGGCCCATGGTTTGCCGCCGCTTCAAGTTGATCTGAGACTTTGTCTGGCTGCGGCCGATCATTCGCGAGATATGGAGAACCTGGGCTTCTTCTCGCATACGTCGCCGGCGCCGGGCAAGCAATCGTTCACCGACCGGGCCAAGCGATTTGGCGCTTCCGCCAGCGCCGAAAACATCGCCCGCACAGGTGATGGCGGTGTAGCGGCGGTCCGATTGTGGATGGATAGCGAGGGGCACCGCGCCAACATCCTCAACCCCGAACAACGTCGTATTGGTGTGGGCCGCGCCGGTCGTTCATACACGCAATTGTTCGGACGTTAACGCCGCGGCGAATGGGCGGCGCGCAGGGCGCCGGTCTATCGCTCCGAATTAGCTGTGGCTTGCATAGTAACGAAATGTTTACCGCCCAATGGGACCATCTCGAAATTCGAAACCGCGTGCGTGATTCTTTTCTCGCTTTGGGAGTATACGTAAGCCATGACGGAAACGATTTATCGCCCTGGTTTGGAAGGCGTGATCGCCGGCGAAACGGCGATCAGTACGGTTGATGGCGGATTGCTTTATCGCGGTTACTCGGTCGAAGACCTGGCCCGTCACGCCACGTTTGAAGAGACGGCGTACCTTATTCTCTACGGCGAGGCGCCCACCGAGACGCAATTGGGCGAGTTCCGGTCTCGCCTGGCGGGTAACTATACCGTCCACCCGAACGTGTTGAGTGCGCTGCGGCTGCTCCCCGCCGAAACGCCATTTATGGATGCGATGCGCACCGCCGCCAGCTTGCTTTCGCACTGGGATCCCGAGGCGGGCGATAACCATCGGGACGCCAATCTCCGCAAAGCGGAACGGTTGTTGGCGCAGTTGCCTGTGGCGATGGGCGCGCTGTACCGATTTCGGCGCGGAAGCGAACCGGTCGCTCCCGATCCGCAACGATCGTTTGCTGCGAATGTGCTTCGGCTCTTACACGGCGAGTCACCGTCGCCCCAGCACGAGCGCGCGATGGACGTGTCGTTGATCCTGTACGCGGAGCATGAATTCAACGCCTCAACCTTCACGGCCCGCGTGGTCTGCTCGACTCTGTCAGACTTGCACTCGGCCGTGGTAGCCGCCATCGGCGCGCTGAAAGGGCCGCTGCACGGCGGCGCCAATGAACGTGTAATGGAAGTGTTGGAAGAGGTCGGATCGCCCGATCGTGCGGAGGGTTGGGTTCGCGATGCACTAGCTCAGAAACGCCGAATCATGGGGTTTGGGCACCGCGTCTACAAGACCGGCGATCCACGCGCTCGGTTTCTCAAGCCGCTTTGCGCGGAACTAGCCCGTGATGTTGGCCGCGAAGACTTGGAACAAGTCGCCGATGTCATCGAACGCATTGTGGGCGAAGAAAAGGGGCTGCCGCCGAATCTCGATTGGCCCAGCGCGCGGCTGTACTTCTATTTGGGCTTACCCGTTGAGCTTTACACGCCTTTGTTTGTGGTGAGTCGTGTGGTGGGCTGGAGCGCACATGCGATGGAGCAGCTCGACAACAATCGCTTGATCCGCCCCCGCGCCAACTACACAGGGCCTACGCCCCGCGCCTGGAAGCCGTTATCGGAACGCACGGCCTAACGTAAGGCAATGCGGACTTCGTGAGTCATTCTTGCCATTCGGCGAAAATCACCGGCGCTGCGTGTTGCTTGCGCCGGTTGCTGCACGAGCGCCGCTTTTACCCGACGTGACGACGGTCACGATCGTTACAGGCGTAACGACAGGGGCATGGCTCACGAGGCATATTGTTGTGTCGATCGGGGGGCTATGCGCGATTGCAAGGCCGCTCGCTTGGGCGCTTATCGAGTCGCCCGCGCAGGGCAGTTGATGGAAGCGATCGTGTGATCGCAAAGTCGGTCGCACAAGGGCGTCGCACGTAGCGCGATCTTCGGTCTTGCGCGCGTTTCCCCAACGCTTTTTTGATGCGCGTTACACGTGTTAACGCCCGTGTTCTTGCCATTTCTCTTCGAACTGCCGCGTACGTGAAAAACGGGGAATCTCTTGCGCAGACTGCCGTAAATCGCCCATTTACCTAAGGATCCCAAAAAGCAAACTCCGATACGTTTGGCATACGGTGGGCGTCACGGAGACGCCAATACCCCATGTGCAGCACGACGGTAGCCAATGCCCCGTCTCACATGAAAACCGTCTTGGAGGACTCGGAATGAAACGCTCTTGTTTTGCTTTATCGATATTGATGGCCTCGCTGTCGGCCTCCCTGCTATGGGGTGACGCCGGCCGACACAGCGACGCCGCGCCGGGTCAGGTGGTCGCCGCCCGCGACGCTGTACCCCGTCCGCCGCGCGTCGACGATGAGTGCGATGCGGCCAGTAGTGAGGCCGCATGGGCCGCGGTGAAAGACGGAGCCTGTTTTGCGGGCTGCGAGGACATTTGCGGATTCGGAGCGGCCTCCAAGGACGCGTGTTATTACGACGCTTGCCATCTGCCGGACGATTCGCTCGCTCACCCGGCCGACCTTCCCGAGGCGATGATCGAGGACGCGTCGGCCGCCGTTGTTTCTACAGCCGCTGAGGAAGCTCCGGCCGACGTCATCTCGGAAGCCAGCCAAGAAGACGCCAACACAACCGACCCCCGTTACCTGTCGCAGTACGACGCTATCTACGACGAGCAAGTCTATGGCGAAAGCCAGAACACCACGGTTCAACTGGTGGACGAATCGAAAGAGCTAACCAACGAGACAGCCCAAGACGAAGTTGCGGAAGCGGAAGCAACCGCCGAGTCCTCCGCGACCGCCGACGACTCGTACATCTACGAGACGTATGACTATGAAGCCTACAGCGAAGACTATGCCGATGAGGCGGAAGCTCTCGAAGCGGAGATGACCGCGGAGGCCGCGACCGACGAAGCCGCCGAAGAACCGGCTGCTGACGAAGTCGCTGCTCAAGAGGCCGTGGCGGAAGACTTCTCCAATGCCGAAGCGGCCAATGGCTCGTCCGGCTACGAATATGAGTACGACTATAACTACGATTACGACTACGGCTATGACTACGAATATCACTATGACTACGGCAGCCAGGTCGATGCTCCCGCTGCGGAAACGACGTCGGAAGTCGTGAAAGACGAAGCGACGGACGAGGATGAAGCGACCGAAGCCGAGCCTGTCGAAGACGCGGTGGCCGCCGACGAGGAAGCCTGCTTCGATGACGAGTGCGAATACTTCTACAGCTACGAAGGGGGCATAATCTTCGCTGAACCGAAGCAGCCGGCCGCCGAGGAACCCGCCGCCGAGAGCGAATTGGCCGAAGAAGCCGCCGCCACCGAAACGGAAACGGTCGCGGAAACCGAAGCGAACGCCGAAGCCGATGTGGCGGCCGAGTTCGGCAGCTATGACTATGAGTACGAGTACCCCTATCAGTCGGATTATCACTACGAGCCGATTCCGGCCGAGACCGACAGCCAGGGATACGAGTACGACTATGACTACGACTACAACGTCGACGAGTACGAAGCGCCCGCTCAAGACGAGTCGAAGCCGGCCGCCGAAGAGCGGAAGTTCGTTGAGGCGGAAGCGGTGGCCCCCCCTGCGGTAGAGGAAGCTCCGAAAGCAAACGCGGGCGCTGTCGCCGCTTACCTGAGTGACTTTGTACGAAATTCGGTTGCCCGCTGCGAACCGCTCAGCGCCACGCTGGAAGCGGGGGTAAAGATTATCGCTTGGAGCGCGGGGTTCGACGCCACCCTAGCGATTGAAGCGGCGGCGGCCGCGATTGCCGATCTTCCTCCGGGGGAGGCTGATTCCCTGCTTCTAAGGTAGTATCATCGGCGGAGACGGGTTGATTAAACGTTATGCCCGGCGCCGCCGCCCGGAAAGAACGAGAGTTGAGTGTGCACGCGAGACGGCTGGCTGGCGAGAAATTCGCTAGACAGCCGTCTTTTTTTCGTTTCACCAGACTGCCTAATGAATTTTTGTAGCGTAACTGTTTAGGAGTGAATAGAATGAGGTTTAATTGATTAGCTCCTTGCGCGGGAGAAACGGCTCTTTCTCCCCCTTGGGCCGCTCGGCCTCATCGCAAATGCAAGCAGGGCAGGGCGCTTCTCCGGAACAGAGCAATCGCCCTTTTTCGTGAATCTTTTCGTGGAGTTTGCAGCATGCGCAAACGAAGTCGGTGGTTTGCAACCTCGGCGCCCATCTTTGCCTGGATGATCGCCCTTGTCGCCGCTCCTTGGGGCTTGGCTCAGGAGGAGGCCGCAGGCAAGACGCAACATGCCCGGTTGACCGTCTATGAAAAGCCAACCGGCGAGCAGTTCTTCGCACTGAGTTTGACGCCGCCTCCGGAAGCCTTCCGCGCTGCGGCGCAAGCGAAAGGCGGAATGGACCTTGTGGTGTTGTTCGACACGTCGGCGAGCCAAACAGGCGCGTACCGCACCGATTCGCTGACGGCGCTGCGCACCTTGCTGGCGACGCTCAGCCCGCAGGATCGCGTCAAGTTGATGGCCGTTGACCTAAACGCCATCGATTTGAGCCAGGGCTTTGTTCCGCCGACCGGGGCGCAAATGAACGCCGCCCTGGCGCAACTGGAACAGCGAACTCCACTAGGCTCGACCGACATGCCCGCCGCGCTGCGCGCCGCCGAACAAAGTTTCGGATCGGTGAACGGTCGTCCGCGCGCCGTGCTCTATCTGGGCGACGGAATGAGCAAGGCGAATTTTCTGGCTACGGCCGAGTTCGGCGCCCTGGTTGAGAAACTCGTCAGCAAGCAGGTTCCGGTCCATAGCTATGCGATTGGCCCGCAGCGTGACGTGCATCTCTTGGCCGCACTTGCGAATCACACGGGCGGTATGGTGTTCGTCGACATGCAGGAGCCCAATGCAGGGCAGAAGGCGGGCGTAGCACTGGCTCGGTTCGCTAGCCAACCGGTGCTCTGGCCGACCGAAACTTCGTTGCCTGCGTCGGTGAAGGAGCATTATCCGCAGCGGCTGCCGCCCCTGCGAGCCGACCGCGATACAATCTTGATTGGCGTTTGGGAAGGAGATCAGCCGCAAACGATCGCCGTGCAAGGAAATGTGCAGGGCAAGAAGGTGCAGGCTCAATGGACGGTCGCTCCCGAGAAGTTGGCTGAAGATCTGGCTTTCCTTCCCAAATTGATGGATGTCGTTCGCCGTGACGGCGGATTGAGCCTGCCGACCGCCGGCAGCGCAGGACTGCGCGAAGTTGGCCGGGTGATGATGGCCCACGCCGACAACCTGGCGAAGATGAGCGCGCGTGAACTGGCAAGTGGTAACTTACTCGGCGCGCAAAAGCTCGCCGAAGCGGCCCGCACGGCGGATCCGAACAACCCGCATGCTGCGTCGGTTCAGAATGCGGTGCGCAAAGCGGCCGACGATCCTGAGTTGCGCATGATTCATTTGCAAGAGCCTCCCGCAGCGCCGCCGCCCGCTGCGGCTCCGCAGCCAGCGGGACCGCCGCCTGGGTTTGGCGAAGGTTTTGGTCCGGATCGCGGCCGCTTCCTTAGCGAAGCCTTGGAGCAACAGCGGATCCAAGAGCAAATTCTGGAAACCGAAGTGCAGGAATCGCTCCGCCAGGCGCGCGACATCATGGGCACGGCGCCCGAGCGGGTGATCCAAGACCTGAAGTACCTGCTGGAGTCGGTGGACGCCGCTCGCGATGTGCGAGCTGATGTGCGTTTGCAACTGCGGAATCAGATCTTGGCCGCCATTCGCGAAGCGGAAGTCGTGAGCGTGGATCTGACGGCCCGCCGCGCGGAGGCCGAGGCGCGTCGGGCCGCAGCAGTTCAGCAACAGCGGCTGACTGACGCTTTGCTGCGCGATCAGGAACGCATTCAGAACTTGATGCTACGGTTCAACGCGCTGATGGACGAAGGCGAGTTCCGGGTGGCGGAGGAAGAGATTGCGGAACAGATTCTCGAGATCGCCGAAATCAACGATATGCCCCGCGCTCAGGAGGTCGGCATCTCGGCCCTGCGCAACTCCCAGTTGATCGGAAATTACGCGACGATCATGAGCATTCGCGCCCAACGGCAGCGGAATATGTTGGCGTCGTTGCTGCTGGTGGAAGAGTCGCACATTCCCTTCCCCGATGAGCCCCCGATTGTCTATCCCGATCCGGCGTTCTGGGAAAGCCTGAACGAGCGCAAAGAGAAATACGGATCGGTTGACCTGGCGCGATCGGGTTCCGCCGAGGAACGCATTTTCCGAGCGCTGGATGATATTGCCACGTTGGAGTTTATTGAGACTCCTTTGGCGGATGTCGTGGAGTTCCTCAAGGATGCTCACAACATCCCCATTGAAATTGATACGAAGGCCTTGGACGACGTGGGCCTTTCGACCGACGTTCCCGTGACCCGCAATCTGAAGGGCATCACGCTTCGGTCGGCGCTGCGGCTCATGCTGCGCGAGCTGGATTTGACCTACATGATCCGTGACGAGGTGTTGCTGATCACCACGCCGGAAGAAGCAGAAACCCAGTTGACCACCAAGGTTTACCCGGTGGCGGACTTGGTGATGCCCA
>CAYWIS010000281.1:0-6581 GCA_964458385.1 uncultured Pirellulaceae bacterium
TCGCTAACGCGTGCGGAACAGAACCCGGCTTACAGGTTCGTCCCAAGGCTTTTTTCTTTCTTGTTGCTCCTGGGACGTCGGAACGACCGACCATCGCGTCTGGCGTCCGGGCGTAACCCTTTCTCGCCAGGACCATCGCGTTTCATCTCCGCCGCCGAACGTGTTCGGTAATCCGACCGAATCACACCTCCTTAGGGCTACTCGCCTTCTTCCGTCGGCTCCGTATCCGCTTTGCGACTTTCCTCGTCATACTCTTCGAGTGCTTGGAGCAACTTCGATATACAAAGTTTGTTCATACTGATCTGCCGGGCGTACGCTTCGGCTCGGAGCGCCTCATGCATACTGCGTGGCAGGCGAACCGTAATTACACGGGTCGGCTCCTTGTCCTCCACGTCGGCTCCGTACGGCCCTTGGTTCCGCAAGTCGGCCAACATCTTTTGAATCTCGGCGTACTCGGGCGTTTGTTTGAAGGCGGCAAGTTCTTCCTGGGACGGGAAGAGTCGCGGCACAACCCCACCCACTCCGAGCACTTCCCGAAAAAAGAGAACCCAGTCCGGCCGGTGGCGGTAGAGCTCTTCCGCCACACGGTGCGCCTCCCGACGTTTGTCGGCCGGCGTGCGAGGTTCTGTTGCTTCAGGTCCTTGTCCTTGATTCTTTCGCGCGAGGGCTGCGGAATGCGAGCGCGAAGAAGCAGCGTCCGTCATGGCCGTCACTTTCTTCCAAAAGGGGAACTTAGCGCGCGTGGCGCTACGCGTCGTCAACGGATGACGCATTCGTTGAATTGTTCCCCGGCTGTCGATAGCTGCGCGCATGTCATTGCGTTGCCTGCACTTGCGACACCTGCACTAGCAATGCTAGCAGCTAGGCACCCATGCCTAAAATACCAGCAACCACCAGATGCACAAAATTTAGGCGCCCAGCCAGCGTGAAAAAATGGTAAGTGTCCACCCCAATCCGCCAAAAAATCAGAAAAATCGAGGCTTCTGAGGGCATTCCGAAGCGTCGCAGGGGCCGCGATTTAACCACACGCCAAGACTGCACCGAACCCAAAAACAACACAACACGCCACCATTTACCCCACCAAAAACACACACCCTCCAAAAGAGTAGTGAACAGCGCGCAGTGCATCTTTTGGCAAGGTTTGGCCGAGGCTCTCGATCTCAACTCCGTGAAGTCCTTTGCGGTTTAGCCGTCGATGACAGCGACCGATTTTCCCCCGCTTACAATTAGGAACAAGCGATAGATCCTCGCTTGGTCGCATGCTCACGTGACAACGCCCTCCCCCGGCTATATCAGCGTCCGATCGTCAGTTAGCTTGCAGTTCGTCGCGCCGTGGTTCCAGACGTTCCGAAGGAAGGGGAGCGAAGGTTGGGAACACCCTCCAAGCGAAATGACGTCGTCCATTCTCGACGTCGCAGACGGCTGGGGAGAAACGAGCCAGGCAGGTACACTGAAGTTACCCCAAGGCGTTGAGCACGGACGAACCAACGAGAGCACCCCAGTGCGTGGGGCCCACCACGGCGGGCGGGTTCACGGCTCGCTTAGATGCACCAGCTCCCTTCGGTTTCGTGCCGCTCAGCGTCATCCCACGCGGTAAGCTGGCGTGTGGCCCCAGATGGAATACCAAGAGTCCCCTCATGTCTGAGCCCCTATTAGCCCCTACGTTTCTCTTTCGCTTTTCTGCGCCGTGCCAGTACCATAAGGATCTCTGGCCGAGCAGCGGGCTTTCGTTTGACGAGAGCCGCCGTCTACCGAGCTTCGGCGAGCTGGAAGGACGTCCCATTTTTGCCGACGTGCGCGGAGCATGGAGCGAGAAGGGTTTATCGTTCTGGGTGCAGGTGACGGGCAAGCGGCAGTTGCCATGGTGCCGCGATTCGCGACTTGACGATAGCGACGGCCTGAGCGTTTGGATCGACACCCGCAACACCAAGGACATCCACCGCGCAAGCCGGTTCTGCCATCGGTTTGTATTTCTACCGGCAGGAACAGGTCGCCGCCTGGACGAACCCGTGGCAGCGATGACGCCGATCCATCGCGCCAAGGAGCACCCGAAACCTCCGCAAGCTGGATCACTTCAAGTTCGCAGCGCTAAGCGCCCCGGCGGGTACGTGCTTGAGGCGCATATTGCCGCGACAGCGCTGACCGGTTTTGATCCCGATGAACATCCACGCCTCGGCTTTGCCTACGCCGTGATCGATCGCGAGTTGGGATGGCAAACGTTTACCGTTGGACCAGAATTCCCGTTCGCTGAAGACCCAAGTCTGTGGGGCGAATTGCAGTTAGTACGTTAGTTTCGAACGGCCGCTTCGGAATACTCAACCAGGTTCGGAACGCGCATGGCAAAGGGAAGCCGATAAGCGACTCCCCTTTGCGTTGATCCTCCATGACAGAGCACTTCCGTGTTTGCCCGCAGTCGGCTCCTTACGGTTTTCCTTGGCGGTTACTCTCGAAGCCGATTCCTGTCCGGCCTCTCTTCCTTGACTCTCCGTAGCGCGGCGACGAGCGACCGCCGCTTATCGCCAGCTAAAGCCGTACGGGCCAATTTGAACATGCCCGCCGCCATCGTATCCGTAATCGCGATACCCATATTCGCGGTAACCATAATTGGGATAGTAGTAATTCCCATAACCGTACCTGTAACTAGGCCGGTGCGAGTAATAGCGATGGTAGTACGGGCGGTAAGTATTGTCGTACCAACCCCAATATCCATGCCAATAGTCGTCGGCGCTGGCCACGGTTGGCGTGAGTGCGACTCCGCCCGCCACAAAGGCAAATAGAACGAGGGCTTGAAGGATACGCCGGATCATGCCGAGCCTGCCGGTGGATGGTTTGTGAAGCGACCGAAAGTACCGAATCGACGCCGGGCGGTTTGAGAATGTATTCGTGCAAATCGCCTGCCAAAACCTGATCTTCCGCCGCTGTTAGTCGGGGACCACGTGTCCCCGAAAATGAATGCGTTCGGAGCCAATCTCGTCCAATGCTCCGACCTGGACACCGGGGCGAGCAAGCGCCCCGTTTTTTCGCTGTCGATCCTTCTGAAGTGTCGGACTTCACCGCGTATTCGGCCAAATGGCGTTACGGCGTTTCATCCGACGTAGCGTCATCCACTTGTGGCGATTGCGGTTCTGCGTTCCGCGCGCTGTCACTCGGCTCCACGTCGACGCGTGGCGGGGTTGCCTCGGGCGCATTCGTGTCGAACTGGCTCTCCTCAGCTTGTGCATCAACAGCCGACTCTGCGGCGCCGCCCCCCTTGAGTTGCTTCACTTCTTGGCGGAGCTGACGCACCTCCTCCAGCACGTCGGTCAGCAAGTCTTCAAGGCGTTGATGTTGGGTCGCCAGATGGCGATGCTGCTCCAACATCATGGCGTACTCAGGCATCCCGCCGAAATGGCCAAAGCGACTGTCAAAATCTAATTCCTCGCCCTCGCGGAAGCCGCGCAACTGTTCATCGCCCGAGAAGCCGCCGCCGAAAAAGAAGTCGTCGCGCGAACCCAAGGTGGCTTTCAATTCGCGTTCCTCGCCATTGCGAAGCACCGTGATCGTAACTTCCTTATTCGGCTCCAACTGATCCATTACATCGTAGATGTCACTCAGTTGGCTGATTTCATGATCGTCGATACGAATGATCACGTCGCCGGTGCGCAACCCAGCACGGGCCGCCGGCCCACTCGGATATACGTTCGCAATCTCGGCCCCGCGACGCTCCTGATTCGCAGCACCGGGTTGGTCGTCCGTTCGCGCGGCGTCGGGCGAAAATCGTCCGCCGGGTCCACGCTGGCGATCATCCCGCAACATGACACCCAGCCAGGCTTGTCCGCCCCGTCGTTCGCCTTGTTGTGGTCCGTCGCTGCGTTCGCGATCGCGCGGCTGGCCTTGAGCAGCGTCCTGTTTATCTGGTTCGCCCTGGCTTTGTCGGAAGGCTAACGTCCGTTGGGGAACGAGCGTGGCGTCCACCATCATTTCTCGGTTGTTGCGCCAAACACGCATGCGCACCGTGTCGCCAGGTTGCTTCTGCTCAATTCGTTGCACCAGGTCTTGTGGCGAACGGATCACCTGATCGTCAATCGACAGAACATAGTCGCCGGGTCGGATGCCGGCCTGTGCAGCGGCGCCGTTCGGCGCCACATCGCGGATCAGCACGCCACCGCCACGGCTCTCATTCAACAGCACTCCCAATGCGGCTCGTTGTTGGTCGTCGCGCTGGGCGGAGCGGGCCTGTTGCTCCGATGGTTGCTCGGGGAATTGCTGATCCTTTTGGCGGCTCATGGGCCGATCTTGTCCACCGGCCTGCGCTGTGTTCGCCGGTTGTCCTCGGTGCGGGTCGATAGGCCGTTGAACTTGAGCGTCGGCCTGACTCTGCTGCTGTTTACTTTCGTCAGCCGCCAATGGCTCTTGGGTAGTGTTTCGGCGCGTGGCCGTGACGGCGACGGCCGTGCCGAGCTCCGTCTTGGGAGTCGTCACACGAATTTTGTCGCCAGGGCGAAGTTGGCTCAGGCTTACGGGCTCACCGTTCAGGGTGACGCTGGCTTGCTCATCGAGTGTATGCGCATGCTGCTTTCCCCCTTGATTGGTCATAATGAATCGGTTTCCCTCGGCCCGGACGAATGTGCCTTCGTGCGTCATCATTACATCGGCCGGCGTCTTGGCTTCTGGGCTAAGCTCGCTTGGTGCGCGCTCCTCGGCAGCTTGGGCTGGGCGTTGCTCGTCGGCTTGTTGCCGCTGATCGGCCTCGTTCAAGGCTCGTTCGGCATCATCTATGGCTTGCTCCGCAGAAGGCTGCGTTGTCGGAGGACTTTCTTCCTGACTGAGCGCGGGCGAGGCGAAGAACCCCGCAACGACCATGGCGCCGGCGGCCAAACTGACGCGCACGCGCGTTGGCTCCCAGAAAGATCGGGTTGCAGTGCTTTTCATCATTCTTGGCCTCCAGAAGTTTCAATGGACTTGGAAAAATGCCAACGACTTCTGGGAAAAACTGCAAACTCAATGCCTTTCTCATTTGAAGGCGCCGGCCTGGGCGACTCCGGCGCTCAAAAACTGGGGTTGGTGACCTCCGGCGGTCAGGATAAATTGGTCTTGTTCCTTCAGGCGAGATGCGTGTTCCTTTCCATCTCTCGCCTCCTGGCGTTGGGCGACCTGGCCCGACGCTCCCGCCGTGTTGGGTTTTCCTTGGTTCCCCTTCCCCTCCTGCATTCGCATGAGAAGACCGCTTTCGTTCTGCGCGCTTGCGCTATGGACCGCCTGCCTGATGGGCGCCAACTACCGAACGGCCAATTTTGTCGTCCAGGCCGAGACGCCCACGATGGCGCGCGAAGTCGCCGAAGCGGCGGAACACTGGCGGAGGAAACTGGCTTTGGAGTGGTTGGGTCAGGAACTGCCACGCTGGCCCAGTCCGTGCCATGTGACGGTTCACACCCATGAGGAGCGTCTCCCCGGCGGCTACACGCGGTTGCTCGCAGACGGCGAACACTACCGCGTATGGGAAATCATTCTGGAAGGTCCTAAGGAACGAATTCTCGATTCGGTGCTCCCGCACGAAATGACCCATGCGGTATTCACCACCTACTTTCGGCAACCAGCGCCACGCTGGGCCGAAGAAGGGGCGTCGACGATCGTGGAACATCCCAGTCAGCGTTTGGAGCAGCAGCGCCGGTTCGCAGAAATTCTTCTCTCGGGAATGGCCTTGCCCATTGCCGAACTGCTAACGTTAGCCGATACCGACGAAAACGCGACGGTCCAATACGTGCAAGGCTACTCGTTGACGCAATTTCTGCTCTCTCAGGGAGGCAAACAGAAATTCATTAGCTTTCTCAACGCGGGACTCTCTGGCGCCAGTTGGACTGAGGCGGTCTGCCAACAATATGGTTATCGCGACATGAGCGAACTCCAAAGTCAGTGGCTCCAATGGGCAATGCCTGGATTGTAACGGAGGGGCGAAAGTCGATCCCCGTTTGGCCCTAGAGACGGCCGAGACGCACCGCAAGGGGCGGGCCGTTTTCTCATGATCGCCTGTTGGATAAACTCGAAGATAGAAGCATTTAGGTGTTCATCTTCGAAACGCAGCGATTATGCCGGCCAATCTGACCCCGCAGTATCACAAAGCGGAGGAACGCTATCGTCAGGCTTCGTCGCCCGAGGAGGAATTGGCGTGCCTGCAGGAAATGCTCCGCGAGCTTCCCAAGCACAAAGGAACCGATAAGCTCCAGGCCGAGTTAAAAGCGAAGATCGCGAAGGCCAAAGAGGAGTCACAAAAAGCAGCCAAGAGCAAGAAGGGACACAGCTTTAAAATCCCTCGCCAGGGCGCGGGCCGTGTGGTGTTGCTTGGCGGCCCCAACGTGGGCAAGAGCGCTCTGGTGGCTGCGGTTACCAACGCCAAGCCCGAGGTGGCGCCGTATCCGTTCACCACACGCGAGCCTGCCCCGGCCATGATGCCATGGGAAGACGTGATGGTCCAACTGATCGACACTCCGCCCATTACGCGCGAGTTTTGCGATCCCAACGTATTAGGGTTGATTCGGGGCGCCGATTTGGCGCTCTTGCTCGTCGACTTGGGAGCCGACGAAGGAATCGACCATTGCCAGGAC
>CAYWIS010000282.1:0-6524 GCA_964458385.1 uncultured Pirellulaceae bacterium
CGGCGTTACTGGCGCCGGCGATCTTTTTTACCTTCTTCCGTATCGAACGAGTCAGCGGTGAGCTAATCCCGCGATTCACTTATCGCTTCGCCCCAAAACGCGACGAGCTGCTCGCCCCGCCTCCTAAGCTTGCCGCCGGGGAAGTTGACTTATCGCCAACCTCAAGCGACTTTCCGCAGTTCTTGGGACCCAACCGCGATTTGACCGTATCCGGAGTGCGGCTCGCCCGTGACTGGAACGCCCAACCGCCGCAACTTCTCTGGCGGCGCCCCATTGGGGCAGGATGGTCGGGATTTGTGGCGGTCAATGGCTTTGCCATTACGATGGAGCAACGCGGGGAGCAGGAACTGGTCACTTGCTATGAAGTGGAGACCGGCGAGCCGCGCTGGTCGGTGGGGATCGAGACGCGCCACGAAACCATCTTAGGCGGCGTCGGTCCCCGGAGCACACCCGCCGTGCACGATGGCAAAGTGTACGCGCTGGGCGCCACCGGAAAACTGCGCTGCCTCGACGGTTCCAACGGTCAAACGCTGTGGGTTAAGGACCTGTACCGGGAAATGGGGATTTCGCCCGACGAGGAAGCCCGCACCATCAATTGGGGGCGAGCAGGCTCTCCGTTGATTGTCGACGACATGGTGATCGTTCCGGCAGGCGGACCACCGGGCAAGACGGTGTCGCTTGTCGCCTACCATCGCTTAACCGGAGAAGAAATCTGGCGTGGCGGTGAACGGCAAATCAGCTACGCCAGCCCGGCGTTGGCAACGTTGGCGGGCGTGCGGCAAATTGTGATTGTGAATGAAGACTTCCTCAGCGGTCATGCTGTTGACACCGGCGCCGAGCTATGGAGCTACCCCTGGCCGGGAAAGAGCAACACTAATGCCTCGGCGTCGCAAGCGGCGCCGCTGGAGGGTGACCGGGTTTTCGTCTCCAAGGGTTATGGAGGCGGCGCCTTGATGCTTCAATTGGCGCGGCAGGGCGATACGTGGAAGGTTTCGGAAGTTTGGCGCGACTCTGGCCTGCTGAAAACCAAGCTTACGAACATTGCCGTTCGCGGCGACTACGGTTACGGATTGTCCGATGGCATTCTGGAATGCGTCGATCTGACCAACGGCCGGCGGCAATGGAAAGCAGGCCGATACGGCCACGGACAGATCCTTCTGGTAGACGACTTACTCTTGGTTCAAGCCGAATCGGGAGAAGTGGTGCTCGTAGAAGCCACGCCCGAACGTCATGTTGAACTAGGCCGCTTCCAAGCGATTGAAGGTCAAACGTGGAATAACCTCTGCTTGTACGGCCCCTTTCTCTTAACGCGAAACAGCGAAGAAGCCGCCTGTTATCGGCTGCCGTTGGCCCCGTAAACGTATTGGCGCGTCGCTCGTCCTTGGGGCTCTGGCAGTGTCACTTTCACCGCTGGCGTAAGTGGCAATCACCCTCTGCGGCAGGCTATAATCGCGGCGCCCCAGGGTCGGCTCGTCGCCTACCCGCGCTGCGAACGCCTTCGCCATAGAGGCGATCTCCTCCTTAAATCGATTTGAGGAGCTGTACGATGCCCCACGTTCTCTTCGCCGTGATTGCGAGTTGCCTGCTTGTCGCGCTACCGCTCAGCGCCGCCGAACCGTTTCAAGTGAGCGAGAACGAGCAAGAGATTCACCTGGCGTCTCCCTGGTGGGAAGCGACAATCCGCAAGCAAGGCTACGTGTCGGGTGTAGCGGGCGGCTCGTTTCTAGACAAAAAGACCGGTTTCCGTGATGCGGGATTTGGACTTGATATTGTCGACTGGATCATGGAGCCCGGCAGCGATGAAGCCTGGCGAGACCAGTTGCCCGACCACATGGTCTATCACTTTGGCAACAGCTACCACGGCCAAACGCCGAAGCGCGCTATCGAAGGGCCGCAAATTTGCACCAAAGCCGGCGCCGTCTCGCCCAAAGTGATTCAGGGCGATGACTTTCTGGCCGTGCAAATGGATTACGCGTACCACCTGGCGGCGCCCGGATATAAACCCGGCTCTCGATGGACACAAACCCTGGTGTTCCCCGCGGGAAAACGCTACTTCATTTCCAGCGACCGGATCGACGCCGTCAACTCGAGCGATGCAATGTTCATGCGGATCGACATGCCCGGACACATCAAACACAAGCAGGGAGACACCTTCAGCCATATCTATTTAAGTTACTTGGAGCAAACCAACACGCCCGGGGTATTTGAGAATGGCGTGATTCCCTCGCAGGAGTTTTTCAAGGACTTTGCCCCAGACGAGCGTTTCAACTATCGCCGTGATCGCGTCACGGCGCCGCCCAAGCGTTTCATTCGGGCGTACCGCCTGCGTGACCCAGCGACCGGACGCCAAGGCCCCTGGTTGGCCGGAATGACGCTCGACCCCAATGCGGTCTCGGAAGCTTGGTGCCACCAGCGGGGTTACGTGTGCATGATCCAAGAGTTTGGCGGCCGATCGGTGCGGGCTGGTGAATCGTTTAGCGCCGCGTTCATTGTGGGCTATTTCGATTCCATCGAAGAAATGCACCAAGTCTACGATCAGTATGCCGGGAATACCGGCCTGGAAGCTTCAGCCCAAGGATGGCGGCTGTTAAAGAGCGGCTCGTAACCCATTGCGTTCGTGCCGTGGCCCAGAATATACGCTCTGCCCCCAGGCGGCGAAACATAATCCAAGCATCATAAAAAAACGGCCGCAAGTTACTTGCGGCCGTTAGAAAGCTGCCAATTTGTCGCCGAATCTCGACGCCCCATTAGGCGGCGGCGGATTCAAGATTGGCTTGTTCGGCGGCTTCGCGGAGTTTCCGCAAAGCGCGCTTCTCGATCTGGCGTACGCGTTCCTTGGTTACGCCCAAGTCGGCGCCCACTTCTTGCAAGGTCTGCGCCGGCGCAATCCCCGACAGTCCGAAGCGTTTGACCACGATTTCCCGCTCGCGTTCCGTGAGGCAGCTCATAATGGTGCTCACATCGGCTTCGCGTTGTTTCTGGGCCATCACTTCGGCAAACGGATCGGGCCTTTGCTCCGCCGTCGTTTCCAGCATCTCTTCGTGGCTGTTACGGAAGCGGGTTTCCAGACGCATACGGTTGTTGTAGGCGCGAGCATAGTTCTTCTTAATCGCCCACGTGGCGTAAGTGCTAAACTTATTGCCAAGTGAGTAGTCGAACTTCTCAACCGCCCGCATCAACGAGATGTTGCCTTCGCTCACCAGCTCAAAGAGCGCATCAGGCCCCTGAACGTACTTCTTAGCGATCGACACCACCAGCCGCAAATTTGCGCGGACCAGTTGGTTTTTCGTCTCGACCGCCTGGCGGTACAGTTCGAGGATTTCGTTCATGACCCGTGTCTTGGGACGCTTCGGGTCCAACGAATCTCGCAATTGGCTGGCGCGGTACTTCAGGTAGTTGTACTTGCGGAACAAGTGGCGTTCTTGCTCGGCCGTAAGCAGCGGCGTCTCGTACAGGCTGGCCAAGTACGGGGGGAGTCCCGCAGGCGGACGGGCCTTACGTGGAGCGCGCTCCGGCTCGGGCATCGGCGCCAAAATGACGGCGTCGGCGTCCGGCCGCGAGAACTCCTTCGGGTTCGGCATATAATCTAGAGGCAGCTCCTGCACATGGCGGTACTGCTCCTGGCGGATAATACGGCGCAGTTGGCTCTCCGAGCGACCGTACTTACGGGCCAGCACTTCGAACGTGGCGCCATTGCAAAAGTCTTGGTACACTTGTTCGTTCTCATTCCGGGCGGCAGGGATCTGTTGCAATTGGTTCATCATGCGGTCGTGGTAAGTGCGTAAGGCGATCGGTTAACTCGACAAGGGATCGCGGGCGACGCACATCCTGCCTTGCGCGCAGCCCCCCTCCTGGGTTACAACCGAAGCCGCACCGATAGCGGTCGGTCGTGGCGCGCGGAAGTCGCCCGAGCAATAGCCGCGAACGGAGTCCGCGACCCTAAGAATTCAAGGAAGAAGAGACGCAGCGACGAATCAGGGGTGAGTGTCGCCGATGACCCCGATTACCCGATGCAAAAAGCATGGGGAAACGGACGTTTTTGCAACGTTTAGCCCCCAAAGAGGGAGCAGGAAATGATGGAAGGCTGGGCGGATCAACGGGAGATGAGTAAAATCATGTCAAGGTGAAGTGGTTAACGCTTCTTTAATACGGAGAAAACCTGGAAATAGTTCGTTTTCGGGAGCCGGATTCGGGCCTTTCCCCTTGTTTTTTGCCGGTCCCTGCGTTCCAATTACCCCACGGTGTTGCGCAGCCCGACGCTGGGGCAATTTTTTTGTTTGGCGCGTCATGGTGCTGCATTGGGCGGCCCATCATTTGCGACACTTCTCCCGCAGCTTCCATCCGCATTGTAGTTCGTAAGGAAACAACAAGGAAACGAATAGGTATTATGCCAGATTTGCAGGAATCGACGTCCGCCACCGCATTGCCTAGGGAAACCGAAAGCGATGAGGAACTGATGGTCCGCTTTCGTGACCATGATGACCTGGAGGCCTTTGAAACGCTCGTCCATCGGTACGAAAAGCCACTATACAACTACCTTTACCGCTACCTTCGTAACGCCGAGTTGGCCGAAGAGGCTTTCCAGAACGCATTTGCTCGGGTGCACGAAAAGCGCGAGCTCTACACTCCGGATCGCAAGTTCCGGCCGTGGCTGTATAGCATCGCCACCAATCAGGCGGTCGACGAACTGCGCCGAGAGGGGCGCCACCAGGCGACTAGCCTGGACCAAAAACGGACCGAGGGAGAGTCGGGGACGGTTTCGTTGATGGACTTGCTCGAATCAACGAGCCCATCTCCGTACGAAGAATTAGAAGCCGAAGAACGCCGGAACTGGACGCGTCAAGCGATCGACAATCTTCCGGAGCACTTGCGCGTTGTCGTGCTCTTGATCTACTTCCAAGGCTTGAAATATCGCGAAGCGGCTGACATTTTAGAGATTCCGGTGGGGACCGTGAAATCTCGCCTCAATGCCGCGCTCGCAATGCTCAATGCCGCGTGGCGGGGTGAACACGCTTCCGGATAAGGAACCCAACTATGCACGACTACCTGGTAGGGTACGTGTGCGGGGCGCTAGAGATTGACGAGATAGCGTTAGTCGAAAAGTCGCTCCACGCTGACCAGGAGCTTCGCCGCAAATGCGACTTATTGCGTCTCGCATTGCGGCCCCTGGATAGCGATCGCGAGGATTGCTGCCCGCCCGAAGGGTTGGCCAAACGGTGCTGCCAGCGAATCCGCGAGTTTTATCAACAGCAAAAGCAGAAGGAGCCAGCTCCGGAAGGGTAATCACCACCCCGAACTCTTTCTTCCTCATTCTCCCGCGGCTGGGCTTCCGTAGCGATTGGCTCGGCAGTTAACTTTTGACTTCCGAGGGCGGTGGCGTCTTTGTCGCTGGTAGCGACACTTCTTCCAACACCGATAACTACCGCCAATCAATTTTAACTCGCTTCGCCAATGCGTCCTATGTTTTCCACGGCAGGGCGTTCGTAAGGCGACTCCCTACCGAGCGGACCTCTCACAAGTCCACCGGCACCCCCCTCTGACGAGCACTCTTTCTTGGCGAACAGGCTTTCTACGTCTTACAAACCGCTGACGGTTCCTACAGGGGAGGCGCGACGCAAGGGAGTATCGGCGCACGCCAGCTTGTTAACCAAAAGCACAATCCCCAGCGCCGTCAGCAAAGCGACGAGCCACGAAAGCCAACGCCGCGACATGCTCGTCTCGCCGGAAATTCCGCGCCGACCAATCAACTTGCCCGACGTATGGCACAGTAACGAAACGGTTTGAGGCGGGTCAAAAGGCGGGAAGTTAAAAGAAATGCGGTCCCAAAGGCGGGGGCGACGGGTGGGCGCCATGGAGGCTCCTTACAGAAAAGACCCAATTCGATGGTCTCATCCTAAGCTGGAACCGGCTTGAGGGCAAGGTTCAGGGCTGCTTTTGCTCTCCTTGACGCCTTACGGAAGTTCTTCCTACGATTGGTGGATTGTCGTCAAGGCGTCCACGGTAGCTTTAGGTGACGCGCATCTTGTTTGAACTCGTGGAGCGAGCGGACCAGTTGGGAAACTAATTCCAATGGAAAAAACCAAGGTCGCCATCGTTGGCATGGGCACCGTAGGCACTGGTGTGGCTCGGCTGTTGCTCGATCACGGCGACCGCACCGCGCGCCACGCCGGCCGCACCCTATGGCTGGAGCAAGTCGTTGTGCGGGACCCGCACAAGCCGCGCAACGTCGACCTCCCCCAAGGAGTACTCTCAAGCGATCTAAGCCGCATTACGCGCGACCCCGAGATCAAGGTCGTGGCGCTTCTGATTGGCGGGCTGGAGCCGGCCCGCACCATCATGCTGCAACTGCTGGAAAGCGGCAAAGACGTTGTCACCGCCAATAAAGCCCTTTTGGCTGAACACGGCCCCGAACTGTTCGACTGTGCTCGGGAATTGGGCCGGGCGATTGCGTTCGAAGCAGCCGTTTGCGGCGGAATTCCCATCATCGCCAACATCAGCCAGTGCTTTTCGGCGAACCAAATTAC
>CAYWIS010000283.1:0-6326 GCA_964458385.1 uncultured Pirellulaceae bacterium
CCTGATTGCGCGCCCTCCGAATGAGAGCGCGCGGATGTGGCTGATCGATGACTCGTCCGCGTCTTCGCGCTTTATCGCAGCAGGGCCAACACGTTTTGCGGATTGCTGTTGGCGATGGCCAACACCGACGTGGTGGACTGCGTGAGAATCTGGGCCCGGGTCAATGCGGCGCTTTCTTTGGCGAAGTCGGCGTCGCGGATCGAGCTTTCGGCCTCGGTCAGATTGGCCAAGGTGTCGTTGAGCGTGTAAATGTTGGTTTCCAGGGTTGTCTTCTGGAAGGCGCCCAGGCGTCCGCGTAGCGAGGTAATGATGCTGATCACCTCATCCACCACGCGCGCCGCGCCGCCCACATCGGCCGTGAGCGACTTGGCGCCGCCCGACCGCAACTCATACAAGCGTCCACTGACGCCGCCCAATTGCGTCGTGTTGACGCTTTGGATGCCCAGCCGCGCTTGCTGGTTGCTGACCACCTGCGGGCCGATCTGGAATTGAGCGCCGCCGCCGGTAATCTGGAACTCCAACTTTTCGCCGTCGGCAACCGTTTCGGAAACCGAGAACCGTAGGTCGAGCGACGAAGTGTTGATCGAGGCGTTCAAACCCTTGCCCACGACTTGGATGCCGTTAACACGAGCGTCCAAGTCGGTGCCTTCGGCCCGCTCCACAACTTCTCCTGCCGCATTGGTCAATTTGAACGAGCCGCTCAGGGCTCGTACTTCCACAAACCCATCCGAGCCGTATTGAGTGGACCGGAAGGTCAGGCCGAGATTCTTCAGGTCGCTGTTCCCCAGCAGGGCCGCGCCATCGGTCGAACCGGTGTCGACCTGACCGCCCGAGAGCACGGCGTAATCGGCAACCGTCACAACGCCGGTGCCGTCTCCAACCTCGTCGGCGACGAACAGTTTGCTGGTCACCGCATCGTTATTAATCGCCGCAATCACATCGTCGGCCGTGGTAGCGCCGGCGTCGATGTGCACGGTCAAAATCTTTGCCTGGGCGTCGTAGTAAACAGTTTCGTTGCCCTGGGTAACGGTCGGGTCGGCTTCGAAAACCAGCCGCACGTCGTTGTATTCCGCACCGGCTTGGATCGCCGTGAGCTTGATTTGAGCATTCTTACCGTTGACGGCGAAGGTCGTCCCCGACGCCTGGGCGTCCTCCAAGACCGTTCCGCTGGTGGAGAACGTAATATCGCTCGTGGTGGCCGACAACACGCCCGAGCCGTCGCTGCCTTCGGCGTTCGTAACACTGATGCCCAGCGCCGCCAACTCCGCTGCCTGCACCGAATTCAAGCCGGCGGCAAGGGGGTCGGCAAACAGGTTCACCAGGTCTTGCGCCGTTGTGGTGACAACGCCATTCTCATCGGTGGCCAAGTTGATGATCAACGTGCCTGGGCTGATCAAGCCTCCCGAAGTCTTACCGAGCGTGAGTTCCGAAACCTCGATGACGTCGGAGCCGTCGCTCGTGCCAAAATGCTCAGCTTCGAAGAACTGGCTCAGCAGGTCATCGTTGTTGATCAAGTGGACAATGTCGGCGGCCGTGGTTACGCCATCATCAATGGCGATGGTAAGCGTCTTGGTCGCCCGGTCAAAAATCGCGAATTCGTCCGTTGGGGCCGTGGTGTTTGGATCGTTGTCGGCGACGACGTTGGGGTTATCAACGATGTTAATCGTGATGCCGTCGTATTCGCTCCCTTTGTACTTCGCCCGGATGGTGAAGCTGCCGTTACCGTCAGCGTTCTGGACGGTGTACGACGCAAATCCTTCAACCCGTGGATCGGTCGAGGTATCAATTCCTAACGACTGCCCCGCTTGGGCGACAAAACGAATATTAGGAGCGTTGCTGGGCGCCAGGAACTGGAGACGCGTGTTCGATTCCGGCGTGCCGTACAGCGCAAAATGGTCGAACGTGGAAACGACCCCGTAACCGTTATTGCCCTCGGCCAGTGTAGCCGTTACGAGCGATTGGGCCGCGTTGATTTTCTGAATGACCTCGTTCGCCGTGGCGACGATTGTGCCGCCGTCGACACCCTCAATCGTGTCGCCGAGGCGGCCGAGGCTCCCGGCGGTCAACTGCCCGGCGCCCGTGCTGGTGGTTTCGAGGAATTCGACTTCAAAGAGCGCTGCAACGGCGGGATTCGTGTTCGCATCTTCGATCGCATTCTTGAAGTCGGCGGCGCTTGCGTTACCGTTCGTCACGTCGAGGTAGACGTTCAGCGTCGAACCGTCGAACTCGGCTTCGCCAGCTCGAACGTCGCTGTCGATAATATTGACTTCCACACCATTAAAGTCGGCGCCCGCGTTCTTAGCACGGATGATAATGCCGTCGTTGTTCGCAGCGCCGTCGTACGCCAGCGCGGCAGCGACCGACTTGGTCACGCCCAGCTTGACTTCAATCGTGGCCGGATTGGCGCCCGATGCGGCCGTGAAGACCACTTCCGTGTCGGTGCGCGTTGAATCACCCGGAGGCGATGCGGCGCTTTCGTCCTGTTTGGTGTACTTGATCCGCACATTGCCGGGGTCGAAACCGGCTTCGTTGGCCGTGAGCACGATATCGTTGTTCGCGCCCACGCTGGACACCGTGATTTGCCCCTTGGTGGCGGCCTGCTCAACCACCGCTTCTACGCCCGTGGCGTCCGAAACCAAGTTGATCGCCGACGCAATTTCTTCAATGGTCGAATGGGCGGCGAAATTAAAGGCCTCGGTTCCATTGGCGCCGCGGATTTGCAAAGCGAGGTTCTCGGCAATGGCGCCGAACGCGTAGTTCAGGGTTCCGCGCGTGGCTTGTTTCACCACGTTGATCTCGACGCCGATCGACGTGTGTGAGCCGAAGTTCGCTTGATCCACCAAGAGCGAGGTGATCTTCGAGCGGTCCACCCCGCGGGTTGTAAAGTCGAGCGAACCGTCCAGCAGTTTTTTGCCTTGAAACGAAGTGATCTGCGCGATGCGGTCGATGGCTTCCAGCGACGAGTCGATTTGCAGCTGGTTGGCTGCGATTTGCTCGGCGCTGAGAACGCCTGTGTTCGCGGCCTCGGTCACCAACCCGCGGATGTCGTTGAGCAGTTGGCTCACCTGCCCCAAAGCGCTGTCGGCCGTGGCGATCAATTGGCTGGCCCGCTCGTTGTTGACGATCGCCTTTTCGGTCGAGATGATGTTGCTCCGCAGCGCCTCGCTGGCAATCAAGCCCGCAGGATCGTCTTTCCCCGAGTTGATGCGCAAACCCGTGCTGAGTCGCGTTAGACGGTTTTGCAAGTCGCTGTTAACGCGGGAGAGATTGGTTTGGGCAATGAGGGAGCTGACGTTGGTGTTGATTCTTGTCATACCGGGACATCCAAAATCGTAAGTGGGTTTGTGGCCGCGGACGGCCCGCTCCTCACAGGCGGCGTCGGCTAATCCGGCCGGCTCTCCTCACCCTCTCCATGGCAAGGCGCCCGAACCTCCGCGCAATTACGGCCGCAGACGGGGCGGCACTCAAATCTGCTATCGACGCGCGCCGTTAGTTCACTTTAGGCAAAGTGGAACTGGGGACGCGGGGTCGACATGGCGTCCCGTCGTCGGTTACTTGTTAGCGCCCTTGGAGCCGCCAGGCCGCTTGAGTTGGCGGATCTCGCCCGAACCGAGCTGGGCGGCCTTTTGGTTCTCACGTTGGATCGCCTCGTACACCTCTTGTCGGTGAACGGGTACGTCTTGGGGGGCGTCGATCCCGAGACGCACTTTGTCGCCACGAATGTCGACGATGGTGATCACAATGTCGTCGCCGATGATAATGCTCTCGTCGCGGTGTCTGGACAGCACCAGCATGTTGCGCTCCTTCCAAATGTACGGCGCGCGCGGCGGACACGCCGGCAACGGGCCGCCTCGTCTCGGGGGACCGGGGGTCGAACAAACCACATATCGACCTCGACCTACTCACTAAATTACCGTGGCCCCCCGACTTGACCGATTTACCGGCCGCAACGAATGTAAAACGCCCAGGAACCTCGCGCTCGCGACGCAGCCGTTTGCGCGACAAAGAAAGCAAAGCGTGCTCCCAGAAGAAGTTAAGCGCACCAGCAGGCCAGAAGTCCAACCTGGGAAAGGCCGTAGGCGGGGGAACGGCGTCTGCCAGCACCGCTTGATAAAAGACAAACTCGTTGGCCTCTTGGAGAAGGCCAACGAGTTTGCCGGCGGTTCAGTGCAGTGGAGTAATCAATAATGCCGCTATGCGCTCTTACGCAGTTCACGCGGCTTATCGTAGAGAGCGTACTGCAGCGGTTGGTCGTCGGAGGTGATGACTTGCCGTCCGATACGGCGGTCGAGATTGATGACCAACGGCGCTTTGAGGTTCAGCGTCAGGCCGTACTCATCTTTTCCGACAATACCTAATACGTACGCCTGGTCAAACGCCCCGAACTGAAGCGGCAACAATTGACTCTTGGGAACGCGCACCTGATAGTCGGGCGCGAACCGACGGGGACTAACGACCGGCAAGGCCAGATCGGGATTGGATACGCTTTGCAGCCAAGCGAGCGACTCGTTTTCGGCGTCGCCCAATAAGACCCAATGTAAGGCGTCCTCAAAGCCAAACAGACCCGCCGGGAAAAGCAGGATGTCTTCCGGCAGTAGTTCGACCGTCCCGAATCGCGTGGTGTTGATCTGCATGGCAGGGCCGCTTATCCAGGGAATACCAGTTGAACGTATTATTCATCGGCCGCCTTACAGACGTTTCCAAAGAAAAAATACGCTCCACCACGCCTTACTTTCTATCCGGCGGAAAGCTCAAGAAGCACCCAGCGCCCGGGAAAGGCCCAGAGTCCAAACGCTACGCGAGACGGCTGGGCGCCGAATTTCCGGCCCACCGCATAGCGAATAGAAACAGAATTAGCCCGCCGGAGCTATCTGGCGCGACAAAGCGCCGCGCCAGATAACAGCAAGCAATGATGGTGTTATGAACGACCGCCGAGGTGCTGCCTCTCGCTCGGCAGCGTCCAACGGCGCGAACCCTCACGCTTGCAGCGCCGCGCGTGTGCGTTCGACAAGGCTATTATCGCGGTCCTGCGATCCGCGGAGATTAAAGACGCTAGCCGCCAGGAACCGGTCGCGCCAGGCGGGGCTGACGTGATAGTAATCCTCAAGCACGGCGGAACTGAATTTGTAGTCGTGCGAGTCGCTCCCTTTGAGGAACACCAACCGCCGCGCGGCGTCGAGCAGGGAGGTCGGGTCGCCACCGTTCTGCAAATAGGCCAACACTTTTTGCGCGGCCTGCATGCGGTTCCGGCTAATGTCGGTGAAGATTTCTTCGATCGCTTCGGGCCCGGACGATTGCAGCGTTAGCGGCTCCAATTCGGTAATCTTCTGGTCGCCAACGCGCCCACGACGCGGCATAGCGGCGCGGAACATGGGCAGGAATGCGGCGTTTTGCAACAGCATCATCCTCCGTGTGTTGTCGTCGGCCGCAGTCTGAAAAGCGAAATGCAGGGCGTTGGTCGTAGTTAAGGTATGCAGCCCAACGATACCGGGCTGACGCATCAGCAATTCGCCCGCGCCATCGAGCAGGCCGTCCCATATCGACTGGACCGCCACCCCTTTCTGCAGTTGCGAGATCACAACGTCGCAGGCGTCTTGCCATGACCCGTCGTGAATGACTTGTAGCACCTCTTGGGTGGCCTTGGAGTCGGGTTTGCCGTCGAGCCACGTATCGGGAATCTTCTTTGCCAGTTCCAGGTTTCGGCGCCAAGGACGATCCGGCTCCAAGTCGTTGGTGGCGGGATTCGCTTCTCCTTCGTGGTTCAGCAGAGCATAAGCTAAGGAACGCACGACCGGCTCGGCGTGCCGCCAGCCGATACAGTTGAGTGTGCGCCAACTGTTGGCGACGAAGATCGCCTTGTGACCGATCGAACGGAAGTCACGGGCGCCATAACGCCAGAACATCTCAAAGACTTCGCTTGCCCCGGCATTTCGCGCAAGGGACGCCACGGCCACATCGGCCGCCTCTTCGTCCCACTTATCCATTGCTTCACGGAACATTGTGGCCGCACGGTGCGCCGGCGGAACCTTGGATTCGTCTACGGGCGCCATAGTCCAGTCATTCTCTTGCACATCGCGTGCTTGAGACGACTTAAAGTAGTCCAGCGACCAGAAGATCGGCAGCCAGCGATCACGATCAGGAGCCGCCAAGCTGGCCAGGTGCGCCGAATTCACCACCAAGACAGCATGGAACTTGAAGCCCACGCTCGGCCGAGGTTGGATGTTCCGTACGCCCGCCAGGAACAACGCGGCTAGGATGTCTTGATAACTGGCTCCTTGGTGAATCCGTTCCGCGAATCTCTCGAGCACTTTCTCTCGCGGCGTTTC
>CAYWIS010000284.1:0-6325 GCA_964458385.1 uncultured Pirellulaceae bacterium
GACTCGTTCACGGAGGATTCGCCATGTTGGTGCTCTCGCGCAAGAATCGTGAAACGGTGGTCATCGATGGCCGAATTACCGTCAAGGTGCTGCAAATCAAGGGGAACACCATTCGTCTGGGGATCGATGCTCCAAAAGAAATGAGCGTGCGTCGGGGCGAACTTGTAGAAGAAGTGACGGTCGAACTCCCCCGCCCTACCGAAGAGAAAACCGACGCATCCGCCGTATCCATTGTTTCCGACGTGGCGCCATCTATCAGCTATACTTGTGCGGCCTCGTAGCGCGCCGACGTCGGCGCTCGTTGCTTAACGACGGCCGTCACCAGGCGGCGCGGCGATTCCGCCTTGCCGCCGCGGCTAATGGGAGAACTCGGCCCATGTTGCGACGATTTGCGCTGGCGGTTGGTGGTTGTTTCCTTGGAACGGTGGCGCTGGCGCAAGACCCCGCCCCGGTAGAAACACCCTCTGCTGGCGCGTCTGTGGCGGAAGCGGGGCTTGATCCGCGGTGCCCCGAGGTCCATTTTGATGTGCCTCCCTCGCTTTCCACCGTCGCGCCACGGATGCCCCTGGAGCCGACTTTGCCGCCTCCGGTCGATCCGCGCACCATCTATTTCGATCCGTATTTCTTCCCTACACACTACAACTTTCGCCCGTTCCCGTACGGCTATCCACCGACCGACATGGGCTTCTTCTACGGCGCTTTCGCCAACCCCTATTACGGCCAGTACTACGGTCCAGGCGAGTATTACGGTTTCTAGTGGAGTGCGCTGCAGCAGACGCAGCCGAACGGCCACGTTGCGCCGCGCGAGTCACCGTTTGGGCCGCAATGTTCTTGATCGATGTGCGTCTTGCATCAAAGCTGGTAACGGTCTTGTTACCGGCGAGCCGTCCGCTTTCGATCCTTCGTTCACGTAAACAGACAAGCACGACAGGCATCAAAACAGTTTCACCCGCGCGGTGAAACGCACATGCACTGCGCAAATTCGCAGACGGCCTGGGCGCTGTGGGCGTTTTGAACGTCGAGCGCAGCGAGCCACATGCTACCCCAACAAAAAAGACCCGGCCTCCGAAGAAGCCGGGTCTCGTAGTACTCGCATGTCAGATCAGGCGTTGCACGAACGGGCCGATCTGCGACCTATTACCGTAGGGGTGGTCGCTGCGAGGAGGCGGCGCCGACCGCGGACATGAGCGTTTCGCCCAAGGGGAATCGCTAGCCGCGATGCATCCGGCAAGTCCGCCGACGAGCCGTCAGGCAAGACCGCCTCGTTGGCTAGTACAGAAACATTCCACTGGACCACCTCCTTCCATTCGAGTCTCCACCCCGTCGCGATTTAGCCGAGACGTGCAACGGCGGTGGCTTTTAGTCCCTCGCGCTGCGTACGCGCGACCCAATGTTTTTATTGTAGCTACGAAGCTCAAAAGGCAAGAGGCGCAATCGAGAAAACCCAACAAAAAACCGCAGGTGGTTTTGCCAGCTGCGGTGGGCGCTCCGTAGAGCGGAGCCTGCGATTTTTCATCTTTGTTGCGAAAAGTTCGCAGGCCAAGATCGATTACACTACCACGAGTGTGCCCCACCACAACGGGCAAGTCAAGATAATTTCGTTGAATTGCAACCCACCTGCGATAATATCCACTACCGACAAAAGGACGAATTCCGCCTCCCTTAAGGGTGAGAAATGGTTGAAGAAGTTACTCTTGCATTAGACGTCGGTTCAAATTCCCTGGGTTGGGCCTTAGTTTCCGAGGGTAACAAGATTTTGGAGGCGGGCGTTCGTGTTTTTCCGGAAGGCGTCGAACGCAACCAAAGTGGTGGGGAGGTTTCCAAAAATCAGGCAAGGCGAATGGCGCGTGGCGCGCGCAGGCTCGTCGCTCGCCGCCGGTTAAGGAAGTGGCACCTGCGGCGCGTTCTCGTCGAAGCAGGTTTGCTGCCTGCCACCTGCCTACACGGCCGCAATTCCCCCGAGCGCGTTGCCTGGGAACGCGAGCAGTTTGTGGCGAACGATCCATACACGTTACGGGCGGAAGCGCTTGAACGTCCTCTTGCACTTCACGAATTGGGGCGGGTGCTAATTCACCTCAACCAACGCCGCGGCTTCAAATCGAACCGTAAGGTGGATCGGGCGCGGAAGGAAGAAGACTCCGCCCTGTTGCAAGAGATCAGCGCTTTACAAGCAGAAATGGGCGAGCGAACGTTGGGGCAGTACCTTTCCTCGTTGCGCGGCGACGATCCACACGCATTTCACCGTACGCGCATTCGGGGCAAGCATACGCGCCGCGAAATGTATGAAGCCGAGTTCAACGCCATCTGGGACTTTCAAGCCCAATATCACCCCGAAGTGCTCACTTCTGAGTTGCGGGCGAAGGTCCATCATATTCTGTTTTATCAGCGACCGTTGCGATCCCCCTCGGCAAGTCTGATCGGCGCCTGTGAACTTGAGCCGAGGCTTCCCCGGTGTCCGCGGGCTGACCGCCGGGCGCAAAAGTTTCGGCTATTTCAGGAAGTGAACAATTTACGTGTCATCGATACGGGCGCCGGATGCGAACGTCCGCTTTCACCTCAAGAGCGTCAAACGCTTATTGACTTCCTCTTTAGCGCCAAGGAGCGGACCTTCGACGCCATTCGCAAGAAGCTCTTTCCCCATCACGACAATATTCGTTTTAATCTTGAACGAGGCGAACGCACCAAATTGCTTGGCATGCAAGTCGACGCCGTATTAAGCAAACGCGACGTCCTGGGCAAAGCCTGGAAGCAAGTACCCGAAACGCGCAAAGATCAAGTTGTTGCAGCCATCGTCGATGACGATGAACCTCGCCTCAAGTTCTTGCTTCAAGATGCGGGTCTCGATCCGCAAACGACGGAACGATTACTCGAGGCCACTCCGTTGGAAACCGGGTACTGCAGCTATAGCCTGCACGCCATCAAGAAACTTCTTCCTCATCTTGAAAGAGGACTTCCCCTATCCAGTCGTGATCCGCACGTCCCCTGCGCTCTTCGCGAGGCCGGGTACCAGATGCCATGGGAGCGACCATCGGCCGAGAACGTGCCGTACTTGCCCGAGCCACCCGTTTTGACCAATCCTTTGGTGCGAAGCGCCCTGTACGAGGTCCGCAAGGTGGTCAACGCTATCCTGCGCGAGTACATTCACAAGCCCGGCCGGCGTCTGGCCCGCATTCATCTCGAATTAGCGCGAGAAGTAAAAGGCAGCGCCATGCAGCGTCGCCGCCAATCACTGGAGATGCGGCGCCGCGAGAAGCAACGCGCCGCTGCCGCTCGAGCGATTGAGGAGTTTTCTCTGCAACCCACGCGAGACCGAATTGATCGTTATTTGCTCTGGCAGGAGCAGGGCGGGGTTTGCGTCTACAGCGGAAAGAACATTAGCGTCCAGCAACTTTTCGGAGGAGAGATCGACATCGATCACATTCTGCCCTATAGCCGTAGTCTCGATAACTCGTTTCTCAATAAGGTTGTTTGCTTCCGATCTGAAAACAACCGCGGCGTGAATCCCAAGGCGAAGGGCGCCTACACGCCCTACGAATGGCTCGCCGCCTCGGACCCGGAAAAATATGAGCAGGTTCTCCAGCGCGCCAAAAAGCTCCCCTATCCGAAGTTGCGACGCTTCTATCAGCAATCGGTCGAGTTAGACGATTTCATCAACCGGCAATTGGTCGACACCGCATACATCGCAACGCAAGTGCACGATTTTCTGCGCAAAATCTGTGACGATGTGGTGTGCGTCAAAGGTCAACACACAGCCGAACTGCGCCGCCGATGGGGGTTGGACACCGTTCTCGGTGAACTACCGAACTGTCCGGCTTGGCGCGAAGCGCAGGAACTACCGCCGGGCCAGAAGAATCGCCTTGACCACCGCCACCACGCGATTGACGCCATTGTAATTGCGCTCACCGACCGCAAGCGTCTTTATCAATTGGCGCAAGCAAGCCGGGGGCGGGATGCAAAGCTTGACGAACCGTGGCCTAACTTTCGCCGGGAAGTCGCCGCCGTCATTGAACGCATCAACGTCTCGCATCGGGTGCGGCGCAAAGTTTCGGGTCAGCTACACGACGCCACAATCTACGCACCAACCAACACTCCCGACCGCTACGTGTACCGGAAATTTCTGGAGCAACTGTCGCTCGCCGAAGTTCCCCACATTCGCGATCCGCGAATACGGCAACTGGTTGAGGACCGCCTGCGACAACATGGCCTGGAGCCAGGTCGGGGCAAAGGCGCCATCCCCGCCGAGGTTTGGAACAAACCACTAATGATGCCCGCTCGCGACGCGCGTTCGTCAACAGTCATCCGGCGAGTGCGGCTACTAAAACCTAGCAAATCGCTTGTCCCCATTCGCGGCGGGACGGCGTACGTTGAGCCGGGGAACACGCACCACCTTTGTTTGTTCGAACTTGATGCGTCCGACGGCCAAAAAAAACGCGTTGCCGTTTTTGTGTCGATGCTCGAAGCCGCCAATCGCTTGCGGGAACAACAACGGCTGATAAAAGAAGTAGCGAAGCAGCTGCGCGCCCGCGGGCTTCGCGGACGCGCGCTGCGCGAACAACTCGCCCGCGAGCGTCGTCGCATCCTCACGGAGGTCGCGCCCCTTGTGCGCCGCCAGCACCCGGACCATCCCGAAGCGCATTTCCTGATGAGTTTGAGCAATAACGAACTTGTGTTGCTAGAGCATGAAGGCAAGTTCGAGTTGTATCGGCTGCAAACTTCGGCGAGCACAAGCCAGCAAATGTGGTTTCGGCATCACGCCGCCTGCGGCAAAACGAGCGACAAAATTGGAAAAGTAAGTAAGAAGCCGAGCACTTTCCAGGGACGCAAGGTCACGGTCGATCCGCTTGGCCGTATCCGCTGGGCGCGCGACTGAGTCTCTACCGCCACGAGACTAAGTCGCTTTGTCTCGGGCGGGCGTCCTCACTCCGCTGATAAGGGGACGCCGTTGTGATCACGCGCACTATTGAAATTTCCAACGCTCCAGCCCATCTTTGCATTCGACTAGAGCAATTGGTTTTGCAGCGCGATGGCCAGCCAGTCGCCCATGTTCCATTGGAGGACGTGGGCATCGTGGTGGTTGACCATCCTCAGTCGTCGTACTCCCACGCCGCATTGGCGTCGCTGGCGTCCGTGCGGGCCGTAATGATTGTGTGCGATGAAAAACACTTGCCCTGCGGCATTCTGCTTCCCCTCGCCCAACATTCCCAGATCGCCTCGCGCATTCAGGACCAGGCTGCCGCACCAGCGCCGCTCAAGAAGCGTCTTTGGCGGCAAATTGTCCAAGAGAAGATTCGGCAACAGGCTGCGAACTTAGAGGTTGGCTCATCGGCCCATCGCCGGCTTCTGGAATTGGCGCGCGAGGTTCGATCGGGCGACGCCACCAACTGCGAAGCGCAAGCCGCCAAAGTGTACTGGTCGTCATGGCTCCCCCAAGGCGCATTTCGACGACGCCCCCAAGGCGACTCGCCTAATGGGTTGCTTAACTACGGGTACGCCGTCTTACGGGCAGCGGTCGCCCGGGCGCTGGTCGCCGCAGGCTTAACTCCTGCACTGGGGCTGCACCATACCCATCGAGCCAACGCCTTTTGCCTGGCCGACGATTTGATGGAGCCGCTGCGCCCACTCGTTGATGAGCGCGTAAGGGCGCTTTATTTGGATGGGCGCGTTATGGTTGATCGAAAGGCCAAAGAGGAATTATTGGGACTGCTATCTCTACGTACTGAAACGGCAGGGCAGACAGGGCCGCTCTTGGTGACGCTGCATCGTTACGCCGCTTCATTGGCGCAATGTTTGGAAGGAACGCGTAAACGCTTGGAGATCCCCGTTCGATGCAAATTAGCGGATACCGATGCATGTGGCTTATCGTAATGTTCGATCTGCCGGTCGACACGCGCAGCGCTCGGCGGCGCTACGCCCAATTTCGCACGATGCTCCTACGGCAAGGGTTTTCAAAGATGCAGTTCTCGGTATACCTGCGTCACTGCGCCAGCCAAGAGAGCGCAGAGGTTCACATTCGCCGCGTGGAAAACGCCCTTCCCCCGGACGGCGAAGTCCGTCTCCTTACGATCACCGACAAGCAGTTCGAACGAATGCGGATTTTCTGGGGAAAACGCCGCAAATCGCCCGAAACGCCGCCGCGACAGCTCGAATTTTTCTAACCCAATTTCGACACAAACTCTTCAGCGCAAATTGGTTAGGCGAGAGGTAGTGTAATCGATCTCAGCCTGCGACCAATCCGCAACACGGTGGGAAATTCGTGTTTGTCACCTGCTAGTGTAATCGATCTCAGCCTGCGACCAATCCGCAACTGGTGCCTCTTCCTTTAGCC
>CAYWIS010000285.1:0-6294 GCA_964458385.1 uncultured Pirellulaceae bacterium
TTCGGGTTTTCGTCGCTCCATCTTCCGCAGTGCATAGGCCGCGGCGAGTACGCCGCCTAGCGTTTTTAGGAAGGAACGCTGGGTTTCCTTGGTGAAGGTGTCCATGAACCAATCCCAGCCGTCGCGCCCTGCTTGTTGACCTTCCTCAATTTCGCCGATCCAATCCAGCATCGATGCCGGCGTCATGGTGATGACTTCACCACTGCGGGTGACGAAATCCATCTTCACGTCCTCAAAGTTCGCCCACTGCCAGTCAATCTCGGCCGCAGCGCGCATGCGTTGCCGAGCTAGGTCACCGTAGAATCTGACCACGTTACCGCGCATTTCCCTGTCCCTCCTTTTTGATATGTTTCCGTTCGCCCCCCGAGCCATCCGCCGGCCGACCCGAGGCTTCCGGCAAAGACGCGCACTCGCCGATGGCCCCCGACAGAACCGGCGGATAAGCGCTAACTCTTTTGGCGATGCAGCAGACAGTTTCGTTCGGCGGCGAGGCGTACCGGGTGAATTGCCGTAGTGATTCACAGACGCCGCTGGCCCCTCAGGTGAAAACGGATCTTCCTACTTATTGCTTAGGGGCAATGAATTTTATGCACGGGCATATACCCGGCAAGCGTCGCCCAAGGGTTGGTGTCCGCATAGATCCGTTGTCACGCGGGGATCTGGCCCCATGACATCAGCAAATCTGCCTAACACCCCAAATTAGTAGGGGCGCCTTATCCTCGTGACGAGATTCCCGCTCCACGAACGCACACATCGTTCAAAACGGCGGCCGATCTTAGCACCTTAGCCGGGATAACCCCGATTTATAAGAATGATCCTTCCTTGGTAACGCATCTATTAATAACTGTCCCAATCAACGCCAACTCGATCATTCCGCCCAAGGGAGCGTCTCCGACGGACGTTGCGAACCTTGAACGGCTCTGGCGCGTACTTATTTTCTAGTTACCGAGAGGCTTTCGGCTTGCCGGGACCGCAGCGATGGCTTCTCAATTCCGCTAGGGCCCGTCAGGTTGCCATCGGGCAGTTTGGACTACCTGCCGAACCAACGAAACAAATGGCGGAATCTTCGCGAGTTGCCCGACTCGACAGAAAATTCGTCGTCGGGCTTTCGCGGCTTGTCGCTTCGCAGCTTTTTGGTAGATTGGGCCGTGTTGACGCCGCCCGCCCGGCAAAAAGGCGCCAGGCCCCCACAACAGACGGCAAGCGCTGGTCCAATAGAAGGCAGATAGACCCTATTGAAACCGCGTCAACATTTTTTTGGAACACGGCCAAAACGGCTCAAGAGTAGCCAAATACTTACAAGAAAATAAGAAGACGTTTTTCCCAAGCGCCCGTAGCTCAATCGGATAGAGCATCGGTCTTCGGAACCGAGGGTTGGGGGTTCGAGTCCCTCCGGGCGTATTTTGCTAGGGCGAGCTGAGTCAATCTTTTGGCATCCAAACCTCCTCGGCGGTGAACCGAGGAGGTTTCTTTTTCCCCATGCATTCCGGGTTTTCGGCGTGGGCGGCCCAACTTCTGGAAGATCTTGGCCACGGCCGACTACGCCGTCACCTTCACGCCGTAAAACTTCCGCATGGTTCCGCCCCGCCTTGTGCCGCATGACAAGCGCCAGCCTCTTGG
Source organism: uncultured Pirellulaceae bacterium (assembly GCA_964458385.1). Taxonomy (GTDB): domain Bacteria; phylum Planctomycetota; class Planctomycetia; order Pirellulales; family Pirellulaceae; genus JAHWKS01. The sequence goes on from CAYWIS010000285.1 coordinate 1,621, forward strand.
CACATTCCGGTTGATCTGTCGGTCCGCCAGACCGAATTGTCGGTCATAAGCGTCGGAACTTCCCCGCAGCCCACTCCTCTCGATTCCCGTGCCGATAACGTGGTTGCCTCTACATACGACGACGCCGACCAACGGACCACCGCCGACTACAACGACCCAACCGACGAAAGGTTACTCCAACGACATTAACGGAAATCGCACGCACACCGTCGCAACAACCCTCTGCTTTCAGATGGGACCGACAGCTGCGACAGCCCCGACCACTGATTTTACCCGACGGCAAAGCGGCGGGTTGGAGTCATAAGGAGATTATTGCATTTCTGCAAACCAACTACGATCTGACTCCCTGGTGGCGGCAGACCATCGCGGTCGCGTACGAAAGGGCCAAGGGACGTCGTGTGGTAGGCCAGACCGCCGATGTGGGTTTTCAAGTCGGCGTGCAGAAGACGCTGCCTTTGCGTCTTGAGAACGCCTGGAAGCTGCTTTCCTCACGTCGGGGGATCCATTGTTGGCTGGGAAAGGCAACTCGGTTTTCGTTGACTTCGGGCGTAAAGTATGTGACAGACGACGGAATCGAAGGCGACGTGCGCGTCGTCAAACCAAACGATCGGTTCCGGTTGACGTGACGGCGTCCTGGCATGGACCGCCCGGCCACCTTGCAAATTGCGTTTGCTGCGCGAGGCGCCGACAAAACCTCGGTGCGGGTTCACTTGGAACATCTGCCTTCGCCGGAATTTCGTGAAGAAATGAAGCTTCACTGGAAAGATATTTTAGACCGCCTCGCCGCACTGGCTGAAATTTCAACGTGAATCAGGCAAGCGTTCGCAAACTTTTCGCGATTCTCAAGCGGCCTTTCCGAAAGGAGAAAGGTTTAACGCACGTCTTGATGATCGATTCCCAGCGGACGGTCGCCTTTTTCCAAACGCGGCGCTCACACCGGAACCACGACGCCACGAAGCAACGGTTGACCTTATGGCAATTCCGGGGGAGTAATCTTCGGAGGTTCGCCCGATAAAGCTTTGAGAAAGGCCACAAGATCGGGAATCTCTGAAAAACTCTGGCCTACCAGCGGCGCAATGTCGGTATCTAGTCCATCGGCCGTGCGCGCGGGAACGCCCCGATAGTAAAACGCGACGACATCGTCGAGGGTTTGCAGCGACCCATTGTGCATGTAGGGGCCGGTCTGGGCGACGTTTCGTAACGTCGGTGTGCGAAACTTGCCCGCATCGCTCTTCTTTCCCGTGATCACGGCGCGTCCCGCATCGTCCGTAGCAACGCCAAGCCGATAGAATTCTCCATCGCTAAGCAATGGCCCCCGGTGGCATCGGATACAGTCGGCGTCGCCCGTGAACAGCTCAAACCCTCGTTTGGCCGAGTAGGATAGGGCCTTGTCGTCGCCCGCCAGATACCGATCGAAAGGCGATGGGCCTGTTACTAGTGTGCGTTGGAAGGCGGCGAGCGCTTTTGCCACTCCGTCGCGAGTTGGCGGCGTGCCGAAGATTCGCTGAAACAGCTCGACGTAACCAGGAATTGCACGAAGCTCTCGCTCCAGTTCATCAAGGTCCTGGTTCATCTCGTCGGCTGATTGAATCGGCGCCAGCGATTGTTCTTCCAGACTTTTGGCTCGTCCATCCCAAAAGTACTTGTCGTAGAAGCCGACGTTAAGCAGCGTCGGCGTGTTGCGGGCAAGCGGCTTGCCTCCTGCTCCCTGCGCCTGGGCCCGGCCATCGGTGAATGCTTTGTCCGGCAGGTGACAGGAAGCACAACTCATTGTGTTGTCTCCCGATAGCCGCGGATCAAAGAACAACTGTTTTCCCAAGGCGACCTTCTCGGGCGTTGTGGGATTATCGGCGGGCGCTGGCGCCGATGCTGGCAACGGCGCCAAGACCCGCGATTTCCGTTCGTCCGCCTGGCCTTGGCAGCTGAAAAACACAACGACCATCCCCACCACGGCGAGCCATGATCGCGGCGGTAAGCTCTTGCGGTAAAGAATGCCACGCATCTTATTGACACGAACTTGGGTATGCTCGCACGAAGATCTCTATGCAGAAAAAGGACGTAGCGTGGGAGCCGTCCTTGCGCGTTGCAACGTCGCCTGGGCCCTGCCTCTATCCAAGTTGTAGTGGACTTATTCGGCTGGCCGTCTGGGCTTGTTTAGGGAGTGGCGGCGTCGGAAGGAGGCAACTCTTGAATGGAAATATCCTTATACCGAACAATCGCCTTGCAACCACCGTGGATCTGTAGCGCAATCACGCCCTGACGCGGAATGTTGGGGTCTTCCTCGGTGTAGTCGACGGTTTGTACGCCATTGAGCCAAAGTCGAATTCGCGGCCCTTCGGCGCGAATGCGGTACTCATTCCAGTCGTCGGGCTTGAGAGCCTTGGCGACAGTTTCCTTGTCGGGCACGGCCAGCATTCGGTTGCGGCGACTCTCATCGTAGAGATGGCCGTCGTAGCCAGCGCCCAAGTCGGCCTGGTATCCGCGCACTTCGTGGTGATTGGGGATGCGCTGTGTACGAAACTGCACGCCGCCATTGATGAATCCTTCTACCCCCGTCAACTTATACTTTAGCCGCAGGTCAAAGTTCTCAAACTGGCGCGTCGTGGCAAGGAACTCGTTACGTGGAACGGTCGTCTCGAGCGAACCAGCAACCAAGGCGCCATCTTCAATCCGCCAGGTTTTTTCTGTGTCGCCTTCCCAACCGGTAAAGGTCTTGCCATCAAACAGCACGATGCGCGGCGCTTCCTCCGCGACGGCGTGAGCAGTGGAAGCAATGAGGCAACTACCCAGGATCAATAACCAACGGAAAGTTAATTGCATAAGACAGGAGCGTTTCGAAGAAAGGGATAGAGCATTTACGTCTGGAAGCAATTTTACACACTCACGTTGCGATCTGCGCTATCCCGTGGCGCCTTCACAGCATTAGGAGGTTCCCATCGAGAGGACGCCTTCCCGATGATGGCGCCGGCTCCTCACCAACTACGGACCGACCAGCGGCGGCTCCAAGACCGCGCTTACAACTGATCGTAAGGGAGGGAGAACGTGTCGCCGGCTTCCAAATCGCCGGTCTCGAAGCCTTTGAGGAACCAACGAACACGCTGCTTGGACGTGCCGTGTGTAAACGATTCGGGAACCACTTCGCCGCGGGACTGACGTTGCAAGCGGTCATCGCCAATAGCGCTCGCGGCGTTCAAGGCCTCTTCGACATCCCCTTCTTCAAGAATTCGCCAATTCTGCTGTGCGTGGTGAGCCCACACGCCAGCAAAGAAGTCGGCTTGCAACTCCAATCGCACCGACATCTGGTTGTTTTCCGTTTCGCTTAGGCGAGGGCGCATACCGTGCACTTTATCGCTAATGCCCAAGAGATTTTGCACATGATGTCCTACTTCGTGGGCAATGACGTACGCCTGAGCAAAATCCCCCGGAGCCCCCAGTTGCGTTTTCATATCCTCGTAAAAGGACAAATCGATGTAGACCTTCTCATCGCCGGGACAATAGAACGGTCCTACCGCAGCTTGTTGGAACCCACACGCCGACTCGACAGCACCGCGGAACAGCACGAGGGTTGGCTCGCGATACTGGCGATTCATCTGGCGGAACAATTGCCCCCACACGTCCTCGGTATCGGCAAGCACCACGGACACAAACTGCGCCATCTCGTCGTTCGGCGCGGGCCCCACGGGCGCTTCCGCCGGCGGGGCCGACTTCTGCATTTCGTCCAATACGACGCTGGGATCGCCCCCCAGAAAAACGGTGACCAAAAGCGCGATAATGCCCAGCGCGCCTCCTCCAATGCCAACACCCATCCCGACCGGTGATATGTGGCGCCGGTCCTCAACGTTTTGGCTTCCTCGTCGGCCTTGCCATCGCATGGGCAACCTCCTCAGGGTGTTCTCGTCACGCGTGCGCTTGCGGTTCGCGCTGCGTTGGGATGTGAAGGGACGGATGCCGTTCCTCCGTCAGCAAATGGCGGGCCAGGATGGGCCGTATCTTCCTTTTGCCGCGTCGGGAAGATATTCTGGTCCTCTCACTTTAACACGAAGACAACTATGGCGACACGTGACGGCAAACTCGGGCTGGTCCTGTTTCTCATTTATTTAGCCCTTTACGGCGGCTTTGTGCTGTTGAACGCGTTTTCTCCTGAAACCATGGAAAAGACACCGCTGGCCGGAGTGAATCTGGCCATCTGGTACGGCTTTGGACTCATCGCGGCCGCGCTGGTGCTGGCGCTAATTTACGGTTGGTGGGGCACGCCGGGCCAAGAAGAAAAGGAGCCGCGAGCATGATCTACGACGTTTCTTTTGTTGCCGTCACGATCTTCTTTTCCTTCGTGGCGATCACACTTGGATTAAGCTTTTACCTTGGCAGCCGCGCCAAATCGTCGGCCGGGTATTTTGCGGCGCATGGGCAGATTCCTTGGTTCATCAACGGAGTAGCGTTCGCGGGCGATTATCTTTCCGCCGCGTCGTTCCTGGGAATTTGCGGCATGATCGCATTTTACGGGTACGACGGGTTCCTCTACTCGATCGGCTACCTGGCGGGCTGGATCGTGGCGTTGTTCGTGGTGGCCGAGCCCATGAAGCGGCTGGGCAAGTTCACTTTCGCCGACGCGCTCAACGCCCGTTTTCAGTCGCGCGGCATCCAGTTCGCCGCGGGCGTGAGCACCCTGGCGGT
>CAYWIS010000286.1:0-6206 GCA_964458385.1 uncultured Pirellulaceae bacterium
CTCCTTAAAACTCGTCACATTGAGAGCGGTGATTGGCTCCGGCAACGGCGCTGGCCGGGGTACAACAAATGCCTTGGGCGGCGAATTAAACAATTTTTCTTTGCGCCGCGAACCGCGACGGTCATTGCGTTTTGCTGGGGTGGTCTCCGTGGGCTGCTCCTCGTCAAATGAAAGACTGAGTTGACCCGGGGTGGTGGCGTTCTCATTCGGCGAGCGTCGCACCAGAGGGTGCGGTTGAGTTTTTGCGGCAAGGGGCGAGAAAAACGTCTTCGCTCGCCTTGCGACCGTTTCTTCGTTGGTCGCAAAAAGTAGACGGCTTGGCGGCATCGGGTTCCCTTCCGTGTCTCGCTTGGCGACGATCAACGTAACATCCTCGCGCGAGGCCAGAATTGCGCTCAACGCGTAAGCGTCTCGCGCATAGCGCCGTTCGTTATCGGCCAACCCCAGGCGCCGACGCAGTTCATTCGGAAGAAACAGGTCGGCTGTTACCGATGTGGGAATCAATCCTTCGTTGAAACTGGTAATAACCAGGGCAGGCGCATCATCTAGCGTCAGATCTAGCCAGCCAAGCATTTCGACCGCCGTTTCCTTTTGCGGCGCCGGAAGCAACTCGCTAGAAAGCTGGTCAAGTGTGTATCGAATGGCTTCGGCGGCCGACAGCTGAGGGGAAAGCGCCTTCGGCAGGGTTTCGTGTTCCGACAACACCCGTTGCAGCTGCGCACAGGCCGCCAGCGCGCTTTCTTGCGCCGGATCGCTTCGGTCGAATTCTCGATCTCGGTAGACCTCGACGAGCAGATTTTCGAGATAACGCGTCCATTCGTGCAGGCGCCGAGATTCGCACTGAAACGGCTCTAAGAGCGTCATCACAAGTTGATACGTCTGCGCAGCCGCAGGTTCGATGCGAGGATCTTCAAAATCTTCATCGCGCAAACGAGCTGGCAAACGTTCGTTGTAGAAGTTGTCGAGCGGCGTGAGAAAATCAAGCGCGCCGGTCTTCTTTGCGAGCCAATCCACCACGTCCGGGTGCCGGACGAGGGCGGCGAAATCCAAGTAGCGCCCTCGCTCTAAATAATCGGCGACTGCCTCTAACAGACGACAGGGCGCGGAGTCGAGTACGCGTCCGCCATCGAAATAGCGTGTCGCCACATTTAACTGATAGAGTTGCCGCTCCAGATGTGGCGCTAAGAGCGGGTCTGGCAAACCGATTGTGATCTCGTCGGCCGAATACTTCCCACCATACTCAGCTAAACGTCGCGCGACGGCTTCTGCTTGATCGTCGGGGCCGTCAACGCGCACGACTTGATCATCCGCAATATCGATGGGTGCATCGAGCCACTTCTCGGGAATCACGCAGCCATGCTCATCGAAGCGATCCGCCCATTCCGCCGGCGCATGAATCAATGCCGTTACGTGGTCCGCGACCTGATCGAGCATCTGGCGGATCGCCATATTCAAGTCCACGGCGCCCAGCAAAATGATGTCTTTGTCGGTTCGAAACTCCCGGAACTTAATGGCAAATAGCCGCGCGGTTTGCAGGTCCCATAATTGCAGCGAATCGAGCAGCCGCAGGTATTCTTCCTGAACTTCGCGCATGGCTCGCCAACGCTCAGCCTCGCGAAATCCTTCGACCTCGGGTCCGATGCGAAGCACGTCGGCAAAGTCCAAGTTGTCCGCAGCCAAGTCCATATGTTGCCGACGCAGCAAATCGCCCAACGCCATCCAGCCGGGGGCATCGCCCGGTTCTGGCGGATTCGCGACAATCGCCGCCAATCGTTCGGGGGGACTGCCGTGCAGCGTCCTTGTCCACGCCAACTGTTGGACCAGTCGACTGGCAAAGGGGAGTTTCGGAGTATAGAGCTTTTCGGGGAGATCGCCGACCGTGCTAATATCGGGAGGCACAAGCCGAACGCCTTCTTTCTGAGCTTTCTCTAGTAAGAGTTCCAGTAGCCGCTTACCGGCGCTTGCCACCGGTGTTACGACAATGACTTGGCGCATATCGAACACATGATCACGACAGTAGCGCTGAAAGAGCAAATCCACCGCCGAATGAAGAGGAGGGCGGCGCCACTCAAGGAAAACGCGTTCGATGGGCATGGTTTTTTTAGTGCGTGGCGACTCGAATTAAAAGGAAAACGTGTTAAGGCTCCGCTACTTTCCCATCCTTCATTAGACGCTCAATAGGTGACACGTTTGGTCACCGCGCTAGAAATAACTGCTCGACAATTGGGGGGACAGGCGGCTAAACTTGGCACATCCGCCCGTCTCTTGAGGGCGGCTGCGTGGTTTCCTTCGTTACCAAACCCGGTTCATGAAGAAAATACTCGGAATTTTTGCCCTTCTGGTCATCATTTGTGTGGTGACAACGCTCTACGAGCCGCAGTTTGTCACTCCCTTCAACGTGGAAAACCTGATCCGTTGGACCGCGTTGTTTGGGATCATCAGTATAGGGGTGTCGTTCGTCATCATCACCGGCGGCATTGACCTATCAATCGGCTCGGTTATCGGCCTTACGGGATGCCTGCTTCCACTACTTCTCGCGGTTGAATATGTCGCCTCAAACGATCGTGTGACGATTGAAGAGGTCCGTGCTCAGGACAAAGTCTTGGTCGTCTCCGCTTCGGGTTTGGATTTAATCCGCGGCGATCGGCTCGAGTTCACAACGTCCGATCGAAGGAAACGAGCCGTTACGGTGGTCGGCGTTACTCAACAAGGCGCACGCACGATCATTACCGTTCGTGAATCACCTGCATTCGTTCAAAGCGGAAGCCAGGCAAGCGTCACGTACTTGAATCATATGAACGTGGCGGCGGCGTTTGCCATTGTGATGGCGATCTCAGCCCTGATTGGATTGACGCATGGATTGTTGATTACGAAGCTGCGGCTCCAGCCGTTCGTAGTGACTCTTTGCGGCTTGCTTTTCTACCGTGGTTTGGCGCGCACCTTGACCGACGATAAAGTCCAAGGCTTCGGAACGGGATTCGAAGGTCTAAAATACTTGACGCAGGGACGGCCGTTCTCAATTCCCATTCCCTTCCTAAAGTGGATATCTGATGGCAATTGGGGACGCTACGCCTGGGATTGGCAAGCAGGACAACCGGCGCTCGACGGTCAAGGAAACCCAGTTCCTTTGCCGTTGTTTGAGTGGATCGCCGTGCCCATGCCGGTCATTATCTTGGCGGTCATCGCGATCGCCGCCGGGATATTCTTGAACTACACAATCTACGGCCGTTACTTGTTGGCATTGGGCCGAAACGAGCAGGCGGCGCGGTACAGCGGCATCAACACCGATCGAATGGTGATTTTGGCCTACGTGATTTGCTCATTACTTGCAGGGCTTGCCGGTGTGTTGTTCGCGTTGGATCTCAACTCGGTGCAACCCTCGGGGCACGGCAATTTTTATGAACTCTATGCGATTGCGGCGGCGGTGCTCGGTGGCTGCAGTTTGCGCGGCGGCGAAGGCTCGATCTTAGGTGTCGTGATTGGAGCGGCGGTAATGCGAGTGCTTTACAATTCGATCAACCTGATGGACATCCCAACGCAAATGGAGTTTGCGATTATTGGGCTGGTAATCCTCGCGGGCGTAATTGCCGACGAATTGGTCAAGCGTTTCGCGATACGTCGCCGAGCACGTGTGTCGACCGCAACGCTGGAGAAAGCTGCGGCGTAATCGCTCGTGTGGTCACGAGTTCAAAGACACGGGCCATCCCTTGGAATGGCCGATGGCCCGAAGGCAACTTACTTCGCGGCAAGATTGACGGCCCCAGACTCGAGGTCGTCCAATTGGGAAGCCACAAGCGACAAGCGCCATTGAACGGCAAGCATCAGGCAGTTGATGCCCGAGCCTATGCCCAACATGGCGATTTTCTCGTTCGGTTGCACTAGGCCCCGTTCCAGCCCGATAGCCATGGTTACCGGCAATGCCGCCGATCCGGTATTGCCGAGCCATTCCAAGGTGGCAAAGTCGCGCCCCGGGTCGAGATCCAACGATTCGAGCAGTAACTTTCGGTGGGCCGCGCCCACTTGATGGCAAAAGGTTCGATCCAATTCATCCGAGGACCACCCCGACTCCTCAAGAAACCCTTTGAACGTTTCCACACCCGTTGCAATTCCTTCTTGCATTAGGCGTTCGGAATCGGTGTTCATTAACAATCCGCCGTTGGCATCGTTCGCCGCGCCGCTCTCGCCATAACCGCCCTGGCAAAGGTGGTGTTGGTCGGTGTTCGCCTGCGCGACGGCGGTCGTCAGCAAATTGCCGGTGCGGCTAATCCGGCGATGAACCAGCAACATGGCGCAACTGGCGGAGCCGATTGTCAATGATGCAATCGCGTTTTTGATGGTTTGTCGTGTGAGCGTTTCGTCACGATTGAGTGTGGCGATCGTGTTCTCCACGAGCGCCCGGCCCGATTCCGTTCCTACCACCAAACCTGCTTCAATCTGGCCCAACTCAATCATGTTGGCGACTTGTACAACGCCGTTGAGCAATCCTAAGCAAGCGTTGGAGACGTCATACACCAGGCACTTGCGCGGCAATCCCAGTTGATGATGCACCCCACAGGCGGTGGCCGGCTCCAGGTAATCACGACATACCGAGCCATGCACGAGCGCGCCAACTTTCGTGCGATCAATGCCTGCCACGCGCAAGGCTTTCTCTGCACTTTGAATACTGAATTCGCTTGGCCGAGCACCGCGCGGAAAGAAACGGCGTTCGCGAATGCCGGTCATCAACTCCAAGCGTCCCTCGGGCAAGCGTAACCGCTGATACAGCGGAGCAAGCCGTTGCTCAATCTCGGCCGTAGTAACGATCTCCTCGGGTAATGTGTACCCAAAGGCCTCCAAGCAAACATGGCGGTATTGCATGCGTCGCGTAGACCAGGAAATGTAAAAGCCGCGGAATTGAGCCTGCCCCAAGGCAACGGCCGGACAAGAGCGGATTACCAAGAGAATATCGCCCTATACCAAAACCGTAAACCGGCGCTCCGATTTACAGGCCGTTTTTCCGCTTTTTGCAAAAACCCATGCGCCAAAAGCTTGCAAGGGTACGCTGTTCGGCTATCATCCCTCCCAGCCGCACGTTGCAACTTATCTCATTCGGGCCTTAGGTCGCGTTCGGCGGTATTGTTACCCGTGCTTCCTCAACCTTGGTTTATCCATTCACGGGGGCCGCGAACCTTGGCCAATTCAAATGCTCACTGCGTTGAATTCGCTTCTTGTCTGGGGTGTCTCGGCGTCAAAAGTTGCCCGAGATTACTTGTTGACGCACCTTTTGGGGTTTGCCATCATTACCCATGTTATCTGGGTTGACAGCGGGGGTCTTTCTAGCTCCCTGGTGTCGGGTGCTATGAGAAGCGCCTACGCTGCCCCTAGTCGAGTCGCGCAGGAGGAGTACTTTGGCGCCGACAACCTGTGGTTGTCGTGCGGATCGGTTCAAGCTTTTCTCGGCATTGTCTCCGGCGTTTGTCATCGTGAAAAGGATCGCAACTATGTTTCGCCGCGCTGCACGTAACGACCGAAAACTTCGCACCAAGAAGCTCCTCAACATCCGAAAGAACTTGGGACGCCTCGCAGCTCGGGGAGGCTGGATTCACATTCCTTACGCCGAGCAACTCGAGGACCGTCGCATGCTGGCGTATACCGCAACCCTGGCAGGTACGACGGCTACGATGATGGGCGATGGCGGCAACGATACGCTCGTCTTCAGTCAAATGGGCGGCTTTCTGATGCACAATCGCGCTACGGCGGGTGACCCCGGGTTCAACAGCGATTTGGACTTTGACACGACGCAGCCCGGCGATCAGATGTTATCAGTCGCCGCAACAAGCACCGTGAATATCGCCACGGGCGGCGGCAACGATTTCGTGACGATTGGAACCCTTGCTTCACCTGCCAGCACCTTGCTCGCAACTTTTCAAATAACGAATACCGGGGCGAACGGCGATCAACTCATTGTCGACGACAGCGGAAGCGCTACGCCAAACGCGATTACCCTTGCGTCGAATTCGGTCACGGGCACAGGCATTAATGTCACTTACACGGGGGATCTCTTGAATGGCGGCGTGACGGTCGCTACCGGCTCGCAGGACGATACCGTTAATGTCCAGAGCGCGGCTTCGCCCGTGAACGTCAATACAGGCGACGGCAACGATACCATTAACGTGGGATCCGCCGGGAACTCGCTGGACGACATCGTTTCTCCCGTAACCGTTGTT
>CAYWIS010000287.1:0-6169 GCA_964458385.1 uncultured Pirellulaceae bacterium
TCTTGGTTAAGCCGTTCGACCGCGAACGCCTGATCGATACGTTGCGACAAACGGTAGAGTCGCCTCACGGCTTGCAATTTACCAACAACGCACAACAATAACGGTCCATTGACCGACGCCAAGAGAAGCATTTCTGCGTTCTCCCGGGACCATTCAACGGCTTGAGGGATTCCCCTGGCTCGCGCCGCGGCCAGCGTCTAGAAAGGCTCGAACCCGGATACAATTGAGCAACGGCCCTTGTTAGGGGCGTCGGTCTTTTCCGCCTCACCTAGATTTGATTGCTCCGCGGAGCCCCAAAGGAAGTAGCCGCAAAAGGCGTAGGATGTTTTCGTTTCAACTTCTTGCTACCGATTCGCGCACGGCGGCGCGACGAGGCGTTTTCTCAACCCCGCGCGGTCAGGTTCAAACGCCCGCGTTCATGCCGGTGGGAACGCAAGGCTCGGTCAAAGGATTGACCATGGACATGGTTCGCGCCACGGGCGCCCAAATGATCTTGGGCAACACCTATCACTTGGCGTTGCGGCCCGGCGCCGAAATAGTGCAAAAGCTGGGCGGGTTGCATCGCTTCTCGGGCTGGGATGGTCCCATTCTGACCGATAGCGGCGGCTTTCAACTATTCAGCCTCGCCCAGATGACCCGCATTTCGGAAGAAGGGGCGGTATTCCGTTCGCACATTGATGGCTCGATTTTTGAGTTGTCGCCCGAGCGGGCCATTGAGATCCAAGAACAACTTGGCAGCGATGTGGCGATGGTGCTTGACCACGTTGTTGCGCTTCCCAATAGCGACGACATTGTCAAAGACGCCTGCGAGCGTACGGTGCGTTGGGCCGCGCGCTGCCGCGCCGCGGCGCGGCGATCCGACCAAGTGCAGTTTGCAATCGTACAAGGCGGGTTGAACCTCGAATTACGCGCCTGGTGCGCCGCACAGTTAGCCGCTATGGAGTTTCCGGGCTACGCCATTGGCGGCCTGAGCGTTGGCGAGTCGCCCGAAGAAATGTACCGCGTTCTGGACGGCGTCTGCCCAGAACTGCCGCACCATGCGCCGCGATACCTGATGGGTGTGGGGCGGCCCGAAGATATTCTGGAAGCGATTCGCCGCGGTGTGGACCTGTTCGACTGCGTAATGCCCACGCGCAATGGCCGCAACGCTCTGGCGTTCACCGACCGCGGGCCCGTCCGCATGCGCAATCTGAAGCACGCCACCGATGACCGGCCCTTGGAGGAACATTGCCCGTGTCCCGCTTGTCAGCGCAGCCGCGGTTATTTGCGGCACCTGTTCATGGCGGGCGAAATGCTTGGGCCGATCCTCCTTTCCGCCCACAACCTAACGTACTATCAGCGTCTGGTGGCCGGCGCCCGCGATGCGATCGCCAACGGCCGATTTGATGAGTACCATCGCGAAAAGCAAGCGGGCTGGGCCAGTGGCGATGGGTAATCAAGCTCCTCGTCCCGCCCAGGCCAAGGAAGCCCAAGGGGCGGCGTCTCGCCGGAGGGTCAGGGCACTCCCTGGCGAATAAGCCGCTCCAGTTCGACGGGATCCGCGGGTTTCACCAAATGATAGTGGAAGCCGGCGGCCTGCGTCCGACTGTGATCTTCGGGTTCGCCGTGTCCCGAGAGAGCGATCAAAAGCGTTCGCCTCGGATCGAGAAACTCGCGCATCCGCGCAACCACCTCGAGACCGGTCATGTCGGGCAACCCTAGATCAAGCAGCACCACCTCGGGAGAAAACGTACGCGCGGTCTGGAGCGCCTCGGTCCCATTCAAGGCGTATTCCACCTGATGGCCATTCAACTCCAGAACCATGCGCATGAGGTTACATACATCGGCGCTGTCGTCCACCAGAAGCACTCGCCGCGTTGCTCGAACGTCGCTCGCGCCACTGGGCCGCGCGGCGCGAGCCTGTTTCAAGACGTTACGCGGAGTGAGCGGCCGCAGCATTTCTTTTCTACGACGTGTCAACTCGCTCGGCGTGACCCATTGCGTATAGCAAGCGACAAGTTCGACCAGTCGCGGGCCGTGAATGGGCTTGGACGTGTAATCGTCGCACCCGGCTCGCAGGCATTTTTCACGATCGCCCTGCATTGCGGCGGCGGTCAGGGCGATGATCGGCGTTTGCACCCCTTGGCTTCGAAGTTGAAATGCGGCTTGATAACCGTCCATTTCGGGCATTTGCATATCGAGCACGATCACGTCGAACGGCTCGCCGCGCTCCTGCGCCGTAAGCACCATATCGATGGCCTCGCGGCCATTCTGAGCCGTCTTCACGCGAGCCCCCGCCTGTTCCAAAAAATGTTGCGCCAGATACCGGATGTCGCGCCGGTCGTCCACTACCAGCGCCAGGCAATCCAGGCGGGTGCTTTCATGCTCATCATCGAGAGATAAATGAGCGCCGTCGCTAGGGGTGACCAAAGGCACACCGTCCAGCGGCCCCGTGCTGATCGTAACCGTAAAAGTCGTTCCCTTGCCCAAGACGCTTTGAACGCTAATCTCGCCCCCCAACATCTCCGTCAACCGACGGCAAATAGCAAGCCCCAATCCGCTCCCTCCGTAACGGCGTGTCACCGAGGTGTCGGCCTGTGTGAACGGCTGGAAGAGGCGGCTTTGGTGTTCTTCGGTCATACCGACGCCGGTGTCGATCACGTCAAACCGCAGTAGTTCTGCTTCGGCCAAGAGCCGCACCGCCACGGTCACGCTCCCGGTTTCGGTAAATTTGATGGCGTTGCCCAAGAGATTGACCAGGATCTGACGAAGGCGCGTCGGGTCGGACTCAATCGTTTCAGGCAAAGGACCAACATAATCCACCACGAGCGGAAGATGCTTCTCGCTGGCGCGAATATCCATTAGCGAACACACCTCGGCCACCAGCTTGTCGGGACGGAAGCGTCGCTTTTCAATCTCCAGTTTGCCGGCCTCGATGCGCGACAAGTCCAAGATGTCGTTAATGATCTCTAGCAGGAACTGCCCATTGCGGCGAATCGTTTCCACGCACTGCTGGTTGTCGGGATCCGTCAGATGCCGGCTGAGCACATCGGCGTAGCCGAGAATCGCCGTCATGGGCGTGCGGATCTCATGGCTCATGTTGGCCAAAAACTCGCTCTTGGCGCGGTTGGCCGCTTCGGCGGCTTCACGAGCTTCGCGCAGGCTTTCTTCCACTTTTCGCCGCTCGGCAATTTCGCACTGAGCCGCCTGGTATAAGCGTGCGTTATCGATCGCAATAGCGGCCTGCGCCGCAATGCCCGCAATGATTTGCTCGTCCTGGGGCGAGAACTTGCCCACTTGGGTATGGCCAAAGAACAGGCCCCCATGAACCTGGCCAGTGCGCGACACCACCGGCGCCGCAAGGTAACTGCGCACCGCGGGATGCCCTGGCGGTGTTCCAAAAAAGGGCGGCGATTTGCCGTACCGCGGGTCTTGAGTCACGTCGTCGCACCGAACAATCCCCGTGCCGTCCAGCGTCGGCGCAAAAAGCTCCGTCCGCTGCGGCATCGGCACGCCCGCGAAGTGTTCACGCGAGAGCCCCGACAACGTGTACAACGTCAGCAAGTTGGACTCGTCTTCGCCCGCGTTGTAGAAGAACGCCCCGAATTCGGCCCCAATCAACTCGGTGCCCGCATCGGTTACGGTCTGCACCAATTTCTCCAAATCCAACTGCCCCGCAAGCACCATGTTAATGCGGTTAATGGCCGCCAAGGTTTGGGTCTGTTGCCGCAGCGCCTCTTCAGCCTGGCGCCGCTCCACCAGCTCCCGCCAGGCCTCGCCATAGAGCCGCGCGTTATCCATCGCTAAAGCGCAGCGCGACGCCAACTGCTCAACCACTTCCAAATCTCGCCGGTTGTAGCGACGGTTCGACTCGGCCGACACAAGGATAATCGCCCCTAACGTGTGTCCTCGCGCGCTCAAGGGCGCGATGATCGCCGACTTCACGCCCAATCCACGCAGCGTCTGCAAATGGTCGCGATTGTGGGCTACTGTTTGGAGCACCGTATCATCCACGGACGACAACAATTCGGCCCGTCCGGTGCGAATCACCTTCGCCACCCCCACAGGCGAGTCCTTCCCCGGCGGGAACCGGCGAAACATCGCCCGCATTTGCTCCACTTGGTCCGGGTCGGTATGGACAATCGCCACACGCTCCAAATGGCCGTCTTGTCCCACCACATCGATGGCGCACCAGTCGCCAAAACCGGGAACCAAAAGTTCGGCGATCGCTTGCAAGGTTCCCTGAATATCGAGCGACTCGTCCAAGATCGCCCCAGCCTTGGCCATAAGCCGCGTCACCTCGTCGGCCCGGCGGCGCTCGGTAACGTCGATGCACACGCCCGCCATGCGAATCGGCTGGCCCGAAGCATCCAAAACCGCTTGGCCCTGACCGTGAAGCCAACCGAGGGAGCCATCGGCGCGGAGGATGCGATACTCCACTTCGTAGTTCCCCCCGCGCTTGAGCGCGGCTTGAATACATTCCTCCACGCGCTGTCGATCGGGCGGGTACACTTCATTGAGAATCGCGTCGACCGAACGGCCAAACGAACCAGGCGTCCGGCCATGGAGCGTCTCCAAGTTCGTTGACCAGGTGACTTCGCCCGTCTCGATATTCCAGTCCCAAGAGCCCACGCGTGCGGCCTCAAGGATAAACCGCATACGTTCCTCGCTCTCGCGCAGGGCTCGCGCCGACAACAGCCGCTCACGGATGTCGCGTGCGGTGGTAATGACATGCGCTACACCGTCTAGCTCCACCCGGCGGGCGCAAACTTCCACCGGAATGGCTTCACCCAACTTGGTGCGGTGGGTGGTTTCTCGCGTAATTTCGCCTTGCCGAACAAGCTCCACCAAAACTTTTTGGATTTCTTCGCGCGGCAAGGTGGCAATGTCGAAAACCGTGAGCCGCAGCAGCTCCTCGCGACGATACCCCAAGCGATGACACGCTGCGGCGTTCACTTCCACAAAGCACCCGGGCGTTGCATCGGCGGCCAAAGGATAAATGAAAACCGCGTCGCCGATCGCATTGAGTAGAGTGCGGTAGAGATCCTCGTTCATCCGCGGTTCATCGGAGTTGTCGGACGAAAGGATGCTGCGGACCAAGGGAAACATGTTCGCATTTCCTCCCGTACGCTAAGCGAACCCTTGCGCCGCCTGGAGAAAAGAGCCATGGCCGAGTGGCCGCCGCTCTCAGAGATAGAATACCGAATAACGCCGAAGGTTGGCGCGGTCTCGGGGGGAAAACCGAAAAAAAGAACGGGAAAAGACGCGGCTTACTACAAACCGCGTCTTTTCCCGTTGTTAAGAATTCGATGTCCGAAAGGCTAGATCGGGGGAGAAGTTAGATGCGTACAGCCAACCCCCAAGAGCCAAATCACAGATCGAAAGGTGGAGGCGAAGGGAGTCGAACCCTCGACCTCAGCATTGCGAACGCTGCGCTCTCCCAACTGAGCTACGCCCCCACGTCTGAAGTTCGATTAAATTTACCCCAAGGCTTTGGGTATGGCAAGCCGCGTTGGCAATACTATTCCTGATCGACGTAAACGCTTATAATTTCTCATCCTTCCGCTTTGTTTTTCTTTGTTTCTGGCTGTCCATGAGCACTACCGCTTCGCCCGCCGCCACGTTTCCGTTTCAGGACTACAAGACGCTGGATAACCAGACGTTAACCGCCCGCATTCAGGCGGTGCGCGACCGGTTAGGCTCGGAGCTTCTCATCTTGGGGCACCATTACCAGCAGGATGAAGTCATCGCCCTGAGTGATTTGCGAGGCGACAGCTACCAGTTAAGCAAACTGGCCGCCGAGTCCGCCGACTGCCGCTATATCGTATTTTGCGGCGTGCATTTCATGGCCGAAACGGCCGACATCCTGGCGAATCGGCCCGAAAAATTACAGGAGCGCAACGGTCAGCGGGTAACGGTCGTCTTGCCCGACTTGGCGGCCGGCTGCTCGATGGCCGATATGGCGGCCATCGAGCAGGTCGAAGCGGCTTGGGCCGATCTCGGCGAGATCATCGATACCGATGATATTACGCCCGTCACGTACATCAATTCGGCCGCGAGCTTGAAGGCGTTTTGTGGCCGTCACGGGGGGATTGTCTGCACGTCGAGCAACGCCTCGGCCGTTCTCGAGTGGGCGTTTCAACGCACTCATCGCGTGCTGTTCTTCCCCGATCAGCATTTGGGCCGCAAC
>CAYWIS010000288.1:0-5943 GCA_964458385.1 uncultured Pirellulaceae bacterium
CCATCGATCGAGAGGACACGGCCCGCCGCTTGGGGTTTGAAGGCGTTGCGGCCAACAGCCTGGACGTGTCCAGCGACCGCGATTTTGTGCTGGAGTTCGCCTTCGTACTCACCCTGATTGCCGAACACCTGAGCACGTGGGCCGAGGAGTGGATTCTGTGGTCGACGGTAGAGTTTAACTTCCTCCGGCTTCCTCAGGAATTCTGCACGGGGTCTTCCATCATGCCGCAAAAGATCAACCCCGACGTGCTGGAGTTGATCCGCGGCAAGACAGCGCGGGTCGTCGGCTCGCTGCAAACCTTGTTGGTGCTGGTCAAGGGTCTGCCGCTGGCCTACAACCGCGACCTTCAGGAAGACAAGCCGCCGGTATTCCAAGCCTTCGACACGGTGGACGCCTGCCTTGAACTAGCGGCGCCGCTGGTGGCGGGGGCCGAGTTGAACCGACCGGCCATTGAGGAGCGATTGGAGCGCGGCCATTTGGACGCCACCACGTTGATGGAATACCTCATCCGTCGCGGGTTGCCTCAACGCACAGCTCACCATGCGGTGGGGGCCCTGGTGCGTGAAGCCCTGCAACGCGGGGTGGCGCTGGCCGAGTTGCCGCTCGAGGAGTTCCAGAAAGTCGATTCCCGGTTGGACCGCGAAGTGTACAACGTTCTGGGAGTGAAAAACGCGATCCAAGCTTTTGTCAGTTATGGGTCCACCGCCCCGGCCGAAGTGGCGCGGCAAGTCAAGCGGTGGCAGGAGAAATTAGCCCACGCTGGCGAGCCCTCGACGCCGGCCGGTTGATTTAGGCGGGTTTTAACGACCTCGCTCCCAGCCTTGTCTCGTAGAGAATGGTGAAGACCTTCGGCGAACGATAGAGAGGAACGTCAAACGCCCCCAGGTCGCTTTGGCCGCAAACGCCAGTGGTTTCAGTTTTGCGTCTCCGGGGGGATGGGTGTCTTGTTCAGACATAGGCGCTACGGTCCAGAAAAGACTCCGACCCGTCCGGCGGGCAACTATACTTGAGTGGAAAGATCTGCCCGTTTCGCCGCCGAAGACTGCACAACGATGATTGGCTCGCGTCCTTTTGCCGTTCTTATGCTCCTTTTGATGGGAGTCGCCTCCTTGCGCGCTCAACCGCCCGGCGAGGTCGACCCGTTCGCCGTTCCTCCGGCCGAAGCGACGCCAGCCCCCGCGGCGGCCCCGCCGGCGCCGGCCGCCGCAGCCGCCGCCCTGGCGCAGTCCGAACATCCACTGCTGCAAGAGTTACGCGCCACCAATCCCACCACCCCCGTGGAATTGATGCGGGCCATTGGCATCGCCTTGGACTTGGGCGAGTACGCCGCCGCCAAAGAGTTCATGCAGAAGGTGCAGTCCGCGGGCATGAACACAGGCGAGGTGGCGGCCTTGGTGCGCGAGGTCGGCTCTGCGGCTTTCGTGCGCATTGGACGCACCAAGGAACTAGAGCCCGAGGGGCAACAGTTCGCCTTGGCCGCTTTGCGGGCAGCCGACGCCGTGGCGCGTGATCCCGTCCGCCTGCAAACCGTTGTTGAACGGCTCGGCGATCCTTCGCCGATCATGCAACGGACGGCCATTCGCGAACTGCAACGCGCTGGTTCGGCCGCCGTCACGCCGTTGGTGCGAGTGCTGGCCAATCCGATCCAGCGCGACATTCACCCGCAGGCCCGCGCCGCCTTGTATTACCTGGGAGCGCCGGCGGTTGAACCGCTTCTGGCCGTGCTTGAAGCGCCCGATCCGGCGCTGCGTGTCCACGCCATTGACGTGCTCGGTCGCTTGGAAGCCAAAGACGCGCTGCACCTGTTGGTCGGTCCGGCGGTCAATCCTCAGGAAGACGCCGCCGTGCGCGAGGCCGCCTTGCTCACCCTGGAGCGGATGATTGGCCGTCGGCCGCATCCGGCCGATGCCCGCGATTTGCTGGCTGCCCGCGTGACGGAGCTGATGGACGGAGAGTTGCCGCGTCGCCCCGATGTGGATGGCCGGATCGAGTTGTGGCATTGGGATGTCCGGCAAACCGCGCCTGTTCCGCAACGTTATCCGGCCGATGAAGCGGGCGCCGTGCTGGCGGCTCGCCTGGCAAGGAACCTTTACGCTATCTCGCCCGATCATCCGGCGCATCGGCGTTTGTACCTTGAGGCGATTCTCGGCGCCGCCAAGATCCAAACCGGTTTGCACTTGCCGTTGCCGCGCGGCGACGGAACCGCTCATGCGGCTGCGGCGGCGCTGGGAAGCGAAGCCGTAGAAGACGCCCTGCACCATGCGTTAAAGAAGGGGCGCATTCCTGCGGCAATCGCCGCGGCCGAAGTGCTCGGCGACATTGGCACATCCGCCGTGGTTCAATCCGGTTCGGCCATACCGGCGCCGTTGACGGCGGCGCTGATGCATCCTAATCAGCGAGTCCAGTTTGCCGCCGCCGAGGCCATTGCCAAGATCAACCCAAGGCATCCTTTCCCGGGCGCGGCGCGATACATCGCTACGCTGGCTCGCTTCGCCCGCACCGAGGTGACTCCGCGCGTGCTGGTGGCCGATCCGCGCGGCGAAATCTCGCAAACGCTAGCGGGTCTGCTAACGCAAATGGGCTACGAAGCCGAGCCGGCCTTTACCGGCCGGCAGGCGTATGAGATGGCTTCTCGGCATCCCGATTACGCCTTCCTGCTTCTGAGTGACGCGCTGAACGATCCGCCGGTGGATCAACTGGTGCAACTGCTTCGCCAGGACTTCCGCACGGCGAACCTGCCCATTGGCGTGCTGTACCGCATTGAGGTTGAGCCGATTCACTACACCTTAGATACGTTCGAACAACTGGAAGCAGCCACGCAAACCGGCGATCCTGTGCCGGGGTTGCGCTACAAAGAGCATCGGCTGCTGGACGCCCGGCGCATTGCCGCGGGCGACCGGCTGACCGAAGCCTTCCCGCAGGTTTATGAGCCAGCCACGTTAGATCCGGTAACGCGTCGGCTGGTGACGTTAGCCGGAGGCGACATCGTCACGCCCCCCGAGCGCATTCATTTTGCCCGCGTGGCGTTGGATGCGCTGGGGCGCTACGCGGCCGACCCGGTTCGGTACGGCTTTTATCACGTGGTGAGCGTGGAAGACTCGCTCATCAAGGCGGTCAATCAGACCGAGTTGGCGCTGCCGGCGCTCCACGCATTAGGGCAGCTCGGCACGGCCGCCGCCCAGCGCACGCTGGTCGATACGGCCAGCCAACACGCCCGTCCGCTGGAAGTGCGGCAGGCGGCCGCCGCGGCTTTTCGCGTGGCGGTGGCGCGGCAGCATTTGCAGTTGACCACCCAAGAGATCCTGCTCCAGTACAACCGCTATAACCTGAGCGAGCGTCATGATCGCGAGACGCAACTTGTGCTTGGGAGTGTACTGGACACTATTGAAGGCGGCGGCAAGGAACCGCCGGCCGCCCTAACCCCCGATGTCGAAGCTTCCCCTCCCTCCTCTTAATCCGTTATCCGACCAGACGCCTCCTATGCCGGGGCTGATCGGCTCATCCCCCGCCATGCAGGAGGTCTATCGCCTCACGCGCCGTGTGGCCCGCAGCAACGCCTCGGTGCTGCTCTTGGGCGAAACCGGCACGGGCAAAGAACTGATTGCCTCGGCCATTCACCGCCTGAGCCTGCGCGCCAACGGCCCCTTTGTGCGGGTCAACTGCGGCGCTCTGAGCGAAAGCCTGCTAGAAAGCGAACTCTTCGGCCACGTGCGCGGCGCCTTCACCGGCGCCGTGGCCAACCGCACCGGCCGCTTCGAAGCGGCCCACGGCGGCACCATCTTCCTGGATGAGATCAACTCCACCACGCTCCACCTGCAAGTCAAGCTGTTGCGGGTCCTGCAAGAGCGCGAGTTCGAGCGGGTCGGCGATACGCAAACCCTACGCACCGACGCCCGGGTCATCGCCGCCAGCAACCGCGACCTGTGGGAGTTGGTCGAACGCGAGCAGTTCCGCGAAGACCTCTACTGGCGGCTGAACGTGGTGCCGATCGTCATTCCTCCGCTGCGCGAGCGGAAGGAGGACATTCCCGAACTGGTTTCGCACTTCCTGACGATCTACAGCGAGAAGAACAACCGGCACGTGGTCTACTTCCAGCGCGAGGCGCTCGACCTGTTGATCAATTACGACTGGCCCGGCAACGTGCGCGAGTTGCAAAACTACATCGAGCGCGCCGTGGTCATGGCCGAGGGCGACGAGCTGACGGTCGACCTCCTGCCCGACGTTGTCCGTGGCGAGCGCCGCCGCCCCCATAGCCGTCTCCGCGGCGCCGACCTGGAATCGCTCACCTACCAGGTGGTGCAAGAAGGGCTCAACAACTCGGGCCCCGACGAAGACAATCTCCACAGCAAGATTGTCAATCGCGTAGAGAAAGAGCTAATCGCCCAGGTCATGCTCTCGTGCAACAACGTCCAAACCAAAGCCGCCAGCCGCCTAGGCATCAACCGCAACACCCTCCACAAGAAGCTAAAAGAGTACGACCTGGAGACGTAGAAGCGAATCACGCGTCCCCAACGGCGTTTCCCGTTCCGGTAACTGCGCAGGCGCGCCGTGCTTACAACCAACGGGTGCTCCACTTCAACACGATTCGATGGCCGATGCGGCGCCGGTTGCTCTGGTCCCCCTCGGTTGCTCGGGCGGTAAGTGACGACGCGCCCGTTCTTGAAAAACTCTGCGGACCGGTCTGCCGGCTAATGTCTTTGGTCCGCCGGCGCTTCGGCAACAGCGCCGGCCGTTGGGCGTGCGAAGAGCGGTTGCAGCGTCTTATGAGCCATTGAGGGCGCGCAGGAGGGCGGTGATTCCGACCCAGTCTTCAAGCCATTTAAGAATGTTTAGAATATCGTCCATAAGCTTCGGAGGCATTCGCACGAGCGTGTCGCGCCGCAGCAGCCTTTCAAAGTTAACCGTCACCGGCTCCGTTCGACGCCGCCCATTTTCAAAGTAAAACGGCACTCCCGCCTTCTGCATTACGTTGATGACTTCTTGAGCCATCAAGCCGTAACCCATCGTCGTTGGGTGAATGCCATCGAGACTGAAGAGCCCGCCGCGCGCTACGCGTCCTTCCGATGTCTGTAAGAACTCCGTTGTAAGCTCTTTCAAGCCACGAGCGGTCAGCGCTTCCTCCCACTCGCTCGGGAACTCATAGGATCCTCCCGGCGCCTCGAGGCCCACCTCGCGATACCGCCGATAAGCCACGCGTTCTAGGGCTGTGCAAATGTCGACGACAAACCACTCGCGCCCAGCGCTTTGTCGCTCTTCGGCTATGTCGCGAATGGTCTGATTGTAGCGGTCGATGTAGCTATCAATGTGTTTGGCGTCGGCTCCCGTAAGATGCGGATGCCTAGCGGGGTCAAACACCTCGTCCGTGATCCAATAATAGGTGTAGTACTTAAAGTACCGCTTGTCGCTCATACGAGACGCCAGGCCACGCCCCACGCCACGAGCAAGAGGAGCGATCGTAACGTGAGGCACTGTGCATAGAAACACCCGTTGGATATCCATCGTATCCAACGCCTCGGCTAACTTCTTATAAACTTTCTCAAAATGCTGAGGCTTCCAAAGGTTGTACTTGCTGCGACTTTCCAACGGATTTTTGAAGAAGTCATCTTCGGTTTCCTTAAGGCCGTCATCGAGCCGAGTTATTGTGCCCAGCGCATTGTTCGCCCCTAAATTAACGATCAAGTTCTCAATTCCTCCGTCAGAGGCAAGGTCCCGCAGCCGATCGAGAACCGTACGGTTGCCGTAATTGTCATCCTGCGTTGGGTTAAGGACTCGCAACAGCGTGCGGAAGAATGCATGTTCGGGGAGTTGCTGAAAAAGGTCGTCCTCCGCTGTGCGAATTCGTTCGATGCAATCGCTGGCCTTGATCGCCAGCACATCGTCGACGGTCATGCCCCAGCTTGCCAGGTTATGATAGGACGTATCGACCGTGGCCGGCTTTGCTCC
>CAYWIS010000289.1:0-706 GCA_964458385.1 uncultured Pirellulaceae bacterium
ACGAGTGTACCCCCAATCATCGTTCGAAAACTTGTATTATGAGGTCTACCGAATACCGGCGCCCTCCGATGCGCCCTCAAATGCGGAGGCCCCATAATTCGACGTCCGCGTCTGGTCTGTGGCGATTGCCCTGAAAGCGCCGCGATTGAAACGGCGAGAGGATACCGCACGAACGCAAACTCCCAACGGCGGTAAATCGCCGTCTTCGAAGGCCACGGCGTGACGCGCGGCCGTTTCCCCGGAGAAAGCGAAGCCTGCTTCCTGCCTGCGAACGTTGGTGCAAACGGATGAAAACGCTTCTGATCCTCCGCCATGCGAAGTCGAGCTGGGACTCGGGAGCGTTGTCGGATCACCAGCGACCACTCAATAAACGAGGGCTGAGGACAGCGCCGCGCATGGGGCAACTATTAGCCGATTTGGCGCTGCTGCCCGACCGCATCTTCTGTTCGACCGCGGTTCGGGCGCGGCAAACGGCCGAACTACTTGTTCCGGCCAGCGGTTATCAGGGCGAAATCGAGTTTCGCGACGACCTCTACCTGGCGCCATCTTGGCAATTGCGAGAGACGCTTCGAGAGCTTCCCGACGCTTGCGCGTGGGTAATGATCATCGGCCACAATCCTGGACTCGAAGAATTTCTCCAGGAGCTAACGGGCGAAGAAGAGCATCTTCCCACGGCCGCGCTGGCGCAGGTGGAATTGAATATCCC
>CAYWIS010000289.1:716-5939 GCA_964458385.1 uncultured Pirellulaceae bacterium
CCAACTGGGAATCGCTTCAACCATCCACCCGCGGCAAGCTCTTGGGCCTGTGGCGCCCGAAGGAGCTCGACACATAAGAACGGCGTAGCCTAGGGTGAAAAACTCCCTACTTTCGCGGTTGCGGCGGTTGGAGTAGGCTACGGTTCCCGTTCAAAATCCTTTTGTTTTTTGCGGTTTTTTTCAATGAGCGACCCGTATTTTCAGACGCTCTTCGCCGAGCGGATTGGCGGCGCCAGTTACGGCAAGGGAACCGAAATCTATAAGTTTGAGAAGATCAAGCGGGCCAAGCGCAAGGCTCTTGCCGAGTATCCCGACCGGGCGCTGTTGGACTTTGGCATCGGCGAAAACGACGAAATGGCGCCGCCTGCTGTTCGGGCGCGCATGGCCGAAGAAATCAACCGTCCGGAAAACCGTGGCTATGCCGACAACGGTATCGCCGCCTTTAAGGAAGCGGTAGCGCGGTTCATGCAGCGAGAGTTCCAGGTGGAGCTGGACCCGAACAAGGAGATCAACCACTGCATCGGCTCGAAGACCGCGCTGGCCATGTTGCCGGCCTGTTTCATTAACCCCGGCGATGTAACGCTGATGACTGTGCCAGGTTATCCTGTAGCTGGCACGCATACGCGTTACTATGGGGGCACGGTCTACCGCCTTCCGTTGCTGGCCGAGAACAATTTCTACCCTGACCTTGATGGCATTCCCGCAGAAATTCGCGAGCGGGCCAAGCTTCTGGTCATCAATTATCCCAACAGCCCCACCGGCCAGGTTGCTACCCGCGAGTTCTATGAGAAAGTCATCGATTTCGCCAAACAGAACAACGTAGTGGTCGTGCAGGACGCCGCCCACATACTCTTGACGTATGAGAACAAGCCGTTGAGCTTCCTTTCGGTTCCCGGCGCCAAGGATGTGGGCGTGGAGGTCCACTCGCTCTCCAAGGGCTTCCACATGATCGGGTGGCGAATTGGTTGGGTGTGCGGCCACGAACGGATCGTCAGCGCCTTTGCCGATGTGAAAGACAACTGCGACTCGGGGCAATTCATTGCCATCCAGAAGGCCGCGGCGGCCGCGCTCGACGATCCTTCCATCCCCCGCGCCACGCGCGCCAAATACGAGCGGCGGCTTAAGAAGCTGGTCGAAACGCTCCGCCGTTGTGGCTTCGATTGCCGTATGCCGGGCGGTAGTTACTTCCTGTACACCCGGGCTCCGGTCGGTGTCGAAGGCGGTCCTGCTTTCGAAAATGCGGAAGAGGCCAGCCAATTCCTCATTACGCAACAATCGATTGTGACAGTTCCCTGGGACGATGCCGGGGCGTTCCTGCGGTTTTCGGTTACGTACGAAGCCCCCGATGAAGCCGCGGAAGACGCGTTAATGGCTGAAACAGAAAAGCGTCTCAAGGCGTGCCGCCTCAAATTTGCATAATCGCAAAGGAGTTGTGTTTCGATGCGCCCCTTGTCCCTTGCGGCGTTGTTTCTCGCAGGTCTGGTCGGCTGCGGAGGCGGTAACGACTCGGGTGGAGTTTCGCTCCAGCAGCAGTATCAGCAGGCGTTAAAGACGACCGACGCCCGCTCGCGAGCAATCCGCCTGATTCAAATCGCCTACAAGCAGCAGAATGCCGGCGATCTGCAAGGGGCGCAAACGTCGGTAGGCGCCGCCGCCAATGCAGCAAGGGAAATTGCCAACGCCAACGAGAAAGCCGAAACGCTCGCATCGGTGGCTTACGCTGCGGGCGCGGTCGGTTGGATAACCGAAGCCAGCAGCCTTGCCAAAGAAACGCGGGGCGCCATCGAGAAGGCCGACGATCCAACGATCGCCGCCTCCGCCACGGCCAAGATGGCCGTTGTGTATGGCAAGTTCCTTGATAACGCCACCGCGGCTGAAACCTATTTGAAGCAAGCCGAAGAGGCGGCAGGAAAGATCGAAACGCCCGATCAACGCGCTACGGCGCTTCTGGCGGTTGCGGGCCGACGCCATGAAGTCGCCCATACCGACGAAGCGCAGCGCGTCGCCGACGCCGCATTGGAAGCTATTCGCACGTTGGAAGATCCTCGACGCCGGGCCGATCTCTTGGGGGAAGCAGCCGAGCAATATCATAAGATTGGCCAGACAGATCAGGCGATTACGCTCCTGGACGAAGCGGAAGCCGCTGTCGACGCCATTGAAAAAAACCTGGTCAGCCAGTCCTATGCGCTACTGAACCTGGCTGAAAGGTGTCATGCTGTCGGTCAGAAAGATCGAGCTGCACGCACATTCAAAAAGGCCGAGGACACGGCGTACAAAATTGCCGAACAGGGCGAAAAAGACCCTGTTCTGCAACGCCTCAACAAACAGCGGGATAAGCTGCTGTAAAGATCAGGGGTGTAGAATCTGCGAATAAGCGTAGGCGGAACGCCTCTCGCCACGCTTGCTTCATATTTGGCTGGGGTTCATCCGTAGTGCTTATTGCGCTGGGGGCCTCACCTGAGCCTCACAACCAACGGCTGGCGGCGAGTCCCAGGAAAACACAGGCGACCCCCAAAAGGTTCTGCGCGACGCCATTGGCAATCGCTAGCATCCAGTGCGTTTCCTTGATCAAAGCGCTGGTTTCAAAGGCATAGGTGGAAAAGGTGGTGAACGCGCCCAAATAGCCCGTAAGTACGATCAATCGAACCTGGCTACTGCTTGCGATGCGTTCTTCCGTTGCCGACCAAACCAAACCGAACAAGAAGCATCCCAGGCCGTTGACCGCCAACGTGCCCCACGGAAACACAGTTCCGCAGAGCCGATGCAATGCCGTTGCAACTCCATAACGAGTTAAAGCTCCCAGAGCGCCCGCCACGGCCATCCAAGCGAGGTTCTGCCACATAGGGAAAACTCCGAAGACTGATTGGATGTTACTGCTCGGTCGGCACGCGGTCGAAATCCAGCACAAAGTCGGCGCGCACATAGATGATGCCTGCATCTTGCACCGCCATCCGGCCATAAAGGCCGCCATCCCAGACCGAGTATTCGTGGCGAGCGCCGTCTTCCGTCTCGCACGTAACGAAATACCGCGCGCGTGCACGTTCTCCGCCAGAAACCTCTGTGCGTTTATCGACGACGATCACGGGTATCGCTTCAATCGGCGAGGAATTCCATTTACGCATCTTCTTCCAGATCGCCGCGAACAGAAATACGCCCAGCATTGCCATTCCTAAGGGCACGACCGACATGAGCAGTGGCATCAGGGCGAGCCCGCCGCCAAGTCCGCGTCCACCGCGAAAACCAGACACGACCATTCCCCCGCCCAATGTGACCATCGCCACAAAGCTAAACCCGGCGGCGCCGATAAAGACGATCGGGAAGCAGGATGCCCAAGCTTTGAGAATCCAAGGAATCTGAGGCAGCCGTTCGAGCCGCGCCACCGAATTGCTTTGCGCATACTGGGGCGAGCGTTTGATTCGTTGAAACACGTCTTCTCGGGCGTCTGGCGCCGCCTGGGGCACATGAGCGCCGCAATATTGACACACGGTTGCAGCCGGTGCGTTATCGCCTCCACAACTGGGACACCGCATAACTCCCTCGCAAAGAAAACCCATCCCGGCAAGCTGCGCCGGGGCGGAAGAAGCGCAAAAACGGCAGGAGACGCCATCTTGGCATCGTCGCTGCGTGGGCGCCATTGGCGCCCCAAAAAAATCGCCTCATTCACGCTCCCTTAGTTGTATCGCGCGCGGCGCCCCGTATAATCACGGTCGCGCTGAACCGGGCGCCTTCGCGCATTGCGTCTGGACCGGCGAGTTCGAGTGGCGAAAGACGTCATGACGCCCTTGGTAGAAAGGTGGATCGCATGAGGGACGTTCAAGATCGGCCTCCCGTTTCGGGATTCAGCCGCCGCCAGTTTCTTAAAGGCTCCGGCGGCGGACCGAGGCCACGCCGGGGTTCATTGCCGCGAGGGCGGCGCCATGAACGCGCGCCGCAGCCGCACACTCGCCGAACTGCTCCGGGATATTCCCGGTGTTTCCGCTTTCAATGATCGCGAAGTCAGCGGCGTGAGTCTCGACAGCCGCGAGACGGTTCCGGGCGGTGTGTTCCTCGCGCTGGCCGGCATCAGTTCTCACGGCCTGGATTATATCGAGCAGGCGTTGCGCCTGGGCGCGGAGACGGTGCTGTGGGAGTCGACGCCGGGACGCGCGGCGCCGAGCCTGCCCTCATCCGTGACTGCCGTCGAAGTGCCGAATCTGTCGCGATACGCGGGAACGATCGCTGCGCGTTTCTATGGTGACCCTTCCACGCGCGTCAAGCTTGTCGGCATCACCGGCACGAATGGCAAGACGTCGGTCTGTCATCTGACTGCCCAGGCGCTGACCGCATGGGGTCAGCGTTGCGCGGTCCTCGGTACGCTCGGCTACGGCTTCATCGATGCGCTCGAACCCGCATCACACACCACGCCGGATCCGGTGCGCCTGCAGGCATTGCTTGCGCAGCTTGCAGGCAGTGGCGCCGACGCGGTGGCAATGGAAGTTTCCTCCCATGCGCTGGAACAGCACCGCGTGGCAGGTGCGTCGTTCGATACCGCAGTGTTCACCAATCTGACGCGCGATCATCTTGACTACCACGGTGATCTCGAAAGCTATGCGCAGGCGAAGAAACGCCTGTTCCGTCTGCCAGGCTTGCGAAATGCGGTGATCAACGCAGACGACACGGTCGGCAGGGAAATTCTTGCCGAGTTGTCGAACACCGTGACCGCGACTGCGTTTGCAACCCACGCCGAGTCACTTGACTGCGTAGCGGCCGCGACCACTGTGCTTGCGAACGGAATGCGCTTCGATGAGCAGGGGCTTGAAATCGAAATCACGGTGAACGGTGAATACCTGCTGCTGAACGCGCCGCTGTTCGGCCGTTTCAACGCACTCAACCTGCTCGCCGTGTTCGGCGTGCTGCTCGGTCTCGACATTGCGCCGACTGACGCGGCACGCGCGCTTGCCGCGGTTCGCCCGGTGCGTGGCCGCATGGAACGACTCGGCGGAGGCAACAAGCCACTGGTTATCGTCGACTACGCGCACACGCCCGACGCGCTTGCACAACTGCTTGCTGCGGCGCGCGAGCATTGCGCAGGAACACTGACGTGTGTATTCGGCTGCGGCGGGGATCGTGATCGCGGCAAGCGGCCCGAGATGGGCCGTATTGCAGAATCGCTCGCAGACAACATCATCATCACCGATGACAATCCGCGCACCGAGGATGGCGATGCCATCGTGGCGGACATCT
>CAYWIS010000290.1:0-5932 GCA_964458385.1 uncultured Pirellulaceae bacterium
TACAGCATCACGTTTAACAACCGCCTGGAGTTAGACCTCCTGGCCTTGGAAGAATACCGGGCGTTTCGCTTGGAGGCTGAGGCTAAGGGATTTCGCCACTTCCTGGAATTGTTCGATCCCAATGCTCCCGAAGGGCTCACGCCGGAGCAGGCGCCTGCCTTCATCAACGATTGTGTGGCGAGAATTCTCGCAGGCGTACCGCGGGCGTCACGGCCGGTATTCCTGAAAATGGTTTACCACGGCCCCAAGGCGCTAGAGGAATTGGTGTCGTACGATCCTCACCTCGTCGTGGGCATTCTTGGCGGCGGAGCAGGCACCACCTACGATGCCTTCAAACTGATTGCCGAAGCGCAAAAGTACGGAGCGCGGGTTGCGTTATTTGGCCGAAAGATCAATAACGCCGAACACCAACTGAGCTTTGTGAAGTTTCTGCGGCTGATCACCGACGGGGTCATCTCGCCGGAAGAAGCGGTGCGTGCTTACCACGGCGTGTTGCAGGAATTGAAGATCAAGCCGCACCGTTCGCTTGAGGATGATTTGACCCTTCAAACCAACGTGATGAGCTACGGCGGGTCCTCGATCGTTGTGCCAGCCGGCGTGCCCAAGCCATCTAGCAATGGGGCGCCGCCAAGCTCCTCAGCCGCAGGCGCGCAGGGGCAAGCTCCTGCCGCTGACAACGGGAGGCCCGACTTCTCCAAAATGACCCGCGAAGAAAAGCTTGCTTGGAATCAAGCGCGGCTCAATCGTATCTTTGGCAAGTAGCCGCGAGGCTGTCTTTCGCCCGGCCATCGCGCGCAACGATCGGCTCATGGCGCGCACAACGCAAGGCAACGAAGACAGCCCGCCTGCCGCGCGCCGGCGCACCACCCTATTACGGCGCCGTTGCGTACGACAGGCGAGCTGCTTCAGCTCCGGCCCTCGTCACATAGTTCAACGTTGCGCTGGCTCAGGCAGCGGTTCGCCAGGAGGCGCAGGAATCGTTTCGCCCGGCGCCACGATCTGTGGCCCAATCACCGTGGCGTCGCCCGGCATATACACCGGGTAATGCCCATCATCGTACACGCCCGCGTCAAAGACGCCGTCATCGTACACCGTGTCGCCGTAGACGCTCTCACCACACATGCCGCTCGTGCAACCGTTAACGACATAGCCGTCGTTGAACGTGCGCCAGCAGCCGCCATGGCGCCACGCGCCCAGGTACCCGCAGCCCGAAGCCACGGCGACCGTTGCGACCGTCACAAACCAAAGCCTTTTCATGACCGTTACTTCTCCTATCAAAGGAACGAGGGGAGGAGGTCGGCGTTGTGAATCGAGCAACTCTACGCCACAGGGAGCGTGGTGCAACCGCTACGTGTCGATTTTTTTCTCTGTCCCGGTTGTCTTTCCGCAACGCACGCATTGAACCAGGTGCTATTTTTTAACAACGTCGAAAATTGGCATCATTCCGTAAGCACGCTGGGCCATGAACAACGTGGGAGTCAATTCGAGGCGGTGGGGAGCGGTCTTGGGCATTGTCGCGGCGTTCGTCGTCTCGCGCGCTGCCGCCTCGGATTGCTGCTCAGTCGGCCTCGACTCGCACGATGAATTCTGGGTGATCAGCACGCGCGGCATCGAAGAGGTGCCATGCCAGGTCTTGCCCAGCCAGCTCAAGGTGTATCAATGGCGGTGCGGCCAATGGAGCCGTGAAAGTTTGGAATCGTTTGTCGACACCCACAACCGCGCCGCAACGACCTTGTTCTATGTGCACGGGAACCGCTACACGCCCGAAGACGCGGTGGAGCGTGGTTGGCTGGCGCTGCGACGTTTGCAAAACGGATGTGGCCCGCGCAATCCCCTGCGGTTCGTCGTCTGGTCGTGGCCCAGCGAGCGAGTCCCCGGCCTGGTCAACGACGTACGGACGAAGGCGGCCCGCACCGACACCGAAGGGCTTTACTTGGGAACCGTCCTGTCGCGTTTGCCGCCCGACGCACGTGTGAGCCTGTTAGGGTACAGCTTTGGAACGCGCGTCATCTCGGGTTCGCTGCACCTGTTGGCGGGCGGCCAATTAGAGGGACGCACGCTGCCGTCGGAATTTCTGATGCCGCGGTATCCCATACGCGCGGGGATGCTGGCGCCGGCGTTCCACAATACTTGGCTATTGCCCGGCGCATTCCACGACGGAGCGTTAACCCAGGTCGAACGATTAATCGTGCTTTACAATCCGCGAGACCCGGTGTTGCGGCGGTATCGGATTGTGTCGCCCAGCTCCGCTCCCCAGGCGCTTGGCTACACGGGCCTGGTCGGCCTGGAGGGTCTGGGGCCCTTGGCGCAGCGCGTGGAGCAATGGAACGTCGCCGATGAGGTCGGACGACGGCACGACGAAGAACGCTATCTGTACAGCTCGTACTTCATCCGGATGCGTGACTATCTTGTGTGGCGCACGCCGCCCACTTGGCCGGCCGCCCTGGCTGTGGCAAACTGAGCAGGTCACTCCTTCTTGCGTCCTTGCTTCCTGTTGCCCATGCCCATGGCTGAACCGTTTGGCTATTTGAATGGCCGCTTCCTACCGGCGGCTGAAATGCGGATTCCTGTGGGCGATGTCGGATTTGTGCAGGGAGTCACCGTCGCCGAACAGATGCGCACCTTTAACGGGGCGTTGTTCCGGCTGGAGCAACATTTGGAGCGATTGGCCCAATCGTTACGGATCATCGGCGTCGACTGCGGCATGACCACGGACCAGTTGGCGGCGATCGCCCGCCGTTTGGCTTCGGAAAATCATGCGTTGTTAGACAAAAGCGACGACCTGGCGCTGGCCATGTTTGTCACGCCGGGGATGTACGTCAATTTCGATCCCGACGGAGAATCGGGGCCAACCGTGGGAATGCATACCACGCCGCTTCCGTTCCGTCTCTGGGTCGACCGCTACGAGCAAGGCCAGGCGTTGGTGGTCACCACCGTCGAACAAACCCCGCCGACCTGCTGGCCGCCCGAGCTCAAGTGCCGTAGTCGTATGCATTACTACTTGGCCGACCGCCAAGCGCGTAACATCGAGCCGGGCGCACGGGCCTTGTTGCTTGATCGCGAAGGTCGCGTCACAGAAGCATCGACTGCCAATATTGTCGTCTACCGCCATGATGAAGGCTTGGTTTCGCCTCCCAAAGAGATGATTTTGCCGGGGGTGAGCATGGCGTTTGTCGAAGAGTTAGCCGGCGAGCTGGGCATACCTTTCATCTACCGGGAACTATCGCCCCAAGATGTTGCAACGGCCGACGAAGCTCTGCTGACCAGCACCTCTCCCTGCATATTGCCGGCCGTGCGTCTTAATGGCAAACCGATTGGCGAGGGGAAACCCGGCCCGATCTTCCATCGGTTGATCGCCAAGTGGAGCGACCACGTTGGCGTAGATATTATCGCGCAAGCCAAACGGTTCGCCACACGGAAGGCGCCATCCACCGTCGACCGGGCCTCACGGTAACGATCATTCGCACGACTCCGCGTCCTAATGAGCGCGTGGGTGCGCCTTTTCGTAGGCCTCGCGAATTCCCGCAGTGCTGACGTGCGTGTAAATCTGGGTGGTGGTCAAGCTCTTGTGACCTAGCAACTCTTGCACACTGCGTATATCGGCGCCCCGATCCAGCAAGTGCGTAGCGAAGCTGTGGCGCAGCGTATGAGGCGACGTGCGGTCGTCGAGCCCTTCTTGTCGAAGATACTTTTCCAGCATCCGGCCAACACTTCTCGTCGTCAGCCGGCGTCCGAAGCGATTGACAAACAGAGGTGTTTCCAAGCCTTGCGGTTCGCGGGGCGAAACGCGCCGCACCCGCTTCCAGGCGGCAATCGCCTCTTGTGCGAAAGAGCCGATCGGCGCCAATCGCTCGCGCCGTCCTTTACCGCGGATCCGGGCAACGCCGTTCTCTTCGTCCAGATCACCGTCGTTGAGCCCTACCGTTTC
Source organism: uncultured Pirellulaceae bacterium (assembly GCA_964458385.1). Lineage (GTDB taxonomy): Bacteria > Planctomycetota > Planctomycetia > Pirellulales > Pirellulaceae > JAHWKS01. Next base: position 3,929 of record CAYWIS010000290.1, read on the forward strand.
GCTCACGCGCAATCCGGCCGAGTACATCGTTTCCAAAATCGCGCGATCGCGCAGACCTTGTGGGTCATCGCGCGGGGGAGCCTCGAGCAACCGGCCAATTTCGTCGGTTGTCAAAAAGTGCGGCAGCTTGCGGGTACGCCGTGGGGTTCGCAAGGGCTTGGCCGGATTGCTCGCCACCAGCCCCTCGCGCTGAGCAAAGCGGAAGAAACTTCGCATGGAGGACAGTCGCCGCGCGACACTGCTTTTGGCGTAGCCAGCCTCGTGCAACGCCGCCACGTACCCACGCAGATCAAGCGGCGTTAGCTCCTCGGGCGAGGGCGGTCGCCCATAGGCGGCAGCCAAATACTGCACAAGCGACGTCAAATCCTCGCGGTAGGACTTGACGGTTAACTCGGCGGCGTTGCGTTCCAGCGCCAAATGACGCAAGAATCGAGCGACGGCGGTTTGCACGGCAAGTTCTACTCGTCGGTATTCCTATGCGACTCGGTCAGACGGAACCGTTGAGCGGTCTTCGTTTCACTAACGGCGGTTTGCCGGATTTTCTGGCTGAGCACCGCCGCGTCGTACCACGTAAAACTTAACTCGGGGTTGGAAGCGAAGCGTCCGAGCGTACGGAGAGCCTCGGCACGGTTACCGTCGTCAAAGAGAAACACATAGCGCTCTTCACCTTTGACGAGCGCCAGCACGTTCAGGTCCCGGGACACGATGCGTCTCCTGTGGGGGCGGGAAGTCGAGTGGGGTTGGCCGCGAACGACGTAGCAAGACGTTGACGCGGCGGCCTGCGCCGCGCCCGCCGACGAACGTCATCCAGCGGCGTCACCGTTCATATCGGCCAATTGGCCATCGCCACACGACTCGCGGTTCTCCTGCCCCTCCACGCGCACCAAGCATCTCGGTAATGTGCAAATAGCAGCAAAATGCAAGGAAATCCTCACTTCGCTGCAAGTATCCCTGCCAGCCGCCGAACCTGGCGTCGTCTTGAAAATAATAGTACTGGGCGAGCGCTTCGGTAAAATCGGCGTTATTGGCGTTGTATTGCCGCACCTGCGACATGATGGGCTGAGTCTGCGGTCGACTTGGCGGAGGAACGGCGCTGGGGGGCGGGGGAATGAAACCAGCCGGATCGGGCCAGTTAGGAGGAAGCCCGCTTTCCACGGCGCCGACCACGCCCGGCCCCATCGCAAGCTTTGACTCGTCCATAACGATTTCGGGACTAGCCATAGGCGCCCCGCGACCAACTTCGGGGGCAATTTCTGGGTTCGGCGGCGTTTGAGTTTTTAGCTGTTCGCGTGCAAGGGCGAATTCCGCCTCGCGAACAAGAGAGTGAGGTATGAACTCCTCTTCGGGTGTCCCCCACGGCAGCCCGTATCCCGGGGGAATGGGATGAAAATTCGGGTTCACCGCATACCAGTCCACCGCCAACCCCAAACGCGGCGGATAGTAGGGGGAGTAGTCCGTCACCGAACCAATCACCACGGCGTCGACCTTAAGTAGACGCCCTAATCGTCGCAATTCAGCGCGGGCGGCTTCGGGCGGCCCTTCGAGAGCAATTTTGCCGTCCGTTAAGGCGCGTTTTACAACCCCGACCGGAACGACTTCAAAACCGGGAATCTGTTGCAATTGGGTAGCGTAGATCGTCGCCACCAGCTCGCCGTCGACGGTCGGCTCGTTGCTTTGGTTCGCAAACGGCAGCACCGCAACCGAATGAAGTTGCGGAAAGGGATTGTGAAACTGCGGCTGCCGGACCACGTCGGGAAACGCAGCGCAACCGGCCAGGGCCGACACAAGCAGCATTGTGAGGCAGCGCGCGCGCAGCATCCGGGCGGTTACAATCTGGCAGGATGCCCCCCTGCAACCCGCCGCGCGCAATGCACGACGGAGAATCTTCCCTTCATCGGTCGCGCTGCCGCACAACTTAAGAAATTCCGCAATGCCCTACCTTTGCGGGCGAATGCGCGGAACTCTCGAGAGCGTTCATCTCTTTCCAGGTCCGCTCCCTCGTTC
>CAYWIS010000291.1:0-5876 GCA_964458385.1 uncultured Pirellulaceae bacterium
CGTTTGCTCCTTGCATGACCATCCTACGCGATGCGCCTGGGGTGCTTGGCAAGGTCGTTTCCTTTACCATTCGCCGGTGTTGCCAGGCAGCCACGGGGGAACCTTCAGGTGATCTAGGCCCGCGCCGGGCGGTGGCGGCGCGGCTTCGTCGACAAAAGGCTGGGGAGGTGGAGCCGATCCGAGCGAAACACGCGGTGGGCCGCTCCCCAGACATGCGAGGCCAACCTATAATGACGCAATCGGCTACATCACTCCCACCCATTCTCCTCACCCATCGCTGCGATGATTTCTGCTGCTCCGCGGACCATGTGCCAAAAAATCTGGGATGAGCACGTGGTCGTTGCCGAACCTGGCAAGCAAACCCTCCTTTATATTGATCTCCACTTGGTCCACGAGGTGACCAGTCCTCAGGCGTTTGAAGGGTTGCGCTTAGCGGGCCGAAAAGTGCGCCGCCCTGAACGCACGGTCGCCACCCCGGACCACAACGTGCCGACGACCGATCGCTCGCTTCCGATTGCCGACCCCATTTCGCGGCAGCAGATCGACACACTCCGGAAGAACTGCCAGGAGTTTGGCATCCGGTTGTATGATTTGCACGATCGACAGCAGGGCATTGTCCACGTCATCGGGCCGGAACTCGGCCTGACGCAGCCGGGCATGACCATCGTCTGCGGCGACAGTCACACCGCCACGCATGGCGCCTTTGGCGCATTGGCGTTTGGCATCGGCACGAGCGAAGTTGAGCACGTGCTAGCCACGCAAACCTTATTGCAATACCCCCCGAAAACTTTCGAGTTGCGGGTTGACGGCGTATTGCCGCGTGGTGTAACCGCCAAAGACTTGATCCTCTACCTGATTGGCCAAATTGGCGCCGATGGGGGCACGGGGTATGTGCTGGAATACACGGGGGAAGCCATCCGCGCTTTGAGCATGGAAGAACGGATGACGGTGTGCAACATGTCGATCGAAGCCGGCGCCCGGGCCGGCATGATCGCCCCCGACGCAAAGACCTTCGATTATGTGCGCGGCCGGGAATTTGCTCCCAAGGGAGCGGATTTTGAAGCTGCGGTCGCTCGCTGGGAAAAGCTGCCGACCGATCCTGGCGCCCAGTATGACCGTTCGCAAGTCTTCCAGGCGGCGGACATCGCTCCTCAAATCACTTGGGGGACGAACCCCGGTCAGGTCACCTCGGTTCAAGATCGCGTTCCCGATCCGTCGACATTCGCCGACGAAACAGACCGCAAAGCGGCCGAGGCCGCGCTGAAGTACATGGGCCTAACACCAGGGACGCCCATGGTCGATATTGCCGTCGATCGCGTGTTTATTGGCTCGTGCACCAATGCACGGATCGAGGACTTGCGTGCCGCCGCCGAGGTGGTTCGCGGCCATCGGGTGAACAGCCGTGTTAATGCAATGGTGGTGCCTGGAAGCGGGCAAGTGAAAGCCCAGGCCGAAGCGGAAGGTTTAGACCGGATCTTCAAAGAAGCGGGGTTCGACTGGCGCGAAGCCGGGTGCAGCATGTGTCTGGGGATGAACCCCGATCAACTGGCCCCTGGCGAGCGCTGCGCTTCGACCAGCAACCGGAACTTTGAAGGTCGGCAGGGGAAAGGGGGGCGAACCCACTTGGTTTCTCCCGCCATGGCCGCCGCTGCCGCCGTAGCAGGACATTTTGTTGATATTCGCGATTGGGATTTCAAGTAGAACTATGCAGCCTTTCACGAAACATACCGGCGTGGTCGCGGCCATGGACCGCGCGAATGTGGACACCGACCAGATCATCCCCAAGCAGTTCCTTAAGCGGATTGAGCGCACGGGGTTCGGCAAGTTTCTCTTCTTCGACTGGCGTTACAACGAGGACGGCTCCGATAACCCCGACTTTGAGCTCAATCGCGACGAGGCGCGCGGGGCTACGATCTTGCTGGCGCGGCGCAATTTCGGCAGTGGCTCCAGCCGGGAACATGCCGTTTGGGCTCTGGCTGACTATGGCTTTCGTGCCGTGATTGCTCCCTCGTTCGCCGATATTTTCTTCAATAACTGCTTCAAGAACGGCTTGTTGCCTGTGCGGCTAAGCGAAGAGGAGGTGGACGAGCTGTTCCGCCGAGCCTCGCAGTATCAGCCCTATCGGCTGACGGTGGACCTTGAGCAGCTTACGGTGACCGACGACCACGGCTTCTCCGCTTCGTTTGCGGTCGATGAATTTCGGCGTCATAACCTGCTGCACGGCCTGGACGACATTGCCCTGACGTTGCAGCACGAAGCGGCCATTGCCGCCTATGAGGCATCGCACTGAGCTTATTTCTAATTTCTAAGAGCTTGATCGGTTCTGTCGCGGGCATCCTCGCCCGCGACATTCTCATTGGAAAGGCGGCGTTGCGCTTGTGGGGCTGCCTTTCCGTCTTTTTAGCCTTCGAGCTTCTGCTTTCGCGGCGATTCTCTAATTTGCTGCCGTTAATGTGGCGCTGCTCTCCCTGCGGGTATGCCGGTTCGTCCGGAAAGCTACAATGGCGCCGGCAACCGCTTGCTTTTGCTTGCGGTTGTTTCGATGGCCGGCCCACAATGGAAGATGCAGGCTACGCTGCTTAGACGTGTAGCCTTGGTTGACCAAAAAGGGGGGCTCAATGGCCAAAATCAAGGCGGTCTGCCCGTTCTGTGGCGAGGAAAACCGCTACGACGCAACAGCGGCAGGGTTGCATGTGTCTTGCCCCGACTGCGGCGGAAGGTTTCAGTTGGATTACGCGGACCGGCCGCAACGGGGATGCCTTGGCTCATGCCTGACGGGACTCCTAACGCTATTGATCCTCGGGGCAGTGGCCGCAGGGCTGGCGTACTACTTCAATGTATCATTGCCGTGGCCTGGGTTCGATATACGCTGGGTTGGGGAAGAAGCGGAACGCGTCGAAGACGACACCCCGCAAGCACCACCGGCGGCGCCTTCGAATGAACCGTCGCCGCAGGCCGAATCAGCAAAAGAGCAAGAGCCTGTGGCGCCGCCCACGCAGGCGTCGATTCCAACTCCTACCCCGCCGCAGCCTACTTACGCATTGCGAACGTGGGTTGATGTCTCGGGCGCATTCAACGTAACAGCCAAACTGGTTGACTTTGACGAAGGACGCGTGCGTCTGGAGCAAGAGATGGGCGAGACAATCGAAGTTCCCGTCGATCGGCTTAGCCAGATTGATCGCAATTACTTGTTTGAAGTGCTGGGCGAGGAGTTTGAACCTGAGTTTCGTCGTCTTGTCGGAACGGTGGTGGATGTTATCAGCGGCGACAAGTTCTCGCTTCGCACCGATTCAGGGGCGATTTACGAAGTTCGTCTTGCGGGCGTGGATGCACCCGAACCGGGGCAAGAGTACGCCGAACAAGCACGAGACGCACTTGCGGCCCTGATCCGCGGCGAAACGATCACCGTGAAATGCCGGGACCATGAAACGCAGGGCGAGATTCTTGGAATTGCACTCGTCGACAGCCGTAGCGTCAATCTTGCCATGCTTAATCAGGGATGGGCTTGGTACGATGATCGCACGCTCAGCGATCCCGAGTTCCGCGCTACCGAACAACTTGCCCGTGATCTCCGACGCGGGCTCTGGGCCGGAGAGAATCCGCAGCCGCCCTGGGAGTTCCGGGGCGAATAGTTCGCCGAAGATCGCAACGCCATCGCAAAAGGGACGCAGTTACCCGCGCCGTGGCTTCGACAAACGCCCGGTAAGACCGTCGCAACGGTGAACCGTCGCCTTTGACGGTGTGTCCTGCATGGGGACGCTCTGCCATAACTCGCAGGTCTGCCGCCATGCATATTCCAATTACAGACCAAATCGCCCTTACCGAGTTCCGAATCAGCGACAAAACGGCCTGCGTCGAACGGATCGGCGAGCGCGAAATTTACGAGGGCGCTTTGCGGATTCCCTATCCGTACACGGCCGAGCATTACGACGAGTGGCTCAACATCGTAGACGAATTAACCCGCCGGTATGGCGAACCGGTCCATTTTGCTATCCGCGAGGGCGAAGAATTGATTGGCAGTATTGGCTTTGACGGATTAACAAAAGGCCACAAGGCCGAGATTGGTTACTGGCTGGCCAAGCCGTGGTGGGGACGAGGGATCATGACCGCGGTGGTTGGCGTTGCATGTCGGTACGCCTTCCGTCAATGGAATCTGGTGCGCATTACCGCCCACGTCTTTGAATTCAATCTCGCTTCTGCTCGCGTACTAGAGAAGAACGGTTTTGAGTTCGAGGGGCTGCTTCGGAAGCATTACCTAAAGGACGGCCAGTTCCTCAACAGCCGCCTATTCGCCCTAGTCCGATAAGCATCATGCCGACCATGCCTGCGGTTTCCAAATAGCCTACGCTGGAGATGGTGGCGGCGTCATGCGGAACCGCCCATTGGTTCCACCTGCTTGGCGATCCGGCCATTGTGGCGTCGTTCGTGTTTGCGCGTGGGGGCCGTTGTAGAACGGAGTTTGGAGCTGCTTGGTGTGCTTATTGCGACGAAACTGCCCGCTTGCGAACCCTCTTGGACCAGGATTTTCAACGGATTCCGCCAGGAAGATATAAAAAGGACGGCACAGCGATGCCTATTGCCGTAGCCAAGGTCCGACGCGACCAATTCAACGAATGGCTCCGCCTTCGGGACTCCGTTTACACCGGTTTGGACCGTGTGTTCCATCAACAGGAAATGGAGCTTTACTTCAATGCCCAAGACAAGACCTGCCTACTGGCCTGTGACGACGACGGCTCAGTGTGCGGGATGGTCGAGTTGTCGCTTCGCAACGTGGTGGACGGTTGCTTGTCGAGCCCCGTTGGATACGTCGAGGGCATCTTCGTCCATCCGTCGTATCGAGGAACCGCCATCGCCCGCCAATTGATACAGCACGCCGAAGCCTGGTGCCGCTCGAAGGGCTGCCGGGAAATCGCCACCGATGCCGAACTCGATCACGAAGACGCCCAGCGTTTCCACCAACACATGGGCTTTCAAGAGACATACCGGATCGTCGAATACCGCAAAACACTCTAGACGACCCGCACGCCCGCACATTTCCACGAACACTTACCCTGCCGCCCCGACTCCCCTAGCGCCAAGATGCCTGCCTAAAAACGAGAGCAGTTCATCGCGCAGCGCCGCGCTCCCCGGAGCGTATTTAGCCAATTGCCGAGCGCTTGGCTGGTACAGAAAGCGAAATCACCTGCGGCGAGGAAACAATTAAGGGCTCCCCGGCAAACGCGGAGAGGCTATTCTACGCGAGGTTGGCGGTCCCTAGTCCAAGTAAACAGCAGCCGCATCTTAGCCAAGATTCGCGAGGCGGAAAGCCCTTGCTGCTTCTCAAAGTGGTCCGCCAGGGGAAACTCTTCCGCCGCGTGAAGGCAATTGCATAAGACGCCCCCGGGAACATTTGGGGGCAGAGGAAATTGCCTCCAAAAACGACACAAGCCCTTGAAAATCAAGGGCTTGCGAGTACACCCCACAGGATTCGAACCTGTAACCTTCGGTTCCGTAGTTTCAGCCAGCCTCATCTCCGAACTGCTTGGGGAGAAGGGATTTGTGGCCGCAACTTTAAGTGTTTCAAAGACATACAACCGAAGGTTGGTTTCCCGAATTGCAGGTGGTTTCAGGGCTTATACCTGCCGAAACAAGTACCGTTTTGTGAATTCACAAATGATAAAATGGGCAGTCTTCGGCATCGAGGCAACTCACCATCCGATGCGGAAACCCCCGCCTCTGAACCACCCTTTTCAACCCCGTGTCCTGCTCGAAGGCACTCGACCAAGACGTAGGACCGTCCCATGCACATCCCCATCACCGACCAAATCTCACTCACCGAATTCCGGCCCAGCGACAAAGCCGCCTGCGTCGAGCGAATCGGCGACCCGGACATCTAC
>CAYWIS010000292.1:0-5876 GCA_964458385.1 uncultured Pirellulaceae bacterium
CCAAGACCGAACCGGTGACGCCCGATGCTCGTGTCGGCGCCACCGCGCCGGCGTTTGAGTTAGCGTGTGTCGCTGCGGCGGGGGCGGAATGTCGCACGAGTCTGAAGGACTATGCCGGCCGGTGGCTCGTGCTCATCTTTTATCCGCGGGATTTTTCCTTTGTCTGCCCCACGGAGTTGACGGCGTTTAGCGCGCACCAGGCTGATTTCCAGAAGCGGAACGCGGAACTGCTGGCCGTGAGTGTTGACTCGGTTGAGTTGCACCGCGAGTGGTTAACCACTTCGCCCCGGCGCGGCGGATTGGGGCCGCTCCAGTTTCCTTTGGCGTCCGATCCTGATGGCCGCGTTGCGCAGGCTTTTGGCGTGTGGGATCCTGACAAGAAGGTGTCGCTCCGCGGTCTGTTCCTCATCGATCCGGCGGGCGTGTTGCAATACGCGGTCGTTCATAACTTGAGTGTCGGGCGAAGCACCGATGAAGTCCTGAGGGTGCTCGATGCGTTGCGGACCGGGGGCTTGTGCCCGGCCAGTTGGACCTCGGCCGACGGAGTCATTGACCCCGAGAAAGCGCTTCGGCCGGGCAGTGTGCTCGGCCATTACCGCATTCGCGAAACGCTGGGCAACGGCACTTTCGGCACCGTGTTCGCTGCATGGGATCTGCAGTTAGAGCGGCTGGTGGCGCTGAAAGTGCTCAAAAGAACCATTGCAGAATCGCGCGAGGCGGTGCTGGCCGAGGCCCGCGCCGCAGCCCGCCTGAACCATCCCCATGTTTGCACGATCTACTCAGTGGAAGTGGCCGACGGTCTTCCGCTCATTGTCATGGAGCACTTAGACGGCCAACCGCTTTCGCACCATATTGCTGCGGGAATGGACCACGAGACCGCCTTGCAGCTGGCGTCGCAAATTGCGCAGGGGCTGCTTGCCGCGCACCGGCAACAGGTGGTGCACGGCGATTTCAAGCCGGCTAACGTGATGGTGACCAGCGCCGGCGCCAAAATTCTCGACTTTGGCCTCTCGCGGTTGCACCGCTCTCGCTCGTCGTCGGAAAGCAAGACGCGCCTTAAATCCGCCGATGAGCCGGCGCTGGTGTTCGAAGGCGTGGAGCTTTCGCTGGATCGGACCGTCGACATTCCTGCCGAGGCGGGGCTGGCCGATGATTCGATCCGGGGAACCCCTGCGTACATGGCGCCCGAACAGGCCGAAGGCCACCCCGCGACCCCGGCCAGCGATGTGTTCTCTTTTGGTTTGACCCTCTTTGAGATGCTGACCGGCCGCAGCGCGCATGGTCGAACTTCGGTTCTCGATTTACTCTTACGTCTGCGGACCGAGGACTTAGCTCAGGAGTTGGCGCCGCAAGTGGAGCCCCGCTATCAGGATCTACTTGCGGGAATGTTGGCCCGCGATCCCGCGCAGCGGCCCACCATGGAAATGGTCGTGCAGCAATTGAGCGCCGACTCCCGGTCAATGTCTGAATCGAGCTAATCGGATACGAGGAACGCCGTTGTGCTGGGCGTTCTGCTGCCGAAGAAACGCAAGGCGCCAATGCGGCTTTTGGGGCAAACCTCCAGGCCAAGCAACTTTAGGAGCGATTCGCCTCGGGAGGCAAACGCAACACCAGGAGCGTGACAAGTTGGCTGAGGAAGATCGCCCGATGGACGCCTTCGGGCTGGTACGCCATGAACACTTCGTCTAGCACTTGGAATGTGGCCCACAGCGCCAGATTGACCGTACAGGCGCAGAGAACCGCGCGTTCCTGGCTTAGCGGCCGGCCGCGATAGGCCGCCACGGCCCACCAGAACAACCCCGCCGCCAACGCCTCCCAGGTAATAGCGCCAGCGAACAAGAATGCTTGCAGCGCCCGCGGCGTATCCAGGGGATCCATCGTTTGGTTAATCCATTGCCAATTCCCCGAGACAAACTTGAACGACGCCGGCAGAATGCCAACAACCTGGAGCACGTTCAGCACATTGGTGCTCGCCACGACGGTCAACCACGCCGCCCAAAACACCAGAAGGATTCGATTGATCGGAGACAGGGCGAATAACTCCTAAGAGGTGGCAGGCGCGTTTTGGACGCCCTAACAACACGTCAATCACTTTTTACTATCTTCGGCTACGGGGGAAAGGTTTCTGCCGCGCGTCGGCAAAAAATCGGAAGGTGTGGAACGTCGCCGATTAGGGCCTTCAACTCCCGATCAACGCCGCATGGCTGCAACGGTCCAACACGTAATGCGGCGCGCGGTCGTGATACGAATCCTTTCGGCGGGGGTGCTTGGTAATGATAGGTGAGCGTCAAATTGTCTATGCCCATCGGACGCACCTTGAGTACTCCTATCGAGAGGGATTATTCCAAAGCAGCGGCGAATGGACGGTGGTTCCCTGGAAGCGCCGGCCTTCACGCCGGCAGGGCCGTATTTTCTTCTGGCGTTGCAAGGATGCTTGACGTTCGGCACCGCGATGACGGCGATTTTATGCAGACTTCATCGTGGCCTTATCTTGTGCGCCTAGCATTCCTTTGAGTAGGGAGATCGAGGCCATGGGGCTGACGAATTCTCCAAGCAAACCTTACTCAAAGGAGGACGGAACGATGGTAGGAAAATCCGTGGTCATGGCGTGCGGAGCAGGATTGCTTGTGGTAGGACTCGCAGCAGCCCAGGCAGGCGATGTGCCGCCGCGGGACGGTAAGCCGCTTGTGGAGATTGTGGCGACGCTGGAAAACGAGCAAATCGGCGCGATTACGGCAATTGAGTTTGACGATGGTTTTTGGGAAGCCGAGGTTCACCAAGACGGTCGGGAGACGGACCTGACGATTGATCCTCAAACGGGCAAAATTACTCGCCGGACGCCCGATACCGACATCCGCGAAGAGTTACCGCCCGCCAATGGCATGCCGCTGTCGGCGATCTTGCGGACGCTGACAAAACAGGACGTCGGCGTGATTACCGAGGTGGAGTTCGACGACGGCGTATGGGAAGTGGAAGTGCGCCAAAATGGCCGTGAGCGTAAACTGCGACTTGAGCCTCTTACGGGAAAGCCGCGGTAATGTTTCAGACGGTCGCGGTTGCAGGAACCGTCGTGGGTAACGAAGGTGATGCTTCCGGCTTCGCCATGGGCGAAGCAGGGGGTGGGGCAGGCAGGGCCGCAGAAAGAGGAACCAAGCGGGGGTCGGCGCTGCCCTATTCATGCTCCCTTGTGTTAGGTTAGGCTCAAACACCTAGCCACGCCCGTGGCGGGGCGTGAATAACGCGTGGCCCATAGGCCTCCAGCTTACGGCGCAAGTCTTTGATGTGAACCTCAAGGGTGTTCGACTGGCCGTCGTAGTGGTCAACCCAGACGCTGTTAAAGATGCGCGTGCGCGACGACACGCAGCCTGGATGACGGAAAGACACGCACAATAGAGAAAACTCGTTCGCTGTCAAATCCAAAGGCTTGTCGTTACGCGTCGCTCGCTGGCTATCTAATTCGGCGCGGATGCCAAGCCCTCGAGCACCCGTCGATTCTTCTGTTCAGGCTGCCGCAAAGCGCCCCAAGGCGAGGCAGCAATTCTTCCCAGGCAAACGGCTTACCAAGATAATCCTCGGCGCTGGAATCGAGCCCCTCGACTCGTTGGGATACGGCATTGCGGGCGGTGAGAAACAACCCGGGCGTTGTGCAGTCTTGTTTACGAAAGCGGCGCAAGAGGTCGATGCCGTCCTGACCGGGCAACCACCAATCGAGAATCACCGGTTTCCAACCGCCTTGCTCCAGCGCCGGCATCCCTGCGACGCCGGCGCTTGTATGTTCGACGCGGTGGCCTTCTTCGGTCTGTTCGCGGATGAGAAAAACGGTAATGCACCGATCATCCTCAATCACCAGAATTCTGCTGCTCACGTCTGCTCCCCTCCGTGGCGCATTCCGAGGATTCGTGGTAAGACAGCGCGCGTCCGCACCCGATCGGATGGAAGGACCAAGAGGAGCCGGTCAGGGAATGTGGATCAACGCCTATCTTTAGACTGGGCGTCAAGGTGCGCATCGCAATCTTCATTACAGTGGGCGCTAAGGCAGCTTGTTCCGGCGATCGCCAGGTAAAAGCCGCCCACAATTAGCAGTCCGCCAAGCGTTGTGCTACCCGGCAGAAGCCAGTTCGCGAACCATCCGCAGGCGCCCACAATCAGGCAGCCAGCGGCGGCTCCCAACGCTAGTTGGTGTTCATCGTCACAGGGCAAGTTGCGGACCAAAGCGGAAGGCAAGTTGGGCAGGCTTGTCATGGAATGGCTCGGGTGGAAGAAAGAGAAGCAGGATGCATTCGCCCCGCCCCTAGCGAGAGTCGAATTGCCCGAATGCTACAGCCCGAGCCTAAAACCACGGTGAGCGGAAGATAAATTCGGCTTCACATGCAAAACGCCTGGCCATGCGCCTCGTAAGGGAGTGGGCTCCCTCTTTACGGGCGACGAAAGAACCGAGTGTTTGAATTTCACTTGAGCGCCCAGTGCGACGGGCTAGCACAACTCGGGGCGGAAGCGGCCGTCGCCTGCGATTGGCATAGGGCGGCCTTGCAGGTCGGGGACCGTGGTGTGCGGATCAATGCCTAACAGATGGAACGCCGTCGCCAAGAGATCTTTGGGCGACATGGGGGTATCGACCACATCGCCTCCCAGGCGGTCGCTGCTGCCGACAATCTTGCCCCGCGCTACGCCGCCCCCTGCCAGCGCCACGGAGTATGCCCGTGACCAGTGATGTCGGGCGGCTCCTTTGGGTTTCGAGTCGATTTGGGGCGTGCGGCCGTGCTCGCTCAAACACAGCACCAGAGTTTCGTCCAACAGGCCCCGTTCTTCCAAGTCCAGGATCAGGGTCGGAAAAGTCTGGTCCAACACGGGCAGCAAGTATTCTTTGAGCCGCGGGAAGTGATTGGCGTGGGTATCCCAGCAGGAGCCGCCGAACGGCTCAAATGGATCCCAGAACACAGAGACAAACCGCGCTCCTGCTTCGACCAGGCGACGTGCAGCAAGGCACGCCTGGCCGAACAGCGTCATGCCATAGCGCTCGCGCACGGCGAGCGGCTCTCGCTGAATATCCAGTGCTTGACGCAGCACGCTGGACGACAGCAACGAATACGCCATTTGGCTATGCCGGTCGAACTGATGCACCGGATAGGAGTCTTCCAACCATGCTCGCGTCTGGTCGAACTGACTTAATAAAGAACGCCGCGCGTCGAGACGGGGAGGCGTAATGTCGGAGGGCAGCTCTCCGTTGGACAGGCGGAAACGTCCCGTGGGAGTGACACCGGCAAACGGGTCATAAACATCATTCGTCTGGTCGTCCGTTAGTCGGGGAACGACCTTCGTTCCTTTGCCGTCGAAGTCGGTCCAGACCGGATCATAAGCTTGACCCAGGAACGCCGCATACGGTCCGGCTAATGTCGGCACGGTGCTCTTGGAGCCAAACCGCCAAGGCAACCCGATGTTCCGCGGTATGGCCGGGGGAGCGCCTTTCGCTTCGCGGTCGGCAAGATAGTCCACGACGGACCCCAAGAATGGCCAATGTTCTTTGGCCCGGGGTCGCGCCTCGATGGCAGGCGTATACGTGGGCATGCCGGTTAACGCATACGCCACTCCATGCAAAGGATACGGATGCACCATGGAGCGCACCACCGTGAGCCGATCCATCACACGGGCGAGCTTCGGCAGCCCCTCCCCGATTTGGACGCCCGGTATGCTGGTGCTGATCGCCTTGAGTTCGCCTTGAATCTCAACAGGCGCGTCGGGCTTAGGATCGAAGGTTTCGTGCTGCGGATGCGCTCCGAACAGGTACACCAAGATGCACGCTTTCGCCTTGCCGAACGTGGCGGGCGGCGACGCCTCGGCGGCTTGTGCTTCGCGAAGGCGAAACCAATCGGCCAGGC
>CAYWIS010000293.1:0-5850 GCA_964458385.1 uncultured Pirellulaceae bacterium
TGGATGAAATCGAAAAGGCCCACCGCGACGTGTTTAACATCCTCTTGCAACTCTTGGATGACGGCCGCCTAACCGACAGCCACGGGAAAACGGTCGACTTTACCAACACGATTGTGGTGATGACCAGCAATATCGGCAGCCAATACATCCAAAAGATTGCCGAAGAAGGAGGCGACGAAGAAGAAATGCGCGAAGGCGTGCTGGAAGCCCTCCGCGCCCAGTTCCTGCCCGAATTCCTCAACCGCATCGACGAGACGATCATCTTTCGACCGCTCGGGCGTGAGGACATTCGGAAGATTGTCGATCTGCAACTCCGTAAGCTGCACCAGCAGATGGAGAAGCAGAATCTCCACTTGCAAGTCACCGACGCCGCTCGCAGAGCGCTGGCTGCCGAAGGTTACGATCCCACTTACGGCGCCCGCCCCTTGAAGCGGGTCATCCTGCGCCGCCTGCAAAACCCGCTCGCCAGCGAGCTGCTCAAAGGCTCGCTCCCTGAGGGAGGCGGCGTGCGGATCGACTACCGCGACGGCGACTTCGTCTTCGAACGCCTCGAACCGGGCGAAGTAGGGAAAACGGTGGTCGAAACGCAATCCGTGAGTTGAGGATTGTAAGTTCCGTGTAAAGCCAACAGGCCGGCGATATGCCGGCCTGTTCCGCTTTTGTCGAACGCCCAATGCGACAATCCTTTAATTACCTTCCCGATTAAAGCGATCATTGGTGGTAAACAACGTTGTTCGCTGCGCATTCGTAATAACCGAGAAATGCCGGTTGGCACGATGTCCACGGAACCGGTGGACCACGCACAGTCGAATGTTGGCAACGGGGAGCATCTACGAGCCGGCATGGATGGTGAGAGCGGTGGTCGCCTCCGTGAACGTTGTTATTCCACGTACGGACCGACCCGTGGGGCGGTAAGACGCTTGCTGCGGTGAACGCTTACTTCACGTCCGACTACCCGCAATCTTCACGCCGCTAAAACACCAACTGTATTGCCTACTTGATGAGGCCCAATTGAACGCGGCAGCTTATCCCACCGCTTTCAGGCATGCGGGATCGTCGTGCTTGGGGTTGTTGACGTAGGGAGTGACGGGGACGGCGATCATTTCGCCCGCCTCATAGGGCTTAAGAAGGGGCAAGAGGGCCCGGGGATCTCGAAACTCGGGATTGAGCCACAAGACGTATTCGGTAGGCGAAAGGATAACGGGCATTCGGTCGTGGATGGGGCGCGTTACCTCGTTGGCGTCGGTGGTGATTAGGGTGCAGGTTTCCAACACGGCGTCATTTGAGCCGCCGGGGGACCAACGTTCCCAAAGGCCGGCGAAGGCGAAAGGAGATTCGTCGGCCATGCGAATATAATAAGGTTGCTTCTTGCTTCCTTCTTTGCGCCACTCGTAGTAGCCATCGGCCAGGACCAAACAGCGCCGGCGGCGGAAGGCGTCGCGGAACGCCGGTTTTTCGGCCACTGTCTCGGCTCGGGCGTTGACCATGCGGTTGCCAATCGAAACATCTTTGGCCCAAGAGGGAACGAGCCCCCATCGGAGCCAATCGAATGTTCGGTCGCCTGGCGATACTTCCCGTACGGCGGCGATCATCTGCGTGGGGGCGATGTTGAATCGGGGACGCAAATCGGCCGGCGCCTCCACTCCCAGGTCTAGCAGCAATTGCCGCGTTAACACCGTGGCGGGCGTCCGCAGAGTGAATCGACCACACATGGGTATTGGCAACGAGTCGGAGGAGAATGGGGCCGGCCGGTGATCATCGTTATCCCCATGCGCCGCGCGCATGGGGTACACTTAGAAATTGTACCCCCGCGTCGCTACACTTGTGGCTAGGATGATAAAAGGTATATCATGATTTCCCCCCGGTTCCCCCACTTCACGGCTGGCGTTTGACCTTGTCATGAGTACGTTGCTGGTTGCGTTTGCCTCGTTCTTTGGTTTCATCGTCGCGTATCACACGTACGGACGTTGGTTGTCGCGGCGGATCTTCGGCCTGGATCCGCAGGCCGAAACGCCGAGTTGGCAATTGCGCGACGACGTGGACTACGTGCCCACCAAGAAGCAAGTCATCTTTGGGCACCACTTTACCAGCATCGCAGGCACCGGACCGATTGTAGGGCCGGCCATCGCTGTGTTCTGGGGGTGGCTGCCAGCGCTGTTGTGGGTGGTATTCGGGTCGATCTTCATCGGCGCGGTGCACGACTTGGGCGCGTTAGTGATTTCCATGCGAAACCGCGGTCAGACCGTCGGGGAGATCGCCGGCCGGATGATCACTCCCCGTG
The DNA here is from genome assembly GCA_964458385.1 of uncultured Pirellulaceae bacterium. Classification (GTDB taxonomy): domain Bacteria; phylum Planctomycetota; class Planctomycetia; order Pirellulales; family Pirellulaceae; genus JAHWKS01. The sequence continues at coordinate 2,282 of CAYWIS010000293.1, forward strand.
CAAAGTACCTGTTTCTGCTGATCTTGTTCTTCGCACTCACCGTGGTGCTGGCGATCTTCGGCCTGGTCATCGCACAAATTTTCAAACTCTACCCCGAGTCGGTTCTCGCGGTGTGGATCGCCATGCCCGTAGCGATGTTTGTCGGCTGGTGGGTGTACAAACGCAACGGGTCGCTATTGTTTCCTTCCTTACTTGCGTTAGCCATTTTGTACGGGGCAGTTTACGTTGGCGTGTACCATTACCAGGTGCAGTTGCCTGACGACGTGTGGGGTTTGAGGGATTCGCTGGGATTAAACCCCGTGGTAGTGTGGACGTTTCTGCTGCTGATCTATTGCTTCTTCGCCAGTGTTTTACCGGTGTGGCTGTTGTTGCAGCCTCGCGACTATATCAACAGCCATCAGTTGATGGTGGCGTTGGCGCTGCTGGTTGCCGGGTTGTTCGTGGCGGGGGTGACCGGCAAGGCCGATTTGGCGACGAGCGCGCCGGCGGTTGTCCCTGCGGAATCGATTCCCGCCGACGCGCCGCCCATTTTCCCGTTCCTATTCATTACGATTGCTTGCGGCGCGGTGAGCGGATTTCACTGTTTGGTCAGCAGCGGCACCACAAGCAAACAAGTTTCACGCGAACCTGACGCTCAGTATGTCGCCTATGGTTCGATGTTGCTGGAAGGCGCCTTGGCGGTCATCGTGATTCTGGCCTGTTGCGCTGGCGTAGGAATGGGCAAATTTGAACGCCTGGATGCACCGGGCGGCTACACATTTCAACAAGTGGCTTCAGCCGACGGGCAGCCTTTGGTGGGACGCGAAGCCTGGACCTCGCGTTACGACGCGCAGCGTGGCTGGAAAAAATTTGAGAATCTGGGCCAGATGGTGGGGGCGTTTGTCGATGGAGGAGCGAACTTCATTACCACTTTGGGCGTGCCGCTCAAGTTAGCCGTGGGCATCATGGCCGTGCTGGTGGCCTGTTTTGCGGCTACCACGCTCGATACAGCCACCCGGCTCCAACGGTACGTGATTCAGGAACTCGCTGCCGCTACGCCAATTGGCGCCCCGTTTACCAATAAATACGCTGCAACGGGACTGGCGGTGGTGCTGGCGGGCGCGATGGCCATGTTGCGGGCGACGCCCGATTCTCCGCCGGGCACCGGCGGGCTGATCCTTTGGCCCTTGTTTGGCGCCGTGAACCAGCTACTTGCCGGGCTGGCTTTTATGGTCACGGCGTTTTACCTGTGGCGCCGTGGGAAGCCGATTTGGTTTGCCCTTGTTCCGATGGCGGTGATGGTTGTCATGCCCGCCTGGGCGCTTTTGTGGCAGATGTTCAATTCCGAGACGGGCTGGCGTCCCGGCTACCCCCACTCCAACGTGTTGTTGTTTGGCGTGGGATTGGCGGTGCTGGCCTTGCAAGTGTGGATGGTCATTGAAGCATTGCTCATGTGGCCTCGTGCTAAGGGGGTATTAGAGGAGCAGTTGCCACCGCTTCCGGCTCGTTCTCGAACATCTAGCGAACCTGCACTAGCCAGCAGCGAATCGTAACGAAGACGCACTAGCGCGAGGGCGAACCTCGCTCTAGCTGCACGCATCAAAAGACGCGCGGCCGGCACCGCCGGGACTAGGCTCGAAGGGTGGGGGTCGGCTTGCACAAGGCTAGTCGGCGATGAACTCGATTCGATGTTGAGAGTTACCGAAAAGGGACTTCGAATGTATAGGAGTACAACCCAGCGCGGCCTCTTGATCGTGCTTCTGATACTGCTGGCCTCGCCGATTCTGCTGGCCGACGAAGCAGCATCGACGGTGCGGGTCGTGATCGACTACAGCGACGGCGTACAGAAGCACTTCACCGCTATTCCCTGGCGTGAAGGGATGACCGTGCGGGACGCCCTTCTTGCGGCTCAGGAGCACCGTCGCGGAGTGAAGTTTCAGGAACGCGGCTCAGGAGCAACGGCCTTTCTCACACAGTTGGACGATTTGAAGAACGAGGGAAGCGGCCGGAACTGGATCTACCGCGTCAACGGCCAAATTGCCGATCGTAGTTTCGCGGTGTACCGGCTCGAGGCGGGCGATACGGTCTTGTGGAAGTTCGAAAAATCCCGCTAAGATTGGGAAAATAGGGGTTACAACGACTGGCGGCGCTTTTCTCCGCTCGCGGGGAGCGCGTCATCATGAATCGAGGAATCAATACCGTGAAACGGCCAGCAATTGTTGAAGTGAGCGTATTCTTGGGGTTAGTAGTTGCCGGCGTTGTAGTGCGGCTTGCGTTTCAGGAAATCCCCAACTTCGCCCCTGTTGCGGCGCTCGCCCTATTTGCCGGCTATTACTTTACTTCGCGGTGGACGGCGGCAGCCTTGCCGCTGCTGGTCATGGCGATTACCGATACGGTGATCGGTGGTTATCATCCTGGCATGATGGCGGTTGTGTACTCCGCGCTTGCCGCACCGGTGCTGTTTCGCGGGGTGTTGCGTCGCCGTTTAGCGCTGGGCGGGCCGAATGGTCCGGCAGGACGCGCCGCGGCGATGGCGACGGCAGGACTCGTCACTTGCAGCTTGGGCGCGTCGGTGTTCTTTTTTGTCGTTACCAACTTCGCCCACTGGGCCATTTACGACATGTACGAAAAGTCGGCGGCGGGTCTGCTTCATTGCGCTGCCGCCGCGTTGCCGTTCTTCCGCTACACTTTGGCGGGCGATCTGGCGTTCGCCTGTGTCCTGTTTGGTGGCTATGCCTTGTCGATGAACTTGGTTCGCGATCCGGTCCACGCGACCGAGTAAATCTTTCGCAGGAAGTTCTCGCTTACCGCACACTCATCCCTGTCCACGTGCGGTTTCGCTGCGCGTGGACTCCTTGTCTGGCCTCTAACTTGCTGCTTTATTGGGTGCGCCGCACTTTGGGGGCGCTTCGCGGCAGGTTGCGCTAACGGTGCCCCCGCGCGGCTGGATTTAGGGGAAATTTTGATTCCCCCCGGTTTGCGAGCGAACTAACCCCTCTTGATTCCGTATTGGAGAAGGCGAGGTGGTGGCTCGTCTTGCTTCCCTTTTCTTCTTGACCGTCGTCGGGCTGTTGTTTGAACTCCAACCGCAGGCAGACCCCGGACGAAGAAAGTTCTGTCATGAGCACAAATGCTAAGAAGGTCAATATTGCGTTGGTGCAAATGTCGTGCGTTGACCAAGCGCAGCCCAACGTCGAGAAGGCGCTGCAGCGCATTGGCGAAGCGGCCGCACGTGGCGCGCATCTGGTGTGCCTGCAAGAGTTATTCGCCGGTCCCTACCCCTGCCAAAGCGAAGACCATGCGCAATTTGAGCGGGCCGAACCGATTCCTGGCCCGACAAGCGAGCGGTTATCGGCCGCGGCCCGGGAACATGGCGTAGTTGTGATCGGCTCGATCTTCGAACGCCGCGCGCCCGGCGTTTACCACAATACGGCCGTGGTGTTCGACGCTGACGGCTCGACTGCGGGCATCTACCGCAAGATGCACATCCCCGACGATCCGCTCTACTACGAGAAGTTCTACTTCACGCCGGGCGATCTTGGCTTTCGCAGCTTTACCACGCGGTTTGGCAAGGTGGGGGTGTGCGTATG
>CAYWIS010000294.1:0-5763 GCA_964458385.1 uncultured Pirellulaceae bacterium
ATCTGGCAAGTATCTTATCCGCTGCGGCAAAATGTCAACGCTGCGGTTCCCACATTGGCGCCGGCGCCACTTTCCAGGGCTGACCGTTGCTTGCTTCGTGGCCCCAAGAGAGAAAGGTGGCCCGGGAATGGGCGTTGTCGACGGGCCTTCGCCGGTCGCAAAACGTGCGAATGATGCGCGACGGGTTGAGGAGGGACCGTGAACTCTTACGACGCAAAAAAACGGGGTTAGCCGCGCCGTGACGGTTGGTTTACACTGGTACTCCATACGGCGGGTAGGTGCTTGGACGCCTACATCCGTTGTTCCTGCCTGATTGATCCCACCTGGACGCGGTTGGAAGTTGTCTGAGGTAATCCAACCGCATCGCTTGGTCTGGAAGGTGCTCACCCTATGCGTGTTGATGCTGTTGGATTGCGTGGTTGGTGTATCGCTCTACTGTTGGCTACATGCGGCTGGTTGGAGCCGGCGTGGGCGCAGAAGTGCTTGGCTCCGGGGTTTCGTGTGGAGTTGCTGTACCAGGCGCCCGAGATCGAACATCCGTCGGTTGTCGCGTGCGACGATCAAGGCAACTTGTTCGTGGGCGAAGATCCCATGGACATGCGGGGACCGTCCACGAAGGAGTTTGATCGCATTCTCTACCTCCAGTTCGACGAGAACGGCGCGGTGAAGCGCAAAACGGTCTTCGCCGAAAATCTATCGGCCGTATTCGGCTTGATCTGGCGCGACGGCGCCCTGTACGTGATGCACGCGCCGCACTACTCCATGTTTCAAGATACCGACGGCGATGGCGTAGCCGATGTGCGCAAAGATCTGGCCCATGGGTTTGGACCGCCTGCAGGCGTCTATGGCTTTAACGACCACATTGTGACGGGCACGCGGTTGGGATTGGACGGACGCGTGTATGTGTCGGTGGGCGACAAGGGAATTCCGCGGGCGACTGGCAGCGATGGCAGCACGATTTCGCTGGAAGGCGGCGGCGTTGTGCGCATGAACTTGGACGGTTCGGAGCTGGAAATCGTCTCGGCCGGGACGCGTAATCATCTGGATGTGGCGATGGATTCCCTCGACAACATCTTTACCTATGACAACACCGACGACGGCCTGGGGTGGTGGACGCGGTTCACGCATCATGTAGAGACAGGTTACTACGGTTATCCCTACGATTACCATCCGCATCCTGAACGCCACCTGCCGCGAATCAGCGAACACGGGGGCGGCTCACCCGTGGGCGGCGCCTGCTACCGAGAAGGCGCCTGGCCGGCTCGCTATCAAGACGCCGTGTTCTTCTGCGAATGGGGCAAACGCAAAGTACAGGTCTTCTTTCCGAAACGGGAAGGCGCGTCGTTTACGGCAGAGATGGAGGACTTCCTGGTTCCCGACGATCAAGACGAATTCCGCCCTCTCGACCTGTGCTTTAGTCCCGATGGCAAGCACATGTATTTGGCGGATTGGAACTTCGGCGGCTGGGTGAATCCCCAAGTTGCAGGACGCCTGTACCGCATCACATACGTGGGTAACGAAGGTCCGCAAGAGCCACAACCGCTTGTGGGCGAGGAAGCGCCTCTGGCCGAGCAAGTGAAGGCGTTAGCCCATCGTTCGCATGCCGAACGCTTGCGGGCCCAAGACCGGCTGGTCCGTTTCGGCCGCGAAGCGATCGAACCGGTAGCCGCGGTGTTGGCCGATAGCAATGCTTCGCAGCCGGCCAAGATCCACGCGTTGTGGGCGCTTGCGGGAATCGCCCGGCGAATCGGCGACTACGATCCTGCGCCGGTGTTGCTGAAGACGCTGGAAGATAAGGATTCGGATGTGCGAGCGCAAGCAGCGCGGGCGCTGGGGCAATTGCGGGCCTCGTCGGTTTGGTCGGTGTTCTCTACCAGTGGCGTCGAGCGGCGCTCCGTCAGCACATCGACAGCTTGGACCATCCCCAACGATCAAGTAGCGGCCAAACTCATCGCTGCACTTGCCGATGAAGACGCCGCCGTACGTTTGCAGGCCGCTGTGGCGCTGGGCCGTTTGGGCGATAAGGCGGCGGCTGAACCGCTGGTGAAGGCGCTCCACGAAACCGATGTTTACGCCCGCTTTACCATGATCCAGGCGATTCGCGCCTTGAATCATTGGGAGCCGGCCCTGGCCGCAGTGCAGGGAGATAACGCCGAATTGGCTGCAGCTGTGGTCTTGGCGGCTACGAGTGTGTACGACGAGCAGGCCGTGGACTTGTTGGTCAAGGCCAGCCAATCGCCGCGGCCTGAGTTAGCCGCCGCGGCCATTGCGGCTTTGGCGGAAGTGCATCGCAAAGCCGACCCATACGAGAAAGGTTGGTGGGGCACGCAACCGGCCAAAGGCAAACCTGCCCGCGAGAAAAAGCACGCTTGGGCGGGAACCGAAACGGTGTTGGCGGCGCTGAAAGGGGCGCTGACGCATCCGGCCGACGAGTCCCGCATTGCCGCCGCTCGCGCTCAGCAGCAAGTGCGCGATCCAGACGCCCTCGAATTGGTGCGCCGCCTGGCTGCCGACGACCCAAGTGAAGCCGTGCGGGCCGAAGTAATGCGGCTTCTGGCGGAGACGAAGGATGAAGCCTCGGTTGATACCTTAGCGGCGCTGGCTGCGGACGCGTCGCGCGGGGTATCGCTGCGCACGCAAGCTGTGGAAACGCTCCAAGCCATTGGCTCGACTAAAGCGGTGGAGCCGCTTGCCCAACTGGCAAGCGATGACGCCACGCCGACCACGGTGTTGGCTGCTGCCTTAAAAGCGCTCGGTTCGCTCAAAGCCGCGGCCGGCCGGAACGCGGTGGAAAGTCGGTTGACGCACGCCGATGCGGCGGTCCGCACCGAAGCGGTCGAAGCGCTGGGGGCCATCGCTGGCAAAGACGCTGCGGCCAGGCTAGTCGAACGCCTGACCGATGAAGCGGCGCCGGTGCGGGCTGCGGCCTTGCGGACGCTCGCGGCCATCGGCGCGAAGGAGGCGGTTCCCCAGATGCTTTCTCTGGCAACGGACGATGAGGTGCGCCGCGAAGCGCTATTAGCCCTGGCTGCGCTTCCCGATCCGCGAGCGCTGACGGCGTACTTGCGCGGCTTGACCGACGCCAATCCCGAGGTGCGGTCTGCTTGCGGTGCGGCGGTCAACCAGATTCGCGGCGCCGTGGCGAGCGACATTATCGAACTCCACAAGCGAAACGAACTCAGCCCCGAAACGCGGCGCGAGTTGGGCCTGTTGTTCGCCGCGCCTACGCCCATTCGCCAGTGGCAACTTCTGGGTGGTTGGTCCAAAGAAGGCGACCAACCGTCGTTTGATACGTCGGGCCCCGCCGACCTGGGCCAAACGATCACGCTGGGCGACCGGCAGTTAGCTTGGCAGTCGGTGACGGCGCTGGACGAGCGAGGCCAAGTGGACCCGTCTCAGCTCGTAAAGCCCACGTCGCAATGCTGGGCGATGGCGTACGCTGCCTATGAATCGTCGCACGAAGGCATCTTGAATTGGATGCTCGGAAGCGATGATCAGGCGATCCTCTGGATCAACGGCGAGAAGGTCTACGAGTTCCTCGGCGATCGCGCTTGGGCGCCCGATCAAGCGAAGGGAACCGTCAAGCTACGGCAAGGCGTCAACCATATTTGGCTCCAAACCGGCAACACGGGCGGCGGCTGGCAGTTCAGTCTGGCGGTTGGCGGACCCGATCCGCAATTTGCTTTTCTATATGAGGACGTGCCGCCCCAACTCGATTTAGCTGCGTTCCGTAAACATGCCGCCCGTGGCGGCAACGCCGCCCGCGGCGAACAATTGTTCTTCGACGTCAACGGCGTAGGTTGCGTTAAGTGCCATGCGGTAGGCGACAAAGGGACCGCCACCGTTGGGCCGAACCTGTTGGGCGTAGGCGCGAAGTATCCGCGTGAGGAGTTGATTCGCTCGGTATTGGAGCCGTCCAGCCGAATTCTCAGCGGCTACGAACTTACCACGGTTGTATCCGTCGATGGTCGGCAGTTTCAGGGAGTCGTACAGACCGAGAATGACGAGTTCCTGGAACTAGCCGATACCGAAGGCCGAGTGACGCGGTTGCCCCGGTCAGAGATTGACGAAGTGGTTCGTAGCAATCTCTCGGCGATGCCCAATGGATTGGAGAAGGGCCTAACGCTGGAAGACTTCGCCGATATTGTGGCGTACTTGGAAAGCCTCAAGCAAACGCCAGGCAAATAGGGCGAGTGCATTGCGAAAGAAACTGGCGAGTGTGACGCTGAACAGTCACACTCCCTCAATCGCTCTGCGCAAGATCTTGCAAAGCATCAACGCAGACCGCAAGGAAGCCTCGCACGCCGTTATTGGGCGGCGAGTTGCTTGAGGCAGGCTTGCATATTCGCCATGCTCTCGCGGGCGAGACGCTCAGGGCCGGGGGTGTAATCGAACACTTCGACCGAAACCCAACCCTGGTAATTGATCTCTTGCAACGCGGCGAAGATGGGAACGAAATCCACGTCGCCCATGCCGGGGCCAAGGCGGTTCGGGTCGTTGGCGTGGAAGTGCTCCAGGTGGGGGGCGTTCTTGCGAATGATGTCGGGGATCGGCTGACTCTCGGTCGACATCGCCTTAACGTCCAGGTGTAACCGAACACGGGGCGAGCCGATCATCTCGATCAGTTGCACGCCAAGTTCAGCCGTATTCAGGAAGTTGCCTTCCTGGGGACCAAGCGGTTCGACGGCCAACACCACATCGGCGACTACAAAGGAGTGCAGCGCACCTTGGATGCAATCAGCCGCCAGGGCCATTGCCTGGTCGTGGGTGACATTGGGCAGCAAGTTCCGCTGCATGGGCGAGCCCAGCACCAGCACTCGTCCGCCTAAGTCGCGGCACAGCCGGGCGAGTTCGGCCAAGTATTCGCTAGTGCTCGAACGAACGCGGTCATCGGGGGTCGTAAGGTAGAAGCCCTCGGTTTGCGCCAAGAGCCAGTGCAGCCCAACGGTTTCCAAGCCGGCCGCCTCAATTTGCCGCCGCACTTCTTCACGCCGTTGCGGCGAAATATCGTAGGCGTACTTAGCGATGGTGAAGGGAGCGATTTCGATCCCCGTGTAGCCACACTCGCGCGCAAAGGCAAATCCTTGGTCGAGCGGCCAATCCTGAAACGTCTCGTTGCAAATGGCGAATTTCATAGTTCGCCATTGTGCCAACATTCACGATCAGGGGCAAGCAAGGAGGGCCGCGCCGGACGCCGGAGAACAAACCGACGCCGGCAAGCCATACCTTGTTGGCTCCTTAACGAGCAGTGGTTAGGAGACCAACGCGCTTTCCGACGATTCGGCGCTTTCGGTGGCTGGCGCCTGAGGGGCGGGCTTCACGTACCCCAATGAGCGAATCACTTCCAGGATCTCGCTGCATGTGGGGAACATGCGGCCGTTTTTGCGCTTGTATTCATCTAAGGCGTGCATGAACTCGATTTCGTCGGGCGTGTAATCGCGTTCGCACGTGGTAGGGTCGATTTGTCGTCGGCGCGGCGCCTTGCGGCGTTCGACCGCTACAGGTGTATTCTGTTGCCGCCGATCCTTGCCACTCCGTCGATTGATTTGCACCTCCGTGGCGAGTTCTTTGTTCTTCGCCACTGTCGATTATCTCCCCGTAGATAAGGCCAATCGCCGCCAGCAACTGCGGCGGCTACAGTAACTTCCATCGGAAGTTGGCCCGAGAAACTCTATCGATCAGGCAAGAGGTGCGGTTTTGCCGATTAATTCGTTCTGCGGGACCTTTGGGGGTGGGGCAGGGCGGGGACAGCTGGTCGCCTGG
>CAYWIS010000295.1:0-5605 GCA_964458385.1 uncultured Pirellulaceae bacterium
GTTTGCCGCACGCCTACCGCGGTCGAGGGGAACCGGGCGTTATGCGCGGACCGTAGGCGATATTCGCATACAGCCTGAATGCGCTACGGTCTGGGGCCGCCATCGCCTTGCGGTGAGGCTGCGGACTGGGTGATGTCCTTCCAGAACACTTCGAGTTGTTGCTCCAACCGCGCTTCACCCGCGAGAATTTCGATGCCAATTTCCAGCGCCCACAGCGGATAAGAACCTAGCGAGGTCCGGCGGATTTTCACCAGGTCTTTATGGGTGCAGATCGTCATGTCGACGTTCGATTGCTCGGCGACCCACTGCGCGAGTTCGTCCACATCGCCCGGAGCATAGGCGTAATGGTCGGGAAACTCGCGCAGGGCTACGACGTGACAGCCGCACGTTTCCAAAGTGCGACGAAAGCCCGCCGGGTTGCCAATGCCGCAAAACGCCGCAATGCGGGCGCCTTGCAACGTTTCGAGCGATTGCGTGCGACCGTCATCGGCCCGCAACTGACGCGGACGGTGACGCATTTCGATCCAAACCGCATGGGGAGCATACCGGGCTACGCATTGGCGAATGGCCTCGCGTTCCTGAGCGGTGACCAGATCGGCGCGCGAAAGGGCAATGACTTGGGCGCGTTTCAGGCCTGTTAATGGCTCTCGTAAGGCGCCGCGGGGGAATACTCGGTTGTAGCCCAGCGGCTCCAGAGCGTCGAGCACCACGATATCAAGATCGCGGTGGATGCGTCGATGCTGAAAGGCGTCGTCCAAAAGGAGCAATTGACTGCCGAATTGTTCAATCGCCATTTGGCCCGCCGCTGCACGGTCAGGGTTCTGAATATGCGGAGTGCCAGGAAGTTTTTGCGCTAACTCTAGGGCCTCGTCGTTATAGCCGCCTGCCTCGCCGCCGTATCCGCGACTAATCAGTGCTACACGCACGCCACGGTCTTGAAACCAACGAGCTAGCCATTCCACGAGCGGCGTTTTGCCGACGCCGCCCAGGGTGATATTGCCAACGCTGATAACAGGAACCGGCAAGCGGCGGATCGCCGTTGGCCTGCGATCGTATCGCCAATTGCGCCATCGCATCGCCGCGGCGTAGGGGCTTTCTAGCAACGCGAGCCCCGCGCGCCACAGCGCCCCCCGAACGCCGCGTCGGCGTCCGCTGACGATTTCACGAAACTCGGCGGGACTGAGCAGCACCAGGAAAGAACGAACTAGCGCGAAGGAATGGTGCGAGCTGACTACCGGCGCCAATGTCGGCGCGGGCGCCGAGGGCGAGAAACCTCGCCCCCGAGTCGGCCGGATCTTTTCCAGCGTCAGAAGAAGCCTAATTGCCGCTATCCAATTTGGATTGCATTAGCGCACATGCGTAACCGAACAGGTCGTCGCGGTTACGGCTGTGTTCGAGCAAGCGATCATAGCGATGGGCTCGCCGCGCCAGCTCAAACAGCGGCGGCGCATATCCTAGGGTTGGCATGTCGTGCGGCAACAAGTTGATGGTCGCATCGATGGCTTCGTCGTAGCGGCCAAGCCGCGCCAGAAGATCGATGTAAACCTCGATCGCCATCGTTCCCTGTTGTTTCGGGTCGATCGATTCCGCCTTTTCCCGAAAGTACGCTATCGCCTCATCGACCTTTTCACCTAGTACCGCGTGGAAGTACAGGGCATGGGCCGGGTAAAAGTCGGCGAAAGGTTCGTCGTGGCGGTATTGGAATTGGGGGCCGAGCCGCCGTCCATACTCGGTCAGATCCACGGCCAGACGCAATAGTTCGGGGTCGTCCAGCAGGCGTGCGAATCGCACGACGGCCGCTAGGTGTGTTGTGTCGATATGGTAGGCGCCGTCGGCAAACAACCAGTCTCGGTCGGCCACCAGTTCCGCGAGCGTAGAGCCTTGCGGCTCGGAGTGTTCCTGATGGGAGATATCGGCTCGGACCGACGCCAACAATTCTTGGTGGAGATGACGCAAGAGCAGCGCAGCGGCGGCCTGCTGCACGTCCAGGGGCCGGCCTGGCATTACCTGCTCAAAGGTGGTAATTGCGTTGCACGTGCCGTAATGACTCAGCACTAGCGAGAAGCCGTACTCTGGATCGACGCCTGCGTTCAAGGCGACGTCGACGATCTCATCTAAGTTGTCGTCGTCAACGTCCAGTGTTCGCAACACTTCGGCAACGGCCGCATTGTCTCCGACCGGCTGGAGAAACATCCAACCCTCGCGCACTCGTCCGCTTTCCAGCAGCAACATGCCCACTTCGCGGCAGGCTTCGACCAGCCCTTCCTCGTATTCATCGCGCTGTTGGGGATCCAACTGTTCGCCGGGCGTGTGTTCCCAGAGCGGCAACCCCATGCGGTGACGAAGCCGCAACTTAAGCGCTTCGAACAGATGGTGGTACTTCTTTTTCTCGCGCAACTGCGCGATCAAGCGTTCAATTACGGCTTCCACGCCATCATCGAGCGCGGATTCCAATTGTTCGAATTCACGGGTATCGGTCGTAGACACGGTCGGCCTCCCCAAGTGTCGGTCGTTTACGTCCATCGTAGCAGGACACGAGCGGACCGAGTAGGCGCCGGGCAGCGTCGCCCAAGAGTTGTCAACACCGGCCAGCGGACAGGCGACTTCCCGCGACTTTATCTGTTGTTTGTGGGGGAATCGCTCAGTGCTTTGCAAGCTGGGTTTGCAAGGACCTAAACTTTCTCTCGTACGCGCGCCGCAAGACGCTGGAGCGCTTGGCTGGCGTCGTTGCGATCTAGTCGCACTTGGATCAGGCTCATTTCTCCTCGTTGGCTCCAGGCGTCCTGAAGAGCCTGATCGAATCCTCCTTCGGTGCGTACTTCATAACCGCGGCCCCCGCCCAGCACTGCGGGAAGTTGGTGATAACGCCAGGGGTGAACCTCGTTATACGCCCAGTCGCCCGGATGCAAAAATCGCTCGGTGCCATAGCCGGCATTGTCGAGCACAATCACAATCGGGTCGAACTTGAGCCGCACGATCGTCGACAACTCTGCGCCAGTCATCTGAAAAGCGCCATCGCCAACCAGCACCACCACGCGCCGATCAGGACGAGCAATTTGAGCCCCGAGCGCCGCGGGAACGGAAAACCCCATCGACGCGTAGTACGCAGGGCTTAAGAACTCGGTCCGGCCGTGAATGGTTAGTTCCGTGGCTCCGAAGAGGGCGTCGCCAATATCGGCGATCACAATGGTGTCTTCGTCCAGTTGTTCATTCAGCCGGGCAATGGTGCGGCTGATGGTTAACGGCGCTTCTGGCTGTAGCTCATACTTCGTGGGTGGTTGGCGAAGAGAGACGGGAATCTCGCGCGGGACGACCTGCGGAGCCCGAGCAATCAGGGCGTCAAGAAAATCGCCTAAGAGCACATTGTGGAAATGGTGATGGCGAATGCGCAGCGTTTCGCTTGTCGCGTAGATGCACCGCGCTGGATCCAGATTCGCGGTGAAGATGCCCAAATTAATGTCGGTCATAAAAGCGCCCAGCAACAAGATGCAGTCGCTCTCTTCGACAAACTGCGTTACGTCCTCACGGCCCATGGTGCCTTCGTACACGCCGACGTACAGCGGGTGTTGCTCGCTGACTACGCTCTTACCCAGAAGCGTTGCGGCGATGGGAATGCGTAACTTCTCGGCCAATTCCAAGAGTCGGTCGTGCAAGCCAAAGCGGTGAATTTCCACGCCCGCCACAATTAAGGGCCGTTGGGAGTTGGCGAGCAATTGGGCGGTTTCTTCTGCGGCTTCCGCCACACATTCGGGATCGCTTGCCGAAACCGGGTAATGGAAGCGATGGCCGATGTGCGGAACCACATGCACCATGTCGCGTGGCAATTCCAAGTACACGGGACGTTTGTACCGAGCGGCGGCGTGCAGCACGCGGTCGATCTCGCGGAAGGCCGTCACCGGGTCGGACAATTCGGTTGTTGCAACGCACAACTTCTCAAACACTTCGTGCTGGGTGCGAAAGTCTCGCACCTTATGGTGCAACAGCGGGTTGTTGATTCGCTCCTTGAGGCCAGGCGCTCCGCTGATCACTACCACAGGCGATTTTTCGGCGTAAGCCCCGGCAATCGAATTGCAGACCGACAGGCCGCCAACGCAGTAAGTGACGCATAACGCCCCCATCCCGTTGATGCGGGCGTACGCATCCGCGGCGAATCCCGCACAATCTTCGCGCGTGCACCCGATCACGCGAATCGGGCTTTTCTCCAGCATGCTGTAGAACGACAGCACATAATCGCCCGGAATGCCGAACAGGTCGCGAATGCCATACTCCTGTAGGCGGCGAATCAAATATTGGCCGATGGAAAGCGACGTGGCCGTAGCGCTTGGGTCGTGATTCATGGTTTCGTCTCGTGATATGACGGGCGAGGCGATGCGGTTGCCCCTGCCCAGGCAATTCAGCGACAAGCCCTTGCGAAGATGTGCACACCACCATACCGCGGGCGTTCCGAGGAGGACGCGCGGCGCGCCTTCGTAAACCGCTTTGTTACTGTTGGACTCGTCGCGATCGCCGGACGTAACCCGCTTATCCAGCGCCTACTTCGGTAAGTGAACGCACCAACGGCGCCAACCGCGACCACAGAGTCCATCCGCCCGCCACAAGCATTCCGGCAGCCGAAATCCAGAGGAAAACGTCCCACAACCGGCCCGGCGCCAAGCGACGGTCGATGCGGCGATAACGAAAGTACAACGCCGCCGCCGCCAACATCGGCAGCATGATCGCTTGCATCACGCCCGAGAGTAGCACGAGGGCCGCCGGATCTTCTTCATACACTAGTGAGAATAACACGAAGAACAGCAAGCACACCAACGGAAAGAGACCACTGAGCCAAATGATCACTCGGCGATGGCCCGCCTCGGTCTTTGCGCCCCACCCCAGAACACGCAGGGCGTCGGAGCACGTGCGGGCGTGGCTTGCGTTGGCGACAAAGTACGTTGAGTAGAGCACGGCAAACGCGCCAAACAAGAACAACGGCTGCGCTAGTCGACCAAAAACAGGAACGTACATCTCAGCGAGAGTCCGCACCATATCGGCATTGCCAGGGTTCAAACCCGAACGTCCCAGGATCGACGCGCCGAGCAAGTAAAACGCTATCGTGGCGAAGGTGTATACGACCATCGACAGCCATGCGTCCCAATGCATAACACGCAACCAACCTTGAGCGCGCTCCGCCCAGGATACGCTTTCATTTCGCGGGCCGGTGTAGCGGGCATAGCCCTTCTCCAGGCACCAGTAGGGATAGACCACCAGTTCGCTGGCGCCAACGCCAATGATGCCAAAGGTGGCAAGCGCCGTCGCCACGGCAATGCGCCAGTCGTCGGTGGGAGGCAAACGGAATTGCATGCCCTGCATGACCTCGGTCGCCGAAACGGCCCATACCGGATTGCTTTGCAGCATCACGAGATTGACGACGCTGATCAGTGTGAACGCCGCCACCAGTACTGTAGAGAACCACTGAATTAGCCCATAACGCCCCATGGCCAAGAGCACGGCGGTCACCACGGCAATGATGGCCGCCCAGATTTGGGCGTCGTAGGACTTAGGAGGCGCCGCCCCGAGTTGCGCCACATCGGCTTCTAATCGCAGGGCCTCGGCCTCAGCGTCTTGT
>CAYWIS010000296.1:0-3595 GCA_964458385.1 uncultured Pirellulaceae bacterium
CGGAATTCGGTAGACCTCATAATACAAGTTTTCGAACGATGATTGGGGGTACACTCGTTCGAACTTCGGACGCCTTGTAGCACGGGTGCGGTCAATCACGAGATATTGCACGTCGTACTTCTGGGCAAGTTTGAGCAATTGCGCGTCGCTGTACGCGGTTAGTCCGCGCCAGCCAATAGGGCCGTAAATGTCGTCGAAGCGGCGGCGCCATTCCACGAGTGCGGCGGCGTCTTGAGGGACGTCTTTCCAAGATACGACTTCGGGGCGATGGGCATACCACTTGAACGTCTGCTGAGCACGAGGCGTAAGGAACCGCGCGTCAGGCGGCGTGTTTTCTCGCACCCATTCCCCCATACGGCGCCAGGCGTCGTAGACGGCGTAGGTCGCTTGAGAATCGCCCGCGTACGAAGGTAGCGACTGCCGGTCGGCTCCGGGGCGAAAGTCTCGCTGGCGGCGGACAAAGCGTTCGCCCACGCCCGCCGCTGCGATGAGAACGGCCACAACAAGCAGCGTCGTCGCAACGCGCGGCCGCCGTATTTCCATTCGCATGAAAAGCGTTGCGACCGTAAGCGAAGCGGCTAGGGGAACAGCAGCGTCGGAAAGACGAAAGAAATAAAACCGTAACCAACGTGCGGCCACCGCCGGATCGTGCTGCGTGATCAAGAAGACGCCGATTCCGGCCAAGCCGATGAGCACCGCTCCGACCGCCATACCCCAGATGCGGCGCAACCCCTTTTCGGCCGCACCGCACTGGAGCGTCGTAAAGCACAACACTCCGAAAACCGCCAGTAACGACAGGTGGGCGGCGTATTTGGCTCCGGCGAAAGCCGACGGCAGCAGATGGTGCGAAAGCCGATAGTAAACATAGGTTTCGTTGGCTTGCGCTACGGTGGCCGGGTCAAGTCCGCGCGTCAGCAAAACTCCGGGGATCAGGCCAGGCAACGCCAACAGCAACCCGCCCATCAGCGCTGGAAGCATGGAGAGTAGCCGCGGGCGATCCTGAAAGGACAAAAGCCACGCCACGCCAGCGGCGATTACCGTCCAGCCTCCCACCAGAACATGAAAGGCCGACGCGCCCCCCAGCAACAGCCAGGCAGCGTTCCAACGATTGCGTACGATCGCCTCCAGCGCCAGAAACACCAGCACAAACGCAAAGCTCTTGGCTTCAACTCCATCGGCGACCCATTCGCCGGCCAGTTCGCAGGTGTCAAGCAAGACGAGGAATAACGCCCCCGTCAGTACCGAGAGCAATGGGCGGGGGGCAACAGCCCAACTGAGGCGTTGCCAGCTCCACGCTTGCAGCCCCCACATCAGCACACGCCCCACCCAGGCCGCAGCCGGCAAGGGCAAGATTGCCGCCGCCCATCCTAAGGTCCAGTAGAACACCAAGTGTGCGTCGGCTGATTCCAGAAAGAAGTCGCCGCGGCACCAATCGGGATTCCAGTAGTGGCGCGCCTTCGCCAGGTAATGCGCTTCGTTCGTTTCGGGCGGCGGTCCCCCGCCCCACAAGAAGAGCACGAGAAACAGCAAGCCGACCTCAGCCAGAGCCCAACGCCAGCGCGGCGCAGTGGATTTTACAACGTCCACGAGAGTTTCTGGCTGGGCAGGAGCTTGTGTCATCGTAAAGGAAGACAAAAAACGGCCGTACAGCCTTAATTTTCGCTAAAGGCGCCCGCCCGCAAAGCCCCGTCTTGAGAACTTCCAATGGTCGCCCTTCCCACGTGCCGACGTCAAATCGAGCGTGGCGCCAGGTTCCGCAAGCGGTCGGCGATGGGGTGGGCGAGTGCAAGCAGCAGACAAGTCGGGAACGTCAAGCAACGAGTCGCCTACTTGGAATTAAGGCGATTGCAAGTCAGCATTTGCAGTGCTCTGTGAAGGTGGAGCCAGGCGGCTCCGTTGGGAACGCACCGCTGCTGACTGCAATCGCCGCTTCCCTGAGGTGTTCTCCAGCGATCGTACCAATTGCGGATCGCCAAAGTCCTAGCGCTTGAAAACAAAAAACCGCTCCCGTGAGATACAGGAGCGGTGGGTGTTGTTACTAGGTGTGGTCAGGCTTACTCGCTTTCGCGAGGCTTGATGAGCGGACCAGACTCGCCCAGGCCGCCCTTCAATTCTTGCTGCGGGCGAGCTTCGGCGGCCGCCGCTTCGGCTTCCTCTTCCTCGGCCCATTCCACGCGTTTGCGGCTCAGGCCGATCTTGCGTTCGTCGGTGTCGACGCGAAGGATCTTCACTTCGATTTCGTCGCCCACTTTGACCACATCTTCGGGGTTCTCGACCTTATGGTCAGCCAACTCCGAGATATGGAGCAAGCCTTCCAGGTTGTCCTCCAGGCCCACAAAGACACCGAAGTTAGTGATCTTTGTGACCGTACCGCGGACAATCTGGCCGGGCTGATACTTGTTGGGAATGTCGGTTTCCCACGGATCGCTGGCGAGTTGCTTGAGGCCAAGTGCAATACGGTGCCGTTCTTTGTCGACCGAAAGCACCTTGCACTCGACTTCTTGTCCCTTCTCCAGCACTTCGTTGGGATGATTGACCTTCTTGACCCACGACATATCCGACACGTGGAGCAAGCCGTCGATCCCCTCTTCCAACTCGACGAAGGCGCCGTAGTTGGTAAGGTTCCGCACCTTGCCGCGGACGATAGCGCCCTCGGGGTAACGACGTTCGATGTCGTCCCACGGGTTCTCTTGGGTCTGCTTCATGCCGAGCGAAAGTTGCTGGCCTTCCTGATCGACGCCCAGGATCATGACTTTGATCTTGTCGCCGATCTTGACCAATTCGCTGGGGTGCTGAACTCGCTTGATCCACGACATCTCGCTGATGTGGACCAGGCCTTCGATGCCCGGCTCCAGCTTCACGAAGGCGCCGTAGCTCATCACGTTGACCACTTCGCCCTCGTGGATGCTGCCCACGGGGTACTTTTCGGCCACGTTGTCCCAGGGGTTGCCTTCCTTCTGCTTGAGGCCCAGGGCGATCTTTTGACGCTCGCGGTCGATGTTGAGCACCATGACCTCGATTTCCTGGTCGATCTTGACCATCTCGGAAGGATGGCCAATCCGGTTCCAGCTCATGTCGGTAATGTGGAGCAGACCGTCGATGCCGCCCAGGTCCACGAACGCGCCGAAATCGGCAATGTTCTTGACATTTCCTCGGCGAATTTCGCCCTCTTGCAGCTCGGCGAGCAGTTCCTTGCGGCTCTCTTCTCGCTCTCGCTCGATCAAAGCGCGGCGGCTAACCACGATGTTCCGCCGGGCCTCGTCGATCTTGAGCACTTCGCACTGCACAAACCGACCGATGTAGTCGCCAATGTCGTGCGGCCGACGAATATCGACCTGGCTGGCGGGCAAGAACACCGACACGCCAATATCGACGAGCAGGCCGCCCTTGATCTTCCGGGTCACCTTGCCAGTGACCACCTCGCCCTCGGAAACCGAGGACATGATCTTTTCCCAGTGGAGGATCTTCTCAGCCTTGCTCTTGCTGAGGGCGATCATCCCAAACGGGTCGTCGGCGGCGCCGTATTCGTCTTCAATGTCTTCGATTAGCACCTTGTAGACTTGTCCGACTTTGGGCGGCTCTTCGCCTTCCCAGT
>CAYWIS010000296.1:3605-5540 GCA_964458385.1 uncultured Pirellulaceae bacterium
GGGGGACGGTGCCTTCGCTCTGGTAGCCCACGTCCATCAACACCCAATCTTCGTCGACCCGCAACACGCGGCCGTCGACAATCTTGTTGACGTCGTAGTCTTCTTGAATGATTGTTTCTTCGTACAGGCCCTCCAGGGCCTCATCCTCATCGGCCTGGGCGTCGCCCAAGATGGTGGCGAACTGAGACTCCAGTTGAGCTGTAAGTTCGTCGTCGTCCAGGTCGCGAATCAGGTTGCGGTTGACCATGCTCTCCTCAAAAACGCGGCGATCAAAATCGCCAAGGGGTTGTGCCGCCCGGCTGGGGAATCCACCCTGGGTCAGGCGACGGGGTTAGAGTTGCGCTTCGCCCGGCCGCGCAGTCACCGGCGACTGCCAGACCCTCGACAGGACGAATTTAGAAAGTGTATCGTATTCCGCAAGTTACGACAACCGCATCCCGCTGGCAAAACGGGCGGGGGGGACAGGTAAACCAAAGCGGCGCGGCAAACGGCTTTCAGCTTTTGGGGCCGTTACCAGCCGGTGTCTAAATAAGTTCCCGTTGATGTGTTTGGCTGCGAGAATAGTAAAGTAAGGCAGTTAGGGAGGCGGCCGTTCTCCCAAATGGAGCTACTGTTCGGGTGAACTTGTGAAAAACGCGTCTAGGCTGCGAGCCGGCCTTGGGGACGCTCCAGTACAGCGCGGTACACCTCCAGCACCCCGTCAACCATTTTTTCGGCGGTGAAGCGCGCCATAGCTCTACGATGGGCGCGTTGGCCGCGCTGACGGCGTTCTTCGGGGGCTGCCAGGCACTCTAACAAAGCATTGGCCAAAGAGGTTGCGTCTTTGGGTGGTGCTAGCCATGCCACAGGGGGCTCATCGGGCGCGGCGCCAACCAGTTCGGGAATCCCGCCCGCAGTGGTTGCGACAATTGCCCTTGCGGCGAACATAGCGTCTATGATCGACGAACAAAGGCCTTCCATGTGAGACGGCATGACGAAGACATCTGCCGCGTAGATCAGGTCGGCAATATCGTGGCGAAACCCCAAAAAGCGGATGTGCTGGGAAAGTCCCGCTTCGGCGGCCAAAGTTTGAAGTTCATCTCTTCGGTTTCCTTCACCTGCCCAGGCGAATACCGCGTCGGGATGAGTTTGGATCACCTGGTGAGCCGCCTCGATAAGGGTCTTGTGGCCTTTGTCGTCGGTAAGAGCGGCAACGGTGACCAACAGCGGGCGGCCTTCTTCGATCGCAAGCGAACGCCGGCCGCGCTCGCGATTACCTTGGCTGATCCGCTGGGGATCGACGCCGTCGTGCACCACGCACAATTTGTCAAGCGGAACCCCGCTGGCGATGCACGCCTCGGCGACCGCATGCGACACACACAACACGCGGTCGCATCCAACACGGTATTTTTCGGGCGATCGGATGGGGAAAACGACCCGGCGCGACGCAATCCGCGCCGGAATCGGCAGCCCCCACGAAGCCCAGCTCGTGCATGCGAGCGCCGGGCTATCGTTGGCGTGGAGCACCTGGGGGCGAAAACTCCGCAGAAAGCGTCGGATGCTCCACCAGCTTGCCGGGCTGCGTCCGCGACCAGGGAACGCCTCAACGGGGAGTCCTGCTTGGTCCATGCGGAGGGCGAGTTGGCCGTCTTTGCGCGCTAGCACCGCAACTTCATGCCCCCGCCTCCGAAGGCCTTCAGCCAAAAGTCCCGCTTGAACTTCGCCGCCGCGCCAATCGCGTTCGGTGGAAGCCAGTACAATCCGCATGGAAACAATTCAGGAGACGCGCGGTTCGAGAAGCAAGGTAAGAGGGGCAGAGCCTAACGGTCGATCCCGAAACCGTCAATGCAGACTGTGAGATTTCCCTTGAGACCTTGGTTCACGAATTGCCGACCGGATTTTTAGGGGTTACACTGCCCTACGACGCTGTAAATGTATGGCTCCAGAAAAGGAAAC
>CAYWIS010000297.1:0-5505 GCA_964458385.1 uncultured Pirellulaceae bacterium
ACTCCGCAGAGCATCGGCGGGCCTCCCCGCGGCGGGGGCGGCGGATCATCGACAGCAAGCGACACCGTCGCAGCAGGCGGCGCCTCGGCCTTCGGCTTCCTGGCAAGATACGCGCGCGCACGCGGCGCCTTCGGAGCCACCGACCCGTTGCTTCTGCTCCATATGGTTGTTGTAAATACCGAACTTAGCCGTTGTCCGCAGGCTCACGCGCCGAGTGAGGAAGAATTCCGTGTCGGCGCCTAGTTGGAATCCATACAATTCATTGTCCACGGAAACGCCGTAGTGTAGTTCGTCGGGCGAGCCGTCAAACACCATGTCGGTCGGGTCCGACGAGAACAAAAAGCTCTCATCGAAGCGGAAGAAGCGGAAACCAGCAATCCACGACACGTTCAACCGAGGACCGCAGTGGCTGCCCAAGGCGCCGAACGACGGGCCGCAGCCAGCGCACATTCCGTAACCGTCGGGGCCGTACAGGTTGCGGAGCGTCAAAAGGTTCAGTTCGACATTGTGAATCGACCAATCACGCTGAAGACGATGACGTTGCGCGTTGTTAAAGAAGGAGTCGACTGCCACCGGCCCGTTACCTAAACCGTCATCGTAAGTCAACGAGTTGAAGGTGAAGACGTGATTCAACGTCCCCTGAACATCGTTAGCGGTACGGTTGGCTTCTTGCTTTTCGGGATAAATGCCCCAGTAAACCAGTTCCAGGCCATTCTGGCAGCAATTGAACCAGCGTCCGATACGGGCTTCCACGCCGCCCGACCAATCCATCCTGGCGTCCTTGGTGTTCAGGATCTGACGCTCTAGGTTGATGTCGTCATAGCTGAACCAATGGGCTTCCTCGTCGCCCAGGGTCATGATCAGGCCTCGCACGCTGCCGAACCAGCACGAGGAGCGGCATTGAGTCGCGCAGTCATAGCAGCCGAGATCGCCCTCGCTGCAGCCGTGTTCGCCACTGATCTTGCCACCGATAAGATCCCCGTCACCGTAGATCACCGATTTGGGATACTCGGGAGCAGGAGGCGACGCCAAGGCGGGCCCCATGCCGGGGGCTTGATTACCATAGTGTCCGTAGGCGCCGGGAATCGTTTGCGGCGCGGCCATCTCGCCATACACCGGCGGAAGTGGCTCCGTGATGGCTGGCCCTTCCGGATTGCTTGGCGCTAGCACCGATCCCATGGAGGCAAAACGGGGAGCGTAAGCGGCCTGCGCAGTGGCGCTGGGCAATACCGAAGGCAAACGATAGTCTTGAGCCTGCGCGGTCCCGGCAAGGCAAGCTGCTCCGAGCGCGTAAATGCCGCAATGTTTGAAAAACGAGCGCATGATCGAACTCCTTACAGCAAGAGGCATCCAGCCTGTCCCCGTGCGAATCCCATCCGCGCGGCCGCTGGAGCGAAGCTAGGTGATCGAGACCCGAAGGCCTCAGTGAAGGAGTCCGTTCCACTAGGTTGTCCATCCCGTGGCGAAATAAGTGATCGACTAACGGGCGGGCAAGACTAGCACGAATCGCTTGAACGAAGAAGAAAAATTTGGACCGGGACCCGACAAAAACGGCGCCTTCGGATTAACGCGAAAACGGCAGCGGGATTTGCGATGCGAAGCGGATGCAAAAGGAGGGCGGTCCGCTGTTTTAATCGGCGCCAGCATTACAAGTACACCGATCATTCCCCTGGCTTGAGAGAGCCGTAATATAGATCGGGAATATGTATTTGTCAAAAAGCCAGCGGCGCCGTTGCGCGCCGCTGAGAACAACAGGAACCAATAGCGTTTGCGAGAAACGGCGCACATCGCAGGATGCCATCATGTGCCCTGCGCAAGAGGAAAGCGGCAAAGATCAAGACGCCGTCTGCCCCATGTCCGCCTCTGGTGGCTCAGCGGATTTCGCCGGAGAAGGGGCGAATAATTCGGGTTTCGTGTCCTGAAGAATTTCTAAAATATTACGGCGGTCGACATCGCTGAGATGTGCAAATGCGGGCGTGCGATCCTCGCCTTTTAGCACTTCCAGTAACCGCCGAGTAAGGTAGCTCTTGATCGACGCTGGCAAAGCGTCGAACGAGTCGGAGTAAATCAGGTAACTGCACGGATACTTGAAAAGTCGTCGTTCCAGATCTAAATCACGAAGCGAACGGCCCTGACGGTCGCGCGGACCGGCTGCCGCGAATTCCTCTGCGAACTTCGATACTCCTTGAACCGGCGCCGTAAGAGCGAACTCATCGGTGAACAGCAGATACTGAAGCAGCTTTTCACCGGCCGACGCAATACGCCGCTGCGTAGTTTCGGTCTGGTGGTCGGCCGGGCGACCAAAGGCCTCGTTCATAACCGCGTCGTAGTGCGCGGCGCTGCGGGCTTCATAATTGGCGAGCGTGAGGAAATTGTGCATCTGGGTTTGATGCTCCAGGACCATCAAAGCCACGATGTCGCTGGTAGGTTCGAGATACGGACTGGTGTTCACCAGCGGTTGAAGATCGGTGACATTAGCGCCAGCTTCTCGATCGAGCGCCTCGGGCCGGTTACGATCCTGCACCATGACATTTCCCATGTGGCGCATGGCGCCATGGGTTCCCGAGACGTACCAGCCGCCCCAACGCTCCTCAAACGGACTGCGATGATCGGTGGTGAAGGTACCAGATCCCAAGAGCGGCTGCCCTGCGCGGTCTGGATATACGGAGCGCACCAAATGTCCTGGCACGCCTTGAGTGCGCGATAAGGCATGGCACGTGGTGCATTGCCCGCGATCGCGGACAAAACGCGGGGTGTCGGTCTTTTCCTGGTCGAGCGTATAGAACACGGCGCCCAGTTGAGGATCCACGGCCGTTATCTCAATCACATCGCCGCGTTGCACCCACCCTATGTAAACGTCGTCGCTAAAATAGATTGCCCGTGGTCTCAGTGGAGAAATCTTGCGTAGTTGGAAGCTGGTTTTCGAGAACACCAGCATCTGTGACGACTGCGGTATTTCGAGCGCTCGTAGCAGCGCCGGCAGATAGCCTCGTTCTTCGTCGTACTCCAGCTTTATCTTTCCGGCGTCCAGCGCCTTTTGTAGCCGCGCAATGGGGTCGGTTACCGGATGTTGATAATAGTTGATGGGCTCTCGTTCAAATTCGACTTGGGCCCATGCAAGCGTTGGCAGAAGGAGAATCAGTAGCGCCGGAGCAAACGTAAAGCTCGCCCATGTGCGGGTGCCTATCATGGCGCGACCATTAGGTGGGAGGGATGTGACGGTGGGACTCGCGATGGAAGGTAGGCGTGAAGCAGCTTGTATCTGAGCCCACCCTAGCAATACCAAAATCGGATGTCAATATCCAAAATTGGCGTATTTACCGGCCTGGAAAGAATTGGACGCCCTTTAGAAAGTGCGTTCGTTACGTGCGGGCAACGACTACAACACGCAGATCGCAGACGTTTGTGTGGGTAGGACCGGTTTGGATTAGTCCGCCTACCGCACGGAAGAAGGTGTAGGCGTCGTTGCGTCGAAGATGGTCAGCAATATCCAATTGCTGCTGTTGTACTTGCCGCCAAATAGCGCTGTCGATAAAGGCCCCGGCGGCGTCGGTGGGGCCATCTTCGCCATCGGTGCCGCCCGACAGAAGTGCAAGTCCCTCAAGCGGATTCGTAGAGGGGCCCAATTGCCCTCCAGAGACTTGGGACCCCTGCGATGCCAAGTAATCGAGCGCGGCCAACACGAGTTGTTGGTTACGACCACCGAGTCCCCGCTCGGAGGCCGGCGCTAGGCGCACCGTAGGTTCGCCTCCGGTAATGAGACAATCAGGGCCGTCTTCGGAACGCATCTGTAGCGCCATCGCGGCCAGTTGGCGGCCCACGTCTTCGGCTTCTCCTTCGTGACGCGTCGCACAGATCATCGCGTGCGAATAGCCTCGCCGCTCCGCTTCAACGCCTGCAGCGTCTACGGCTACCGCCAGATTGCCAATAACGTAATGGCTTAGGCGTGGCAACGATTGGCGCACTGGGGCGGTCGCCATCTTAACTTGACGCTCTAGAATTTCGAATACGCGGGGCGCAATTCCCGCTTCGCGGGCGTGGAACTTGTTCAAGACTTCCCATGCACGCTGCGAGGAAGTCGTGTCTTCTACGGTCGGGCCTGAGGCGATCATGTCGATCGGATCGCCCAAAACATCGGAAATGATTAAGGTGATCAAGCGCCCAGCGCGGCATGCACGAGCTAACCCGCCGCCTTTGATCCGACTGAGACGCTTGCGAACGGTGTTTAACTCCTGGATGTTTGCGCCTGCGGCGCTTAAATGGCGGGTGATTTGCTGTTTGTCCTCCAGCGTGATCCCTTCGATTGGTGCTGGAAGAAGCGCCGAACCGCCGCCCGAGATCAGACAAATCGCCAAGTCATTCTCGCCAAGCGAGGTGACAAGTCGAAGAATCTCTTCGGCGCCGTGGACACCGGCCACGGTCGGTTCATTGAGACCCGCAGGGCGCGCCGCGTGCAAGTGAATCTTTTGCAGCGGGCGCACACAGTCGGCAGGCACATTGACCCAGCCAGTTACTCTCTTGGTTTCGAGGACGGATGCTCCCAGCGCGGCTTCCAAGCCTGCCGCCATCCCCGCCCCCGCTTTACCGGCGCCGACAACGACAATTCGGCCGATCTGATTTAAGGGAATGCGGTCATCACCGATAACGAGGTCGTTGCCCTCAACGCACACGTGCTCGCGCACGAGGCGGTCACTGCGTACCGCATCCAGACCGGCGCGCCATATCGCCAAGGCGTCGGCTCGAAGGTGATTTTCAATCATGGGCGGATGCAAGCAAAACACAAACTACGGACAGACGCTCCGCATCCGCTCCAGCAATTCTTCGTGCCGCGGAAGCATCTCTTCCTGTCGCTGTTAGAGCCGTCTCGATCGATCAGCGGTGCTCTCGTGTGGGGAACGTGGGTTCCGAGCCGGGGCCGATCGTAAATGACGGCGAGGAAGGCGGCGCTATACCATGTGGCGACGAATGATTCATACCCGGCGCCGGGCGATGCGGTTGGCCAAACGACCCTGGGCCTGTGGTAAACGTTGGTGTTGGCATCGAAGTGGGGGATTGCGGACGCGACGCTTGCCGCATCATCCCGGCGATGCCCGCAGCGCCGACGATGAAAAGTCCCAACATCACGACGACCGCCACCAGCGCGCCCGCGGCAATGACTACTTTACTGACTTTGCGTTTGCGCCGCACCGGGGCCCCGTCTCGCCAAACAAAATCGTTTGGATCAAGGTGATTTTTTTGAATGTGTTCGATGCGCAAACGCCGGTTATAAGCCAGTAAGTTCTCCCCTGTTTCGACCCAGTGAAATTGCGACATGTGCAAATACTTGCCGCAACCTGTGCAGAAGGTGCTGTCGCTGTAAAGGAACGGATCGACCAGGTAGGACCGAATAATCTCCTCGGACATCCCGGTGATGGCGCCGCACGTTTCATGGCGATACCAGCGCGGCTCGTTTTGCAGATCGCCCTCGTAACGTTGCTCGGGAGCCAAAGTCACGTGGGCCGTCAT
>CAYWIS010000298.1:0-5482 GCA_964458385.1 uncultured Pirellulaceae bacterium
GATACCCGGCACGAACCGTATCGTTCGGAGTTGGCGATCGTGGCCGCCGCGTCGATGGCAAACGCAGTTTATCAGTTGGGGCAGCAAGTGGGGCTGGTCACGAATGCTCGGGATGCCGCCGACCGGATTCGCCAAGAAGGGTGGGACTATGACCTTCGCACGCGCGACGCTGCTCGCCGCGCCGCAGCCATGCGCGTCGAGAGCGACCGCCTAGCGCCGGTGACGATTCCCACCCAACGCGGTCCCGAACAGTTCATGCGCATCCTGGAAACACTGGCTCGGCTGGAACTGACCGACGGACTAACGCTCTCCCAACTTCTCAGCGAAACGTCGAACCGTCTTGCTCGGGACGCCACCGTGGTCGTGCTGCTCCAACGTGTCGACAGTGAGGCCGCAATCGCCTTGGGCAACTTGCGCCGTCGTGGCTTTGCCGTCACTGCCTTGGTCAATGTCTACGATGAGTTCGACTACGCCGAGGCGGCAGGAAAACTCTTGGCCGAAGGTATAGAGGTACGTCACTTGGTCGACCGGGAAAGCGTCGCGACCTTGTGCCGTCGTTATGTCCTGCGATAACCGACCGCACCACCATGCTTGCCCCACAAGCGCTCATTGGCGCGGCGCCAGCCTCGGATACCACGTATGCCTGTCCCTCATGACGTTCGAATGCGCAAAGCGAGCGTAGACACTTGCGAGCGGTAAAAGGTTAACGTCAAGCCAGAAGGCCCCTCAAAAAGCCGACGCTTCTAGATCGCAAAAGAAAACAGCACGTAAAACGCCAGGCCGATAATCGCGATGATAGTAACCACGGAAAGCAACATGCCCAGCACCATGCCCGCGTGGGTCATCCCCAGGCCCGACGGGTCCATACGCCCCTCACGCATTTCGCGTAGGTCGTTTGTACCCATCGTCCAGGCGAGGAAACTCAAGAACGGGCAAGCAACCAAGAACGCCAAGATCCCCAACGCTAATACCAACCCGCCCCGGTGCGGCGCCAAGTAGGAAGAAGGACCGTCTCTGGCCGCAAGTGGCGCACGCAACAGAGTTGCCGATTCCGCAAAAGGATTGCCCCTCGGCGTCACTCCTGCCAATCCCGGCCGTAGCACCGCATAAATTTCGTCGGCCGACTTCCAGCTTAAATCTTCTTCGCGGCGCAGTTCGCAATCGTGCGATACCCGTCCCTCACTCACCCAGCGATCAAGTTCCGCCTTTGCGACCGGGCCATAGATGCGCCCTTCAGGTATTTTCATCCACCAGATAGCGGGATCACTGTTGGCCGCCTCGGGCGCAGGCGTTGTGAACTCCGCCTGACAAACAGGACAGACCACGGTCCTTCCCGCGTACTGCTCGTCCACCTCTAACTGGCGCCCGCACCCTTCACATACCAATTTGATGGCCATGCGCTGAACCATACCGCACCGCCATCCCCGGTTCAAGAATTGCGATATTAACTCCCGATGAAGAAAGTGGCTTCGCCCGCCGCTCGCGCCTTCGTGAACCCTGGCGTGATTAGCGGTGTCTTTTATCGCGAAAAACCTTTCACGCCTATTGCCCCTTAGGCCCAACCCCACTAGAAATAGAAATCCGAGGACGGTAAAATTCCTCAAAACACTTCGGGCGTTTAGCTCAGTTGGCTAGAGCGTCGCGTTGACATCGCGGAGGTCACTGGTTCGAGCCCAGTAACGCCCACTAACCCTAACTCTGTCTGATATTTCAATTTAGATCACGAGCCGACAACCAAAGTGCGGCTGTGTTCGCAGGTGGGTCACGGCGACCGCCTTCTCTCTCATCACCCCAGGAACCGGCACGCTGCCGATTCTTTTCTGGCGAATGCCGGCGGTTTAAAACGATAGGGCTCGTTGTCGGGCCGTCGTCGCAATTGGGGAACATAACCGCGACTCTTCCCCCAACAATTTTAACCCCGGCGGAGTTGAACCCAGCCATCATTTCGTACACCAAAGGCATTGTCTCGCCACTTCCCCAGGCAGTTTCTTGAGTCGACGAGGTTTCGCTCCGATCTTGGGCGCCTGGTTCTTTCGCACTGGTTAGGTCTGGTTGCGGGCGTTACGCCGAGTGCTACAGACGCCCAGCGGGATGCCGCGCCGGCCCACCAGCAACATGTGCCTCACAACCGCGTTTCCCAAGCCCCCAGGCGAGGGATGACGCTGTCAACGAGCACGAAGACGGGCCCCGCTTGTCCGCCGTTCGCGACCGGTTCAGTCGATTGGCGTGCAGGCTGTCTCAAACTTCCCAACGTCTTGGCGCCTCATAGCCACCGGCGCGCAATACGTTTGAAGTAGGCCATTTCCCATGGTGGATCCTGGCAGCGGCAACCGTTGGCCAGCACGAACCATCCGACAAGGCGCACGCATCACGGCTTGGCTTGTGTCCGCTATTGCAATTACCTTGCTCGACGTCCTACAAGCCGTTGCTTTGATTACGTGCGGTACGGCCAAACGCAAAGCGACAAGGGTTGTCGTAGCCGTTTGCTGCGCTATTTATCTAGTGACTTCGGCTTACAATAGGAAAGCGTTAACAATGCGTAGCCGGTGACAAGGTTGGCGTCACCTTCAAACCATTGGTGGTTGGTGTTAACCCATGAGCCATCCGCCTGTTGGCGCGACGCCAATTCCGCAATCAACTCTGAGCGCCAGTTATGCGTTTGACCTTCGGCATCAACAATTTCGTCCTGCCCCAGGGCGTCCAGCGCTTTGGCGAACAGATGGTAGTAGTAATATAAACCAGCATTGCCTAAGCCCGGATTCGATTCCAAGTCGTAGTGTTTCTGAATCCACGAGATCGCGGCTTTGACGCGAGGATCCTCGGGACCAACTCCGGCGAAGATCATGCTCTTCAAACCTGCGTAAGTCATTGCTCCGTAACTTCGCAGACCGCCATTGGCGGTTTTTCCTGCGGGGCTGCCGCCTTCGCCGACCGGGGTGTAATAGAATCCGCCGTCAGGGTTCTTCGCTGCGAATGGAGTCGTATTGTGTTCCGTCTCCAAATTCTGACAACGGGAGACGAATATTAGCGCCCGCTGAATGGCTTCGCTATTTGCGTCATTGCCTGTCGCTCGCAACGCATCGATCAAAAAGTTCGTGTTCGACAAGTCAGCGCGCGAGTCGCTTCCATATCCGGCTCCACCGTAGCCCAGGTCGGATATATCCATCCCGTTTTGTTCGCTGCCTTGCAGACCTTTCAGGTATGCGTCAGCCCTCTTGATGATCGCGTCATACTTTCCGTTCCGATTCGCTTCCTCGAGGCAAATCACCGCCAAGCAGGTTTCGTAGTTTTTCAATCGCGAGCCTGGCTGGTAGATGCCGCCGTCGGGCTGCGCGTGCTGTGCTATGTAGGACAAACTCTTGGCGGCGACCGGATCGGTCGGAGGCACGCCGTTACGCAACAACGACGTCGTCACTAGCGCCGTCACTCCAATTCCGGCTTGGCGGCTGTACGATCCGTCCTGAGCAACGCCCTTAGTTCGCAGAAACTCAATTCCCGCCTGGAGAGACTTCTCCAACGTAGCGACATCGCTCTCTTTCAATTCGCCGGCTTGAACGGCGGAAGTAGAAAGCAGCGTCAACCAAACCCACAACCACGCCAGTTTCTTTGCCTTCATCACTGATCCTCTAGAAAAGAAAATCCCAAAAAAACAACTCGATTCACGCCTGCGCGATACATTTCAAACGCATCATCGCAAGGCAAGTGACGTTTCACGACGTGTAGCCCACGTGACCATCACGCGAGACGATACCGGCTGTTTACCGTTGGGGGTCGCTTCCTCCAACGGTCCTGCCTAGCCCCTTCAAAACCAATCGCCAATCGCTTTCTGCCGAATGTGTTTGGTTCCTTTCGCGGCGCGTTTTCTGCGATTTTGGCGCCGCTTCCGGCCACAGCAGAACTGCGAACGTGCAAAGGAAGATGGCGATCGCCACTAAGCCGGTCCAAACGACTCCCGAGACATCAATCAGCGGCGGCAGAATGGTCATCACGCAGAGCAGTTCACCAGCCAGAAAGAAAATCACGGCTACAATTCGGATTGCCACGTTTGCCGCCTCACGCGTGGAGGGACGTTGCGCACGGGTTCACTCGGACCTGACTCAGATAAAACGGATCGTAGCGCAGTAAGCAAACATCGCGCCAAATCGACCAACTCCTGGATTTCTGCGGAATGGCAGGTAACGCTGCGATATTGTTAACAATCTCCGCACGCATGCTCGTTACGAAATAGCCACGGCTGTCGAAAGAACCGACACGCCAATACCCCGTGGTTACGAATTCCGCCCCGAATCCGCCGAGCCGGGGATACGTCCATAAAGCATGGACAACGGCCGCGATTGCTCAATCACAATTATTGGCCACACGGCGCAGCGCCGCATTAGCGGTCCCTCACAAGCAAGCCGAAACCAACGCTCGGTAGGCTCGCCACAATCGCAACCGACAGGCCTTCCACAAGAATGACGCTCACAAGCTCCCAAACACGTAAAGCCGCTGGCGTGAAAAACAGCCAACTCTCAATGACGCCTGCGAACCAAAGTCAGAAGAAGTTTGCCTACGCTCACGCTGGCGGTCACTAAGGCAATCAGCGGAACTTGGCCAATTAACCTAACGAGCGGTAAGCCATCCTGACAATATGCCCACGAATATCTTGCAATGGGCTCGCTAACGCATTCCCGCGAGCCTGATCTGCCTAGTCTTCTCCAACCGGGGGCTGAGCGTCGGCAACCGGTTTCCATCGGCCAACGGCGCGCTGCTTAAAGCGACAGGATCGGTGATTTCTTCGACATTTCCGCTTGTAAGGCTGGCGTTCTGAGGGGACTCAGGAAGGTGAGGAGGTGAAAGTTCGTCAATAGCCCGCAAGCACACAGGGGTACCTCCGGACCGCACTTGCGTAAAACAGGAATTGTCTACGAGTCCCTCTTGATGTTCGTTAGGGACAAGCGAACTCCACGCTCAAAAGCCTTGCATTTCTGGAATTACGGTGCGAGGTCTTCAAAGCAATCTTTCTCTCTCGACGCCGCTAGCGCTCTACAAACGAGCCCCCCGACCATGTAGGCGGTACGTTTCAACCCGGTCAAAACGTCGCCTTCTACTGTAAGTGTGGCGCGCATGTTGCTTACGGCTCTTCGCGTTGTTGATTCGAGAATTACCAACCACTCGACTTCACCTTCTTTGAACCATTACTTCAGGAAGAAACTTTGTCTACGGAACCTACTATTCCTCTTTGCGTAAAACATATTTCGAAGGGGTATCGACAAGCTGCTGGCGTTGTTCAGGCCCTAACGGATTTTAGTTTGACTCTAAATGCTGGCGAGTTCGTTAGTGTCATGGGCGCTAGCGGCTCGGGTAAGAGCACACTGTTGCACGTAATGGCCGGACTCACGCGCCCCGACAGCGGGCAAGTGCTGGTCGAAGGCCAAGATCTGTCAAAATTGTCGGATGCGGCGCTCACACGTTTTCGCCGCCGCCGGATTGGGTTGGTATT
>CAYWIS010000299.1:0-5443 GCA_964458385.1 uncultured Pirellulaceae bacterium
GGAGTGTAACCACTGTCAGCGCGACATGTGGCTGCTTGTGCCGACGCTGGCCGGCCTCCACCTGCGCCGCCGGCACGTGGCGCGAAGCGCTGAGGAAACGCGCCCGCGTTCTTACCTGGCGTGGGGCGTTCTGGAAGGCGCCGTGTGGGGATGCGGCATTTGGCTCAAGCCAATGATTTTCGTCCCCTTGGTGGCCGTGTGGGCGTTTAGCGCGGCGGCAACGCTTCAACCAGGCGGCCGGCGGCCCGCCGGCCCCCGCGTGCTGGCCGACGCGGCGGGTTTGCTGGCCGGCGGCGTCCTGGTAGGCGCCGCGGGTGTGGCGTGGTTGCATTGGTCGGGCGCATGGCCGTACTTCTGGCAAACCCTCACCGAATGGAACCCGCGTTACTTTGAGGCGGGCAAAGAGCATTGGACCGTGGGGCGGTTAATAGGCACGGTGTACCGACTGCTGCCGTGGATCTTACTGCATCTGATTGCTGTCCCTTGGGCCGTGCGCGACGTGGTAGCTTGGATCTTGCACCCCCGCGACCAGCACAAGCGCCAGACGCTCTCGGCGATGTTGGGTGTTGTGTACTTGGCGTGGCTAGCGCAATCGCTCTTCCTCCAACATCTGTTCGATTACATTCACGCGCCGGGCGTGTTGCTAGCGGTGGCCGTACTGACTCAAGGTTTGTCGTTCCGCGCGGCGTCGGCGCTAGAGCACCGCGAAGCAAACGCCCCAAACCGAATGTGGGCCGTGCGTTGGCAATGGGGCGCCGTCGGCTTTTTGATACTCGCCTTCCTCGTCTCGCCGGCAATACGGGCCGAACGGCTGGGCGCGTGGTGGGCTTGCTGGACCGAAGGCTCAACACCCGAGGTGCGCAATCGCCTAGCCTTCTTTTCCTATCCGCACTGGGGCGATCTGCACGATGCGGCCAACTACCTGCGGCAGCAATCGCTGCAAGATGGCGAAGTGACGTGCTACAACAACAACCTGGTTTACCTCTACGAAGAGTTGAACCTGCGGCCGTCGACGCGGTTTGTGTATCTCGAAGCGCTCTTGATCTTCTTCCCCGAGCGACGGGAGGAAATCCTTTCAGCCCTGGCCGCCAGCCGTCAGCGATTTCTTGTAACCGACTTGACCGCCGCTGGGCTGCGCGGCGACGCTTTACGCGCGGGAACGCAAGGCGAGAACGGTTCGCTCCCCCCCGCTTTTCCCGAAGCGGCTCGCCGCCAATTCCCCTGGGCCTATCCCGTGGCGTATCGCGCAGGAAGCATTGTTGTGCATCGTATTCCGTCCCGTCCCCAGCCGTAACGCCACCTTCTTTCAATCCTAAACACTCCCTGGGAACGCTCGGTTGGCGAGGCTCGGCCTCACAAGAGAAAGGCAACTCTCTTGCGCATTCTTTTTCCGGCAAGGGGCTGGGAACAAGCGGAAGTTGGCCGATGGCGCCTGCTCCTTTCGCTCCCCGCCAGAGTTTCGCACGAGGGTGAGCGGGTACTGCTCTCACCAATTGCTTGCGTTTAGCGTCAATCGCCGCAATCATAGTGACCGCCCCGGCGTTGTCTTGGCTCGCGCCTCGCTCGGTCTGGGAACGAACTACGGTAGAGCGAGTCTGCAACTCTTGGGGCATTTTCCTTTCTGACGTTCAACCCAACAGGCTCGCCATCGAGCCGCCCAAGCCAATTTCCTCACAGCAAGGTTGTGGACGATGAGGCATCATCTCGGACGAAGGCAGTTTCTGACCCAAGTTGTGCAAGGAGGCGCCGCGGCGGCGCTTGCCGCCAGTTCCTTGCATGCGGCAGCGCCCGAACAAGGACTGGAAGCTGGCGAAGGCGTGGTGGATATTACACCGCCGCTCGGCGCCGAACTGGCGGGCTTCCATCGCTCGCCGGGAAAGGAACGGCTGATTACCGGCATTCGGCAGACCCCCTTCGCACGAGCTCTGGTGCTGCGCTGCGGGGGCGCAGAAGCGGCGGTCGTATCGCTTGATTTGATTGGCGTCTCGCGCAAGTTCGCGGAGCGTGTGCGGCGCCGCGCTGGCGAAGCCACGGGCATCGACCCGCGTCATATTCGCGTGTGCGTCACCCATACCCACTCGATGCCCACGTTCCTCTACTTGCGGCAATGGGGCAAGATTCCTGAAGAGTACAAAGCGCAAACAGAAGAGCGCATCATTCAGGCCCTCAAGCTGGCCAAGGCCGATCTGGCGCCGGCCGAACTCTACGTTGGGCGGAGCAACGCCGTGGACGCCAACTTCAACCGCACCGCGTCATCGTGGAAGACCGACCGCGAATGGAGCCAGGACGCCACCGACAACGACCGCTGGCTGGACACCGCCTTGCATGTGCTTCGCCTGGAGCGTGGCGGCGATAAGCGCGATTTGCTTTGGTATCACTTCTCAGCTCACCCTGTCTGCTTTGGCGATGGCCTGGCGGGGCCAGACTGGGTCGGCGGAGTGTTGGAGCGGGTAAAGAAAGACGAAGGGTTAGAGCCGGGCTTTCTGCAAGGCCATGCGGGCGACGTCAACCCCGGCGACGGTTCGCCCTGGATTGGCGATTACCAAGAAACCGTTGACAACGTTTACGCCGCTTTCCGCCGAGCGTTGGATTCCGTCCAACGGGTTCCGGTAGATCAATTGCGGGTGGTCACCACCACCTGGGAAGCTCCCATCGATCGCGAGCGGTTGCAGGCAGAGCTGGAGCAGTACCGCACCCAGCCCGAGAAGTGCGTCAGCGGGCCATGGGTCGATCCTCCCTTTGCCGCCGATTGGTACCAGGCCGCTTCCAAGTGGAAGCTGGATGAACTGCGGGTCGAAACGCCCCTTTCCGCCTTACGCTTGGGCCCGGTGGGAATGCTGTTTCACAGCTCTGAGCTTTACAGCTACTACGGGCTAGCGATTCGCCACGCCTCGCCGTTTGAGCACACGCTGGTAGTCGGTTACGCTGATGACCTGATTGGTTACGTTACCGATCCCAAGGCTTACGCCGCTGGGGAATATGCGGCGATTACGGTGCCCAAAATTGTCGATTTGCCTCCCTTCCAACCGACCGCAGGCCGCGAACTTGCCGCAGCCGCTCGCGACTTGCTGACGCGTTTGGCGTAACGCTTTGCCATCCTTCGAAGACCATTCCTGCAACCGGACGCCCAAGCGTCCAGTTGCTTTTTCCTTGAATCCTCCCGGCAAGCGCTGGGCGGGCCACTCTCCGCGTGGACGTAAAGAGGCATCCACTCAGCGCAGCGGGCCACCTCCGCAAGGAGCCGACTACTTCTGCGGCAAATCGAAGTTGCAGGTGTTGTCGCCTTCTTGAATGTCGACGCTAAGGCGCGTGGAGTTGTTGTATTCGGGAGGAATGATCTGCTCGGTGGCTTCTAGCATCGTGCCGGGCGGATGCGGCGGGCCAGCTTCGCGCAGCCCCAGGCTCCGCAGCCCCAAAATTTGTACGCGATTCGGTCCCACCGCCGGACCTTCGTCTTTAGGAAGGATGTATCGGCCGCCGACAATGGGAGCCGACGCGGCAACGCCGTCTCCTAAGGGGATAAAGCTGATTGTGCCGTTTTCCACCGGGGTTCCCTCCCAGGTCACGAATCCTTGGACGCTCCCGCGCGGCGGGCCGCTTTCGCCACAACCGGTCAAAGAGATCGTAATCAAACACAGCGCGCCCGCCGCCAAAACCGGCGTTACCAAGCCCCTTCGACGCGTGTTCCCACGGCGCGCGGGATTAGCCATCCATCGAACTTGCATGTAGGGTCTCCCAAAACGCAGAAACGACATACCGCCATAGCGCCCGCCTGCCCCAACACCTTCGGGCAGGCGCGACGGGATCGACCTATCCCTGCTCGGCTCTTTGAGCAGGACGTTCTTTACCAACGGTTCACAAGAATGGCGTAGCGCCCCAACTAGAACTCGCCCAGCACGGCGCCGTCTTGGGGCGTGCCGAGGTTCTGCCACGTTGTCTGGTTCACCGTATTGCTGACAAACCGCACGCTGGCGTCAGCCAGGGCCAAGTTTACCCCTCCAGGATGCAAACTACGGGCAGCCAGAACCACCGAGCGATTGTTCCAAGCCGTGTATGTGCCGGTGCAGGGAGCGCGTGGGATGTTAATGCACAAGCTTGTGCGGAACTGGTCGGGAACTTTCGAGTTGGGCGTTTGATTGTGGTGGTACAGCGGACCTTCGGGATAGTGCATCACACCACGGAAATCATCGCCGGGCACCTTGAGCAACTCCGCCACCATGGCTGTATTGCTCGTACCATCGAGAATCTCTCCCATGTTGCGAGACACGTTCTGGGGAAACACGCCCACTGGACCGCGGCTAACCGTGTTTTGCCCTTCGGTGTACATCGGCCCGACCCCGTTATTCCCCGCATAGTTGCCACGGGCCCAGTAGGTCAACGCGAGTTGCACCTCCACGTCGGACGGACAGAGCAGACCTGGTAAAAAGGTGGTCGTTACCTCCTTAATGTTGGGATAATTTTGCGGGCCTCCAAAGTATTCCCACTTGTCGATTTTGTCGTAAAGCGCCTTTTGCTCCATAAAAGGCAGGATGTGTGTAATCCAGGTTGATTCGTTGGGAGGACCAGACGGCACCTGATAGTAGCCTGCCGGGAACTTGCGAAACGTGTCGTGATAGTTGTGCAGCGCCAACCCTATCTGTTTCAGGTTATTGATGCATTGCGAGCGTCGGGCCGCTTCGCGAGCCGCCTGCACAGCAGGCAGCAACAACGCGACCAGAATGCCAATGATGGCGATCACCACCAGTAACTCAACCAGCGTAAAACCGAGCTTTGAATTCTTGAATGAAGGGGAAAGAAGAGAACGACGCCCAAGCGGAGCCAACAACAGGCGCATAAGATGTGTCCTTCATGAAAACGACCTCCAGTAAGCGCAGCAAGCAAACGACCGCGCCGAACTTGTTTCTATAGGGCGCCTGACCAAAGGTCAAGAAATTTGTCGTCTCAGCGGATCGCTTAAAGCACCTAATCAACGCCGGAAATCCGCATTCGCTTTAAGGAGTTTTCCAGTAACGTGACAAGTTCGGCCCGCCACACGCTAAGCCTGCCACGCGAAGCTCATCCTCCGGGGAAACACGGCACAAAGACAAACAACCACCCCCCTAAACCGCTTCACCTGAGCGAAGCGCACGCGCAACACCGCTCAGGCACAAACGCAGTCGGCGTTTCCTTCCAACCGCCGCGTCCCCGCGTCCAGGCGAAGCCTAAGAACGAGTGATTGTGGGCATTGTCCCCAGAAATAACCAAGGCGCCCCGTCCGCCGCCCTCGCACAAAGCGGGGGCGAAGACGGTGCGCCTTATTGTGCTCGCGTCTTTGCCAGATTCGCTTACTGACTGTTTTGCTGTTGGCTGAGTTGATGCTGCCTCTCTAATTCCGTGACGCGCTTCTGATCCTCTTCGAGTTGCCGAACTTGGTCGGGAGTGACCGCATCGGGAACGATCGTTT
>CAYWIS010000300.1:0-5361 GCA_964458385.1 uncultured Pirellulaceae bacterium
CAGCAGGTCGGGGTCATGGATCAACGCGCAGCACAGCCCCAGCTTTTGCTTCATGCCGCCCGACAGTTTGCCGGCAGGTCGGTCGACAAAAGGCGCCAGACCGGTGCTCTGTGTCAGTTCAGCAATACGGCGTTCGCGTTCACGACGGCTATGACCGAACAACCGTCCGAAGAAATCGATGTTCTCAAAAACCGAGAGCGTGGGATAAAGGTTCTTCCCCAACCCCTGCGGCATGTAGGCGATACGCGGCGCCGTCGCCCGGCGATAACTCGGGCTGCTCATGTCGCCGCCTAGCGTTTCGACTTTCCCCTGTTGAATTTTGCGCGCGCCGGCGATCAGCGCCAGCAGGCTGGACTTCCCCACGCCGTCGGGGCCAATCAGTCCGACCATGCGTCCTGCAGGGAAATCGAGACTTACGTCGTCCAGCGCTACTGTCTTGCCATACCGCAAGCTGACCTCCACCAAGCGCGCCGCCGGGGGCAACTCCGCAAGATCAAGACTCGCGTGCGGGGCAAGACGGGTCATAGGCTTTCGGGGCAATGCTTGGCAGTCTGCTCCTTGAGGCAAAAGATGGAGTTCAATGAGCGGTCAAGCCGCCATCGATCACCAGAACGTGCCCGGTAATGAACGATGCGCCTGGCGAGCAAAGAAAGAGCACGGCTTCCGACATTTCCTCGGGTTCGGCCAGCCGACCAATGGCGTGACGGCCCATCAGCTCTTGCATGAAGGCGGCGTCGGCGAGCCAGCCCGAGATCATGGGAGTTCGCACCCCACCAGGAGCAATGGCATTCACGCGAACTCCGCGACGAGAATACTCGATCGACGCCGCTCGCGTTAGCCCCACCACGCCGTGCTTGGCCGCTACATAGGGCGCCAGGTTGGGATCGGCCATCACTCTCGCCACCGACGTGGTGTTGACAATGGCGCCTCCGCCTTGTTTGAGCATCTGCGGAATCTGGTGCTTCATGCACAGCCACACTCCTTTGAGATCTACCCCGATCGTCTTGTCCCAATCGGACTCCTCCATCTCCACAAGCGACTTGGCCGGAGGAAGCACGCCAGCGTTGTTGAAGGCCGCATCAATACGCCCCCAGCGCAGAATGGCCGCCGCCACCAACGATTGCACATCGGCCTCGACCGAAACATCGGTCCTCTGGAAAAGTGCGTCTCCGCCCGCCTCTTCCACCTGCCGCAACGTCTCCTGGGCCTCATCCTCATTGATGTCGCCTAAGACGAGCTTCGCCCCTTCGCGGGCGAATCCCAGGGCTGTAGCCCGACCAATGCCGGTGCTAGCGCCTGTGATCATCGCCACCTTACCATCAAAACGTCGTCCAGCGTGATTCACAGCGCGCTCCTTGGTTGCCGCCGCTTGCGCGACGGATCTGTGGGAACTCTGACCTTCAACTTCTCGGGCCAGGGCGCGTCCTCATCCAACTGCACATAGGCTACTCCCGGCAACCCGGTTTTGACGCTGCGGATATGCTCTCTGAGCAGATCGGGATCGATGTGCGCCTTGATGCGAAACATGAGCTTTTGCCGCTCTTCGGCCGTTTCGACCGTCTTGGGCGTAAATTGAGCGACATCGGCGACAAACGTCACTTTGGCGGGAATCACATACTGCGGCGCAGCGTCGAGGACCAGGCGCACGTCGCTTCCGAGCTTGACTCGGCCAGCCTGAGCCGTCGGCAGAAAAAAGGTCATGTACACGTCGGCCAGATCGAGCAGGTTCAACACCCGTCCCCCGGCGGCCAGCACTTCGCCGGGCTGGGCAATGCGATACTGCACGCGACCGTCGCGGGTTGACTTTAATTCGCAGTCGGCGATGTCCGCCTTTATCCGTTCGATCGTTGCTTCGGCCGCTTCGACCGCCGCCTCGGCGCCAATCACATCGGACTCTGCGGTAGCGATCGCCGCATCAGCGGCGGCCACGTCGGCGCGCGCGGCGTTCAGGGCAGCCTCGGCGCGGTAGAAGTTCGCCCGATATTGGTCCACATCTTGCGCCGACAGGGCCGCTGCATCCCGTTCGGCCACCCGCTCGGCCCGCGCAAGGCTTTTGCTGGCGTATGTCCGCTCGGCCTCGCGCTGCGCCACGAGTGCAACCGCAGCCGCCTTTTGGCTTTTCCGCTGAATGACGTTATTCCGAGCAACCTCGACGCGGCTTCGGGCCTGGCGAAGTTGCGCTTCCGCTTCCCGAAGCTGCGCCTGCAAGACCGCCGTATCCATGCGCGCGAGGACTTGGCCGGCAGCGACAAAATCTCCCTCATCCACCAGAATCTCTGCAACCCGGCCCGGCGTCTTGGCGGCAACGTCGATCTCCACCGCCTCAATCCGCCCATTGCTGCTGGCGAACCCTTCGGGCAATTCCTCGGGCTGGATTGCCAACCAACCGTAATAGATCGCAGCGGCCGCTATGACCAGAACGATCAACCAAATCCATTTTGGCATGGCGCTTGTCCATTTCAGGCATGTGCGCGACACAAAGCGCGGGCGATAATTTGAGGAACCACAAGCGCCACGTCACGGCCCCCCCCTGCGACGGGCAACACTTCCGTTATCGCCCGGCTCATAGCCACAAGCAATACGGCAAGAGAAACGGCCAATAGCCTGGTCGCCTTGCCTAGAAACCGAGGTTTATTGGCCCTCTTGCGGCCAGAACCTTGCTAAAGCACAGACAATTCCAAGTCTTTGTGCAATTTTGGGGCCGATGCGCACGACGATTGCTACTGGCTCGCCAGCTGCAGCAAAAATAGCGGCGCCAATGAAGCTGACGGAGATTATTCTTCGGCGGCGCGTTCGAGCGTTTTCCCGTCTCCTGCCAGCGGTTCTAACGTAACGCGGTGGAAGCGATACCGGCAGTCGTACGACCCAAGAAAGAGCGCTTGTTCATTGGGCGTGCTCCAGTAGTCCGAAAGCGAAAGCCGATCGGGCGAGCCTCGCCAATGGATCACCGTCCGGCCATCGACGGCGACCGTCACGCTGCTCTTGGTAGCCGTGACGACCACCTGCGACAACCTGTCCTTTTGCAGCAAGTGGGCCGTGTACGTGGTGTCGTTGCCCACGTTCTGGCCGTCAACATTTTCCAGGGCGCTTAAGCCCTCCTGCGCCGGTGTGTAATTGATGAGCGTCACAAAACGACGCCCGCCTAACCGCTGCCCAAGAATTAGCCCGTCTGGCTCGTCCAAGGGTTCGACGACCAGCACCAGCCGATACTCTTCGGGCGGCGAATAGGGAAGCTCCAGTCGAGCGCCGTACCGCTTCGGACTGAGAAGCGTTCGCCCGTCCTTCGTCCATTCGCCCACTTTCCAGCAGACTTGTGGATCGGCAAGAGCCAATAAATCCACTTCGTTCTGCGGTGGCTGGGCAGGCTCGACCGCCGCGGCCGTTGATGAGGGCGCCAGGTCGGGCGAGAGGATAAACGGCATTGGATTTTCGTCGGGACGGTTACGAACCTGGAAATAACCCCAAAGTTCCGCGGTCGCTCCGCTTACGAGCTCGGCGTCGACCCGATAGCTGACGGGCGTTGCGCGTTCGAAAGTTCCCACCAAGGCGGTTGCCGGAGCGTCCCCTTCCCACGACTGCGGGACGTCGATCCAGGGCCCATCAATGGCTGTTTGAAACCGCACGCGAAGCGATTTCACCTTGGCCTCTTTAGGCCAATCGAGCGCCAAGCGGACCTCTTGCCCCGGCTGGGGAATACGCGGCTGCGGCAAAGCACGGAAGCGAGAGAAAAGCTCTAGTTGCTCGTCGTGCTCCACATCCTGCGGACTCCAACCTAAGCGGGCTTTCTGGTCGTTGTCCAACCACGACTCGCTGATCCAGCCGCGATATTGTCCGAGGCTCATCACCGATCCATTCCCTGGTTCGGGATGAGGCAAACCGACCGTATGCCCGCAACCTTCGTGGTACACCACACAATCCGAGCCGCGATAGGGAACGCGCCAGCCGTCGGCGCTCACCAGTCCCCAGCCGACCCCGCGGCCCGCAAGGTACGACGCGCGCGCCCCGCCCGAAGCAGCGCCGGGAAAATGCTCGCCATGGCTGAAGTTGCCTTCAAAAACGAACGCACCGTTTTCGGGCTTGAGGCGATAGAAATCGTCCAATGGCCGCCAATTGATTTCGCTAAGCACAAGCAAGATAGGAAACGCGTCTTGGCGCTCTCGGGCGAACTGCAGCCGTCGGTCGGTTTCTCGCAAGGTGCGGAAGAAGATCGCATTACCGTCCCCCTGACGCAGCTCGGCCGTGGTCAGTTCTGAGATCAGCGGTTCGTCGTGCACCACGGTTTTCAGGTGCGACTGCCCTTGAAACTCGCGAGTATGGAACAGCTCAATCCGCCGGCAGAAATAATCGACACGATCGCGCCAGTCGGGCAGCGGACGCCGATCGGCAGGCACGAAATAGACAACCGTAACCTCAATATTCTGCGTATCGTACCGGCCGTCCCAGGTTTTCGTGCCGGCCCAAGTTTCCCCAGCGCTTACCAGGAGCAGCAGAGCGAAGATCCCAAGTTTGCAATACATCGAAGAGCAATACCTCGAATGACCGAAATGATCGGAAGAAAACGCTCCCAGTGTAGCCCAAAGAGGCTTCCAAGTGTTGGGTGATCGCCACAACGACGCCTAGGCGTTGAGTTATGGATTCTTGGCTGTCGCCCTTGGGCCCGATTTGGACATGAACGAAGTACCACGGTTTTTCTGGAGGATGCTGACAAGATTTGACCTACGCCGTTAACGACTATGCGAAAATGGAGAAAATTTGTGGCCGCAAGCGTCTCTCTTGCGAGCCTGTTCTGGATTTGGCTGCTGGTTGCGTCTTGGAAAACCGCTGGCGTGGAGTCGTCGGCGCCCAATCGTGGGGAGTCGATCTTTGTGGGGCGTCCTCTCTCGGGTAAGCCGCCGGCTTATCGTTGGAGGGAGCCAGAATGGAGCGAGAACGCCGCAATTCCCGCTGCTGGTCATCGTGCGAATGTGTACCAGCTCCCCGAGCAGCAGTTCCAGACTGCGGTGGAGCGTGGCCAGGTTCACGCGAACTACTATCCCGTGGAAATCACCGGGCTGCTGTTCCCTTACGCCCCGTTTGAGCGCATGTCTCCTCTGGCCTCTCGGGCGGCGTTTCGATTTTTGCTTGCAGGCGGAGGGGAAGCGGCAGGCCAGGTTCACACACTGGACGACTATCACCACTGGCTCGGCTTGTTTGAGCCAGATTCAAGCAACCATACCGGCGCATCGCTCCCCTGGGGCATTACGCGCGTGCGGCGGGACGATGCGGTAGGACAAACCTATGGCTGCGCCGTGTGCCACTCGGGCCAACTATTTGGACGCGTGGTATTTGGCCTTTCCAATCGTTTTCCGCGAGCCTCGCATT
>CAYWIS010000301.1:0-5348 GCA_964458385.1 uncultured Pirellulaceae bacterium
CAGCACGAACGCCACGCCCATTAACGCCATCGGTGCGACTGCGCCTGATTTGAAATCGCGCATGTCGGCCACGAACAATTTCGCCTGGAGTTCGCCGAGTGTGACTACATCGTGCATAAACTCGCCGAAGTTCTCGACGACCGCGCGGGGCGCCGCAGTACGACCGTTTGATCCGCTCATTTCCGTTTGATAAGCCATCCAACTAGAACTCCCACGGTTAATGCCGCCCCTAACGCGACGCCAGGGTTATCAGCAATCCACTTTTCTGCAATTGCGCGCAGCCGCTGGGCGTCGAACGGCTCGTTGCCCTTTTGCTCCTCAGCCGGGTTAAACGGCGAGGCAAACATATCCAGGATGCGATTCTTCATAGGTGTTTGATCAGATGGAACGACTACGGGGACCAGGGATATTGGCTTTGCGATTGCGACTCCTGTTCGGCCTGTGCGGCCGTTGCGCCCGCGGTCTTTCCAGCTTTTTGGCCCATATAGGCAATTGCGCCGCGGACCAACATGCTGGCCAACATATTGAAGAGCGCGTTACCCACACTCGATTTTGGTTGAGCGGCCGGCTTGGGTTCGACCACCAGCTTGTTC
Source organism: uncultured Pirellulaceae bacterium (assembly GCA_964458385.1). GTDB lineage: Bacteria > Planctomycetota > Planctomycetia > Pirellulales > Pirellulaceae > JAHWKS01. Next base: position 594 of record CAYWIS010000301.1, read on the forward strand.
TTCTTCGCTAGTTTGAGAAGCTCGCTTGCGTCGGGACGGATCAACTCCACGCGGTTGGGCACCGCCAGATAACCTAACGCGGCTGCTACCCCGAGCGAAGCCCAAGGATACCGGCGTACGTAGTAGCGCCAGTCAGCCATGTCGCGCGCGTTTTCGACCACTTCACCGTAGTTCAGGTTGAGTTCCCGGCGCACGCGCGCCATTTCTTCGCGAATCTGCTCGGCAGATAATGGCTCGGCCATACGACTCCCTCTGGCGCCACTAGCCAGCGTGGCGAGCCCTCGCTGGCGTGGTCAAAAGACTGGTTGCGAATCAATGTTTGGGAGCGGGCGATTAGGAAAATCGCTTGCTGATTGCGTCGGGCGCGACGTGCGCTAGAGCTTCCAGGAACTGACGACCATAGCGTTCGAACCGGCGAGGATCGTAACGCGCCTGGGACTCGCTTTCGGCGATTAGCGCACCTATCGCCAATCCCAAGCCGAATCCGAGTCCGAAAACCGTTAGCGCTGTGGGTAATGGATGCTCTTGGATCACTTCGCGCGAGGCGGTAATGCTTTCGCGCATGGATTGAGAGGAAAATCGGGGAGAAGTTTCGTTAGCCATATGGTGAGGTCCTTTCGTGAAGTCGAAATCCAGCTCGTGGCTCTGTCGTTTCGCCACGCGCTCTTGCGCGATCAAGCGTTAGCGCCGCAAGGTCAGGCCGACGATCACCCCGGCAATCAATCCGGCGCCAAAGCATACGGCTAACGATTCGATAGGCCGTTGACGAACAATTTGCTCGGCCTCCGCATATCCTTCGCGCATCGATTCCCGTACTTGTTGAGCCGCGTGCTGTGCTCGTTCGCCCGCCTCGCGCGCGGTTTGTTGCACCGTGGTCGCCGCCTGACGAACATACTCGCGCGGCGAACTAGAAGTCGCATCCATATCGCCGCCGCTCTCGGCGACAATCTCTTCCAGATAGTTTTCGATCTTATCGCGCGACTCGCCCGTTTTGCTTTGAATTACTCCCACGATTTGTTGAAGATTTCCGCTGCATTGCTCTAGGTCATCGTCTGACAGCGCTGCCCAGTGAGCCCGCAGTTTCCCTTTGATTTCATCCCAATGCCCTTTGAGTACCTGTTGATTCACCATGGTTTGGTCCTTCCTGAAGGGAAAACCCGATTTTGCGATCCATCTCGGAGCAATCTGCGCGCCAAATGGCAAATATTATTTCGCCCGTAAATTTCCACGGCGCAACAGCGATGATGGACCCTCATACGTGCATAATGCGTGATCGAGATGACGCCACATTGGCCGCTATTGAACGAGGAATGAGACGCATCAAGATGGGGACGACAACGATCCAGAAGCGGCGCTAGCCATTGTCGGCGTGGTAATTCCCACGGCGGTTCCGCCAACTCAAAGCCATTTGGCGAAAGTTAGAAAAGGCTTGAAGTAGCGACGACGCGGTCGGTCTTGCGCGAACGAAGGAGATGAGGCTATACACCCTCTCCATTTGGCGTTACCACGAGAAATACGGTCGACGCGGCGCACTACTTTGGACGTTTGCGCGTGGACCGCGGTAGCCAATACGTAAACGCTGGAAGGATCAATGAAAGTCAGACATACCCTTCGCGTCGTGTTCAAGATACGCGAAGATATGAAGTGCGATCGATAAAGGAGATTCCGATCACAAGGCGACTTTGATGCACCAAGGTACGAACTGACGAAGTGGACGCGAATCTCTCAAAAGATACCCAGTTGATCCCGCGCGTCCTCGGTCATTCGGTCCGGGGTCCAAGGCGGGTCCATGACGATCTTGACTTCCACGTTCTCCACACCTTCGATTTGCCCAATGACCTGTTTGCTTTGGGCGATCAACTGGGGGCCGGCGGGGCACATGGGGCTGGTCATTGTCATTTCGACGCCGACATGGTACTTGCCTTCTTCCTCCTGGGACTGGATGTCGATATTGTACACCAATCCCAAATCCACAATGTTCACAAACAGTTCGGGATCAATAACCCGTTTCAACTCTTCGCGAACTTGTTCTTCGGTTAAAGGCATCATCCATTCCTTATTTAAATCTTGCTGAAGAAATACGCGGTTTGCATCGCGTTCTCCGTTCTTCTCCCGTTGATTGTGCGCTACGCAGTGTCGCTATTCAACCGGACGTAAACTTCCTCGCCTTCGACTTTGACCTCATGCGCGCGAACGTCTTCCGTAGCGGGCATGGAAACTACCTTGCCAGTGCGATAGTCAAATCGCGCGCCATGGCGCGGGCAAATGATGTGGTATCCGTCCATGGGACCCTCGCCCAAGGGGCCGCCGTCGTGCGTGCAAACATCGTCGATACAGTAAAACTTGCCATCAACGTGAAAAAGCACCACCATTGATTCGGCGACCTCGAGAGTTACCTTCCCCGGGTCCGGAAGGTCCGCCACATGCGCTACTTTGATCCAATCCGACATGACATTGGCCAATTGTTGGTCACGGCGGCTTGCTTATTGACCAAGCCGGCAAGGAGAATGGGGGAACGGCGGCAACGAACACCCAAGGGCGGCGTTACTTGTATTCGCGAACACGTTGCGCGATGGCCTCACCAAGGGCCTCGCGCACACTCTCAATGGTGATGCGGTCAAAGACCTGCTGGAAGAAGCCAATCACGATAGCGCGAATCGCCTCGTTGCGGGTGAAACCTCGGCATTGGGCGTAAAAAATCAATTCTTCATCGACGCGCCCGCTGGTCGAACCGTGGGTGCAACGGACATCGTCCGCCTGAATTTCCAGGCCAGGAATGGAGTCGGCGCGGGCATGTTCCGACAAGAGTAGATTGTCATTCCTTTGATATCCGTCCGTCTTTTGCGCACCCTGATCAACACGAATCATTCCGCGCCAGACGGTATGCGAATGATGTTGAAGCGCCGTTTTGTAAAGGAAATCACTGCGGCAGCCAGGCGCTTGGTGATGTTGGAGTGTGTGATAGGAAAGATGCTGCTTGCCTTCGGTGAACATTACCCCGTTCACCTGAGTTTCTGCTCCTGGACCCACCAGCGACACCTCCTGGTTGACTTTCGCTAGGCGACTTCCCAGGGCGCCAAGCGTCCATTGCAGTGATGCATCCTGTTGGACCACCGCTCGCTGGTGGGCAAAATGCCAAGTGCTATTGCTCCAGGTCTGTAAGCCGACGTATCGCAACCGCGACCGCGGCGCCAGAACGAGTTCCGTCGCGCCGCAATGAAGGCCCTTGGCTCCCGGCGTGAGGCTTGACTGTTCGGCGAGTAACGTCGCTTCGGCGCCTTCTTCGAGCACCACGAGCGTATGGCCCATGTCGACGCCGTTATCTCCCAAAACCGAATGAACGTAGAGCGGCTCGTTGAGGACTACGTTACGTGGAACATACAAGAAGTGCCCGCCGGTCCAACATGCAGCATGGAGAGCGGCGAAACGGTCGTGCGAAGGCGCAACCGTCTGGAATAGATAGCGTTCCACTAAGTCGCTATGCTCAGAGGCTAACTGACTCAGCGATCCAAACAGCACACCCTTACTAGCCCACTCGGCTTTTAGCTGAACCTCCGTCGTGCGGCCGTTCACAGCGCACAGTTGGCCAGCAACTTCGACTCCTTCGCGGAGCAGACCTGAGTGGAACTGCGGTTCACTTGCTGAATCGGTTAGCAGCTGAAAATCGTCCAGCTTAAACGTGCGAATGTCCGTGCGACGCCAATCCTCCTCATTGCGCGCGGGCCAATTCATTTCGGAGAAACGACGCCAAGCTTCACGTCGCAAATCGAGCAACCATCCAGGCTCGTTGCGCGATTGGAGAAAGGCATCAAAAGCGGCCTGGGTAAAGCCAAGTTCGGCGGTCGTGGCCATATATCAACGCTTTCGATTTCGTAAACGGAAGGGGGACGAGCCACGCGACCCGCCCCCCAATGATCATGCAATCTCTATTTGGGATCCGAGACCCGGCCTGCCGTCGGACCTAACCGACCGAGCCTTCCATTTGGAGTTGGATCAAGCGATTCATCTCCACGGCGTATTCCATGGGCAGCTCTTTGACCAGCGGCTCGATGAATCCGTTGACGATCATCGTGCTGGCCTCGGCTTCGCTTAGACCGCGGCTCATCAAGTAAAACAACTGCTCTTCGCCAATACGAGAGACGCTCGCCTCGTGGCCAATCGCCACGTCCTGCTCGAGTACTTCGATGTAAGGATACGTGTCACTCTGACTGCGAGGATCGAGAATGAGTGCGTCACACACAACATTTGAGCGGGCGTTCTTGGCGCCTCGCTCCACCCGCACCAGTCCTCGATAACTACTGCGGCCGCCGTTCTTGGAGATCGACTTCGAAACAATCTGACCTGTAGTGTTAGGCGCCGCATGTACGAGCTTAGCGCCCGCGTCTTGATGCTGTCCCTTGGAAGCGAACGCAATGGAGAGAATCTCACCCCGCGCCCCCGGCTCCAGCATATAGACCGCGGGATACTTCATGGTCAACCGGCTGCCGAGATTACCGTCGATCCACTCCATGGTGGCGTCGCGATACGCCACAGCTCGCTTGGTGACCAAGTTGTAAATGTTATTCGCCCAGTTTTGGATCGTCGTGTAGCGACACCTTGCGCCTCGCTTGACGATAATCTCCACCACCGCCGAGTGAAGGCTTTCCGTGCTGTACATCGGGGCCGTGCAGCCTTCGACGTAGTGGATTTCGGCGCCCTCGTCCACCACGATCAAGGTGCGTTCGAACTGCCCCATGCTTTCGGCGTTGATGCGGA
>CAYWIS010000302.1:0-5332 GCA_964458385.1 uncultured Pirellulaceae bacterium
CGCACCTTCGGACAACAGCGGTAGCGAGGTTTGCGCCCATGTTGGAAGTTCTACATTAGAAAACGGCAGCGTTTCGCTGCCGTTGCCCTTCAAGCGTACGCGGCGGAAAGGGCGCCGGTTGGGAAAACCGCCAAGTTGAAGAAGGACACGACGATTGTCCTCGCTTGCTCTCGCTAACAACGTGCCCCAAAACAAAAAAGGCCCGCATACTGCGGGCCTTTGTGCGAAGAAGGTGCGGGAAAGAGGACTTGAACCTCCACGGGGTTGCCCCCACTAGGCCCTCAACCTAGCGCGTCTGCCAGTTCCGCCATTCCCGCATCGAAAATGGTTGGCTTGCGTTTTTTTAAGTCTAGGTAATTCAAGAAAAACGTCAAGCGGTGCTGGTACATGGTTTATGTGGGCCGGCCTATCATTCGCCAGACTCTGCAATTTTCCTGGTTTTCTTGGCTTCCAATCGCCGCCAGGGGCGTCGTCTCCGGTGAAAACCGCTCTGTCGCTTAGCGGGCGCGGCGGGCTGGCTATTCCGGATTATTTTGGCCATCTGGTGTGCACACAAGGCTGTCAACATAGTTCTCTCCTGTCCTTCCGGCATGGCAATGTGGAAGGTCGCGTCACGCCGCGTGGCGCAAGGGACCACGGGGAGTTTGGAGATTGAACAGGCCAAAGATTTCCTCCTGCGTCAAACCATGCGCCCGTGGATTTCCGGTGTCGGAGAAAATTGAGTTGAACAGTTCACGCTTCTCATCCAAGACTTGGTTGATACGCTCCTCGATCGTGCTTAACACCATAAAGCGGGTTACGGTCACCGATCCCGCAGCGCCGATCCGATGAGCGCGGTTGATCGCCTGGTCTTCGATGGCCGGATTCCACCAACGGTCAAAAAGGAAGACATAGCGGCAGAACTGAAGGTTCAGGCCCACGCTTCCCGCGCCATAGCTCATAAGGATGACGCGCTTGCTGGGGTCGGACTTGAACTGGTCGATTACCGCGTCGCGGCGCTTGGACGGAATCTGGCCGTGGTATTCCAGCGGGCCCAGCGGTTCGATGCGTTCGCGAATAGCTCGCAGCGTGCGGACCCATTGGCTAAACACAATGGCCTTTTGATTGCTGGCGACAACTTCCTCCAGGTCGGCCAGCAACCGCTCCATTTTGGCGCTGGCGCCGGTCACGGGGTCGAAGTTACATATCTGCTTCAATCGCAGCACCAGTTCAAAGACATGCTGCACCGTTAACTCATCGCCTAGGGCGTTCAAGCGAATAACGCCTTCGTCTTCAGCCGCCTTGTAGGTTTCGGCTTGCTCGGGCGTCAGTTCCACGGCGGCGTCGCGGTAGAGTTTGGGGGGCATTTCGGTCAACACTTTGTCCTTCGTCCGCCGAAGGATGTAGTCGCGTACGGCCGCCCCCATCTCCTTGGCCCGCATATCGGTCGACAGGAAGTTGGGCGATAAGTATTCAAAAATCCCCACCAGGTCTTCGGGACTATTCTCGACGGGGGTGCCGGTGAGCGCCCAACTTCGTGTGCGCGAGATCGAACGCACAATCTGGCTGGTGGTGCTGTTGCGGTTTTTGATCCGCTGAGCTTCATCGAGCACCACCAAATCGAAGTGCATGTCGGGCTCGCAAGCCGTGTCGCGGTCGCGCATGAGCACTTCGTAATTGGCCAGCTTGACGGGCGTGTTGGGCTGCCGCCATTGCCAGCGGCGCCGGGCTTGGTCCCCTTCAATCACGCCCACGGGGATTTCTGGCGCCCACAGGGCGAATTCGCGGCGCCAGTTGGTCACCAAGGGTTTGGGGCACACCAATAATACATTGCGCACCTCGGCTGCGACCAAGAGCAGGCGAATCGTGGTGATGGCCTGCATGGTTTTGCCAAGCCCCATTTCGTCAGCGAGGATCGCCGCATAACGGGGATACAAGAACGCAATGCCTTGCAACTGATACGGAAACGGCTCAAAGGGAAAACGCACCGCCTGTTGCGAGATGATCGTTTCCAGCGACGGCTGCAAGAGGTAGTACAAACGATCCTCAAGTTTCACGATGTCGCCTGGCGGACGAATGCGCGTCAGCGCTGGCCGGTTGGGTTTTGCGCCCGCAGGGCGCGGCGGAGTCGCGGGCTTGGGCTCACTTTCGTCGGCCGGGGGGCGCCACTCGGGCGCTTCGGGAAACACAAACCCGAAGGTCTTCACCGGCGTGGAGCCGATCCGCACAGTGATCGTCTTGGGCGGCGCAATGACGAGCGGGACGTCTTCGGTCTCAATTTTGGGGGGCCGTGCAAGCGCGGCGTCCCAGCCGGTTGCGAAAATCGAGACAGGCAAAGCGAGTTCGATCTCGCCCGTCGTCACCGGCATGCGTCGTTGTTCCGAGTGATTGGTCATCGTGGCTGAGGATAGTGCTTTAAACCGGGATTCGAACGATCCAGGATGCTCCGTACGCCGATGGAGCCGCCCGGATCGCGGGCTACCTTGTCCACGGCGATACGCGCATCATCCACAATCGGCATTACCCGGCGCGTAATTTCCTCGACATTGGCCGCCGCGCGGTTGAGTCGCAGATACAGGTCGGGGTCGTGCACCAGTCGCCCAAGCGTTCCCTCGGGGCTGTTAAGGCGTTCTGAAAACTCGTTCACATTGTTGAGCAAGCCGTCGATGTTGTTTACGCTACGCTCAATATTGGTGACGATCGCCTCGCCCCGGTCGCCCAAAGGCCGCGTGATTCCTTCCAGGTTGTTCATGTTGCGGCGAAAGGTTTCGCTGGCTTCGGCAAAGCGATTGAAGGCTACGCGGGCTTCGCCTACCGCTACGCGCGTCTCGGAAACTAGTTGCGGCATCTCGCGAAAGGCCCGCTCTAAGTCTTGCCGCAGCGTTTCGCTTTCGAGCAACTCATTCACGTTCTGAAAGGTGGCGTTGGCGTTCACGACGGTCATTTGGAAGCCGTCGAGCACGACTTCCGACTTTTGCACCAGACGATTGAGCTGGGTGGCGTTGGCTTCCACCAGCGAGTTGATGCTGGCCGCCAAAACCGTAGCCTCGTTCCCGGCGCGCGAGATGGATTGAATGGCCTCTTTAAGATCCGCGTCTAATTCGGCGAACCGTTGGATTGCTTCCAAGGGGTCGCTGGCCACCACGCCTTGCAGGTGATCGCCGTGTTGAAGTAGGGTTTCGGGCGCGTTTGGGTCGCTGCTGGGAACAAACTCCACAATGGCGTTTCCCAGCGGAAACTTTGACGTGATTCGCGGAATCTGGTCCTGCCGCAAAGTGCGTTTGCCATCGATGCGCGCGGTAATGCGAACCCCTCGTTCGGGAAGGAGTTCAACAGCAGTCACTCGCCCGATTAATACACCGTCGCGCTGGACGGGGGTATCGACTTTGACCCCCGGCGCCTCGGGGAACGAAATGTAAAGCTCGTAGTCGTCGCTTATGACCCTTGCCAGGGGCGAATCGTCGGTCAAGATGAACATCATGACGACCGTCAGGACCACCGCGACGATCATCACTAGGCCGACACGAAATTGAAGTACGCGCTCGTCCATAGACGGGAATATTCGCTGTCAGAGTTTAGAGAGATAAGACTCACGGATTTGCTGGGCGTTTCGGCCCCCCGACGCTCGCGATGCGGCGTACGAAGCCGGACTCCCCATCGGCCCAACTCGGGGTTGATAGATCAGACGGACGAGGCGGCGTAAGGCGCCTCATTCCGTGTCTCGTTCCTTGCATTTCGCATTTCCATAAGCCGTTCGCCCGCCTCGCCGTTGATGAACTGGATGACTCGGCGGTCGCCGCAGGCGTCCAATGCTTCCGGCGGACCATCAAAAATCATTTGCGGTTCGTCTGGGCGCAGACGCGAGAGGGGATAGAACATCACGACACGATCAGCCACCTTGCGGGCGGAGTTCATGTCGTGCGTGACGACGACGCTGGTGATGTTCTTTCGCTCGCGAGTGCGCAGGATCAGCTCGTTGATCACGTCGCTCATGATTGGATCCAGGCCCGTTGTGGGTTCGTCGTACAGTACGACGTCAGGCTCTAACACCAACGCACGAGCAAGGCCTACGCGTTTGCGCATGCCGCCAGAGAGTTCGGCTGGCTTTTTCGCAGCAACCGATTCGGGCAAGCCCACTTCGGCCAGCCGCTCCGCGACAATGTCGCGTATTTCGCTGGCGGACAAACGTCGGTGTTGTCGCAACGGGAAGGCGACGTTCTGACCCACCGTCATGCTGTCGAACAATGCCGCTTGTTGAAACACAAAGCCAAACCGAGTGCGCTGCTCCGCCAGTTCGCGTTCGTGAAGGTCAACCAGACGTTGCCCATCGAATAGGGCCTCGCCGCGCGTGGGCCGGATCAGTCCAATCATGGTTTTGAGCGTGACGGATTTGCCGCAGCCGCTTTCGCCAATAATCGCCAGAGTTTGCCCGGCGGGAATCGACAGCGTGATATCGCGGAGTACGGTGTGCCGGTCAAAGGTGACGTGCACGCCGCGCAACTCCAAGAGCGCTTCCGAGCGGGCCGGGGCGTCAGGCGGTCGATTGTGAATTCCCTCCTCCATGGCGCACCCCTTAAATCAACGCGGGACGGTCAGGCATCAAATGTTCGTAGGCGGCCTCCAGGACGATGTTCAGGAACAGGTCGAGGACCAAAATCGATACAAACGAAAACACAAAGGCGGCGGTTGCGGCGCGTCCAACGCCATCGGCTCCCGCCGTGCAGTGAAAGCCTTGGTAGCAACTCACCATGGCGATTGCCGCGCCAAAAAAGAAGCTTTTGAAAATGCCGCTCCACAAGTCCCAATTGCCAACAAAATCGCGAGCATTGTCCCAGTAGTGGTGCATGTCGATTCCCAATACGTGGACGCTAAAGAAGTACCCGCCCACAACCCCCATGAAGTCAGCCATGACCGTTAACGTGGGGATCAGGATTAAGCACGCCAGAAATCGTGGCACCACCAGGTACTGGATAGGATTGCATCCCATGCTGGCCAAGGCGTCGATCTGCTCGGTGACACGCATGGCGCCCAACTCAGCCGCCATGGCGCTTCCGACACGACCCGCCAGCATCGTGGCGGCGAGCACAGGCCCCAACTCGCGCACGAGCGACATGTTGATGACCGCCCCTAACCGTGACTCCAGCCCCAGAAGCTTGAACTGCGAATAACTCTGCACGGCCAGCACCATGCCGATGAAGGTGCCAGTGAGTGCAATCACGGGAAGGCTCATCACGCCCACTTGGTTGAAATTCGGCAAGAGCGTCTCGCGGCGAGGAAGCCGCGTGGTGAGCCAATAGGCGGTGCGCCAGACGAAGAGCGTCAGCGCGCCGACGGCCGTCACTGTTTCAATAAC
>CAYWIS010000303.1:0-5325 GCA_964458385.1 uncultured Pirellulaceae bacterium
GCGCAGTGAGGCATAACGCACGGCGGACGAACCGGCGCGCTAGAGAAAGGCGGCGGACAAGACGTTGGAGAGCCGGACAAGGCGCCAGGGGGCTTTGACGCGCGGGGCGGTGGTGAGGATCAGACAAAACCCCTCACGGTCGGGATCGATCCAGCACAGCGTGCCGGTGGCGCCCAAGTGACCGTAAGCGCGGGGACTTAGCAGGTCGCCAAAGGTGTCGTCGGCGACGCGGTGATTCAAGCGCCACCCCAATCCCCAAGGCCGAGTGCGGCGGATCGGTTCCGGCAACTCCGGGAGATCCTCCAAGCGGTTAGTGGTCATGGTCTGGATCGTAGCAGGCGAAAGGAGCCGCACGCCGTTGAGTTCACCCCCGTTCAGGTGCAGTTGGAACAGCCGGGCCATGTCTTCGGGAGTGCTGAACATGCCGCCCCACGGCGCGCCCAACTCTCGCCAGTAGGAACTGTTCCAATGAAAGTCGGTCCCTTGATGCGCCGCGTCGATCTCTACCCGCACCAGGCGCTGAGGGTCAAAGCTGCGCGCCCCCAGGCCCGATGACGCCATTCCCAAGGGGTCGAAGACTTCTCGGCGCAGGAAGTTGTGGATGGTTTGCCCTGTAAGCCGCTGCACCAGTTCGGCCACGATCAACGTACCCATGCTCTGGTACTGATAGTTCGTTCCCGGCCGAAACAAGGGGACCGCATGAATGGCGCCTTCGACAAAGGCCTCCAGCGGAGCATGACGGCGGCGCAGTTCTCGGTTGTTCGGCAGCATGTCGGGCAGGCCCGACGTGTGCGTAAAGAGGTGCAGCACCCGCGTATCCTCTTTGTGGTGAGCGGCGAACTCGGGAATGTAGTGCATCACCGGGTCGGACAAGCTTAACAGACCGCGCTCCACAAGCATCAAACCCGCCAGATAAACCACCGGTTTGGTAATGGAAGCCAGCAGAAACATGCCGTCGCGACGAATCGGCGGAGCATCTGGCTCGGGGCCTTGGCGGCCAAAAAAGCGCGGCTGGACAATTTGTCCGCGCCGGCCCACCAAAATGGCTCCGCCGGGAATCGGCGGCGCGTCCCCTTCGGTCCAGGCGGACAAGATGTCGTATGCGATCTGAAGCTGCTTCGGGTTGAGATCCAGCGTTTCGGGCGGAGCATAAGCGAGCGGCATGGGTGGGCTCCTGGCGACGGGGAGTTTCGGCAGGCATCAGAGTAACGGCGAGACTTGCTGCGTTACAAGCGCCTATGTAAGGGATGAGGCAACAATGAGAACGCAGCCGCAGAATTCACAGAACCCCGCAGCCTTGACAGGATAGGAAAGGCAGATAATTTCGATTTTGGCCAAGGGGCTTTAACGCTGGCGGAGCGTAGGGCGTCCGTCGAGCAATCTGATGATCTTGGCGCAGGTTTTGCATCCTGCTTGATGGCGACGTAACAAGGCGCTCCGACCGTCTCCTTCGCCGCGACGGAAGCCAGGAACTCGCCGCCTTCCTACCGAGCGCCGCGCCGCCATCTTGCGGCAAACTCTTTCGGCACTGGGAAAAGGAGTACAAGCTTGGAGGTTCGTCGGCGTTTTCCTGTCGGGGCCGAAACGCTTCCACAAGGAGGCGTTCACTTTCGCGTTTGGGCGCCGCGTCGCAGACGCGTGCGAGTCCTTCTTTCCAAGAACGAAGATTTTACCGAGTGGACGCGCGAGCTGGAGCTGACCGCGGAAGATGGGGGCTACTTTGCGGGGCGTGCGTCCGAGGCCACCGCGGGCATGTTCTACAAGATGTTCTTGGATGACGATCCGTTTGGCTACCCCGATCCTGCGTCGCGTTTCCAGCCCCATGGACCGCATGGCCCGTCGCAAATCATCGACCCCACGCAGTTCAACTGGACAGATCACGAATGGAAGGGCGTTCCGCGGAAGGGCCAAGTGCTCTACGAAATGCACATTGGCACCTTTACCCAAGAAGGAACCTGGGAGGCGGCCGGCGATCACTTGCATGAGCTGGCGGATCTGGGCGTCACGGTTTTGGAAGTGATGCCGGTGCACGAGTTTCCTGGCCGGTTCGGCTGGGGCTATGACGGGGTGAACTTATTCGCCCCCACACGTCTGTATGGAACGCCCGACGACTTCCGGCGGTTCGTGGATCGCGCGCATGCGGCCGGTCTGGGGGTCATTCTGGATGTGGTCTACAACCACCTCGGCCCCGACGGCAACTTCCTGGCCCAGTTCTCGGAGGATTACTTCACCGACCGCTATGTGTGCGAGTGGGGGGCGGCCATCAATTTCGACGGTCCTAACTGCGAACCGGTGCGCGAGTTCTTCTTGATGAATGCCGAGTACTGGATTCGCGAGTTCCATTTGGACGGACTGCGCATTGACGCCACGCAGCAGATTTTTGACTCCTCGCCCGACCATATTGTGGCGGCCATCACCCGCACCGCGCGCGAAGCCGCAGCGCCGCGGTCGGTGTATATCATCGGCGAGAATGAGCCGCAGCAAGTGAAGTTTATTACGCCGCCTGAGCGCGGCGGATATGGGCTGGACGCGTTATGGAACGATGACCTTCATCATAGCGCCATGGTGGCGCTAACGGGGCGGGCCGACGCGTACTACAGCGACTATCGCGGCACGCCGCAAGAGTTTATCGCGTCGGCGAAATGGGGCTTTTTATACCAAGGGCAATATTACTCTTGGCAAAAGAATCGGCGAGGAACGCCGTCGCTTCGCATTCCGCCGTCGCAGTTTGTGAACTTTATTCAGAACCACGATCAAGTGGCGAACTCGGGAAGCGGCGCGCGGTGCCATGTGCTGACAAGCCCCAGCCGTTACCGCGCCCTGACCGCCCTGCTCCTGCTCTTGCCGCAAACGCCGATGCTGTTCCAGGGACAGGAGTTTGCGGCCTCGGCGCCCTTCTTCTACTTTGCCGATCAGAAGGAGGAGATCGCCCGGCAAGTGGCCAAAGGACGGGCGAAGTTTCTCTCGCAATTCCGATTGCTGGCCACACCCGAGATGCAGGCTCGCTTGCCCGACCCGGGCGACCCCATGACGTTTGTGCGAAGCAAGCTCGACCAAGGCGAGCGGCGGGCACACTCGCAAGAGCATGACCTGCATCGTGATTTGCTGCGCATCCGTCGCACCGAAGCGGCCTTTGCTCGGCAAGAGCCCGGCGCGGTTGATGGCGAAGTACTGGGAGCCGAAGCGTTTGTGCTGCGTTTCTTTGGCGAGCGCGATGTAGACGATCGGCTGCTGCTGGTGAACTTGGGGCGCGACGTGCATGTTCACCCATCGCCGCAGCCGCTCTTGGCGCCGCCCGAAGGCCACGTATGGGATTTGTTCTGGACGAGCGAAGACCCGCGTTACGGCGGCTGGGGCACCCCGCCGCCCGAAACCGAGTTCCATTGGCACCTGCAGGGCGAGGCGGCCGCCATTCTCAAACCGCGTCCGCGCAACGCCCCGCCTGCTGATGCAGATGAGTCTTCCACGTAACCCCGGAAGACAGAAACGGCGCGAACTTTGCTAATAGACATCCGTCGCTGCGTGCTGATTCGTTGGGCAACGTTACGTTCCCAGAAACGTCCTCGGCGCAAGCCGCATTTGTTTTGCGGCGTGGAAAGGAACGGCCCTAGAATAAGCGAACAGCGGCGGGAGTCAGCTTCTTACCTTTTCACAGGAGTTCGCGGTCATGCGTAAGGCGATCTATGGCGTTGGGCTGGCGGCGCTGGGGTTCTGGGCGGCAATGGGGGCCAGCGCCCAAGAAAAGAAGCAGGAGGAGCCGAAGCCGTCCGCAGCCGGCGCGGCGCAAGCCCCTCCCACAACCGAGGCAGCTCCGGCAGAGCCGCTTCCCCGACCGAAACGGCCGCTGCGGGCAGAGCAGTTTCAACGCCTTTCGCCGCCTGACGAGAAGATGTTCCCGAACCTGAAAGCGCTCTCGCCCGATCATGATGTCTGGATCGACACCGAACGAAAGCGAGTCTTACTGCGGGGCGGCGTGTGCCTGCGCGAAGGACCGGTCGAACTGTTCGCTTGCATTCACCAATGGGTTGACGATGCGGCGGCTCCCGGCGGAAAGTCGCGCCGGGGGACCAAAGAATACGAATCGATTGTGACCATCAACACGACCGCCAAGCTCGTCCATACGGCGCTTCTGGCCGTGGGCGCCGAGGCGGGCGAGCCGGTGCAGTTCGCACCTCAGTACCGGCCCGCCTCGGGAAGCGAAATTGAAGTGACGCTCTACTGGGAGGGCAATCGCGACGGTGTACCGGCCCAACAATGGCTGCGCAACACCAAGACCAAAGAAGCGATGACGCATCCCTGGGTGTTTGCCGGCAGCAGTTTCTTTGAAGACGACCGCACGGGCCAACGGCGCTATCTGGGCGAAGGCGGCAACCTGATCTGCGTGTCGAACTTTATTGACGCAGTGCTTGATATTCCCGTGCCAAGCACCGCCGCGAACGATGCATTGCTGTTTGAAGCCTTCACCGAGAACATCCCGCCGCTTGGCGCCCCTGTGACGATTGTCTTGACGCCCAAGAAGGCAAAACCGTAGCCGGGAACGCGCGAGTTGCTAAGTCAGGATTTCCTCACGGCTGTTCACAAAAAACCGCCGGCCGAAACTCTGTTCGACCGGCGGTTGCAAGTTTCCCCTTATCAGCGATCTGCGGAGGGATGCTCCATCCGCCTTCGCGATCGCACTACCGGGCGGCGATGCGCCGGTTATCGATCAGGTTGAGGTAATCCACAGTAATGGCCAGCACCTCGTCGAAGTAGAAGTCTCGCTTGACTACTTCGTCGCGGCCATTGATTTGCTCTTCAAACTGTTTTTCTTCTTCTTTGCTGGCGTTGAACTGTGCACGTTCGGCAAAGAACTTTTCTTCGTTCAGCGGCGCCGCTTTGCGCTGCTTAAGCTCCACGTATTGGGCAATATCGCGAAGGAGCTTCTGGAACTTTTCGTTGGAAGCCCGCCGGCTCTTGGACGCCTCGGCCAACTTGCTCACCAGCTCGGGCGAACGCATATCGTACTTGGAGTACGTAGCCGCAGGCACCCGGTCGAACTCCACCGCGTAGTCCAGGTCGGCCTCGCTGACGTCCATGTGATCGGTTAGCGAGGGGAGGACAATGTCGGCCAACACGCCGCGTTTCTGGGTGCTGTCGCCATTGGGGCGATAGAACTGCTGGATGGTGATCTTCAACGCGCCCAGGTTGGGCGGGTTGGGGATCTTGAACATCTGCGATCCCAGGTCCAAAAGGCTTTGCACGGTGCCCTTACCGTGGGTCGAGCTGTCGCCAACGATGATGCCGCGGTCGTAATCTTGAATGGCGCCGGCAAAGATCTCGCTGGCG
>CAYWIS010000304.1:0-5269 GCA_964458385.1 uncultured Pirellulaceae bacterium
GAGGCTCGATTCTATCACGTAGCTTCGCTTGCCGAGGTGGACCGCGAACAAGCAAAACAAACGCTCAAACAGATACAATTGCTTTATCCTGAATATGGTGGCCCGCCCTGGCAGAAGAAATTCGAAGCGTTGGCGCAGCGTTTGAAGTAGCAGCCACTGTTTCCATTTGCGGGTGGATAATACGTTATGCAGAGAGCAAAACGTATTGCAGAAACTATGTTCTAGGCGGCCTTGGCAACTCGCCATCGGTGGCTTATGTCGTCGTCCGACAACGTGTCTGATCAAACGCCGGTGACCGAGAACCCACAAGTGCGGCTTTTCCTCGATCGTGCGGCGGCCGTAGTGCGCCAATGTGGCGGGCTGGACGCACGTTGTCGCGTTCTTTTAGGGCTGCTCGCCAAGGAGTTAGGACTTTCGCGTGAGGAAGTGGAGCCGGCAATACGCACTCTGATCATTACTACAGAAGATTTCTCTTCCAAGAGCGGCAATGGTCGGTCTTCCGATCGTTTGACGCCTCCAGCGCCGCCCCCCCTGCCTCAGCCACACGCCAACGGGTCGTGCCCGAATAGCGCCCCAGCGGCGCCGCTCGCCGAGCCTCCGATTGTGGTGATCGACGACAACTCCGTGTTGCAAAATTTCACCGATCGAGCTGCATATGTACTGGCGCAGCACGGAGGATGGAATCCCAAGACACGCGCGATCTTGTCGCAATTAGCCCGCGAAATGGGCGTTACTGCGCGGGAAATGGAATCAGCTCTGGCCACATTACAGAGTGCTGCAAAGGGTGTTGAATTCGTTGCAAATACGTCCCATGCGTCGTCGACTCCGCCAACCCCTCCGCCGCTTCCAGGCGATATCGCACCAACGTCGGTCGATGCGGACGCCCCCAGTAGTGAACCAGCCGAGATCGTTCCGCCGCCACTTCCACCGCCGAAGCCGCGAGATGTTTATTGCTCGTACCTGAACAAGGCAATTGACGAGCTGGTGCGACCACGAATCAATCCGCGGCGCGAGCGGCGACTGATCGAACAAGCCGTGGATAAATTGGGATTGTCGCCGGTGTTCGCTCGGCAACTCCTTTGCAATGTCGCGGCTCAGCGGGGCGTAACCGTCGAATCTCAGAAGGCTAAGTCGGCTGACGCGCCGCCTATGGACGACCGGCAAGCGGAACTTCTTCGGCAGGCGCGCGCCATAATCGCTGAACAACGGGGCGTGACCTTGGCTGGTCAAGTTAAGATTGCTGCGGTCGCGCAAGAGTTAGGGCTTTCCGATGAGGACCGGCAACAGGCCCTTGCGCTTTTACAATCCGGGGCAGAGGCTCCAACGAATGAGGAACAGCAGCGGGAAGAGCGGTTGGCGGCGTTTCGGACATTTGTGCAGCCTTGCATCGCTTCCATGCCGCGCAAGATTATTACGCCCGACGTTGTCGCCCAATTTGTCCAACGAGGCTGCGACTATTTTGGCGTCGAGAGTGACGAAGCCGAGAAGACCGTGCGCGAGGCTGCTTCGGCGGCGGGACTACGTTATGTTTCGCAGCAACGCGCTGTCGAGCACCTATCGCGGCTTGTCGCAGAAAAGCTAGGAGGTTTAGCAACGCTGCGCGAAAGCGACCGCGAGCGCATCTTTGCGGAAGGCGCCCATTGGGGGCTCAATCCGCTCGATATTGAAGCCGTCGTCGCCGAGCAGGTTGAAACCAACCGTGCATTACAAGCCGCACGTCGGCGACGTTCGCAAATCTTGCTAGGCGTTGCGAGCATTGCTGCAGCGTTATTTTTGACCGCCGCCGTAGGCTGGCGACTGGTGGATGAGCGAAATGACCGACGCAACGCATCTGCGGAAGGCAGTGGAGCGTTCGCTTCATCCGATCATTCCCAATCGACAGGAGAGGCTGCGGCGGGTGATCATTGGTGGGACGCCAACCTTGCCTTGGCAATGAACCGGGCGGAAGTCGAACTGCACTTCGTTAGTCCATCGCTGAAGGAAATTCGATCATCATCGCCCGCGATTAGGGGAAACGCTTATGGTGGATTAGTGGCAGGGCTTTCACGGGCGGTGGAGAGTAGTACGGCTTCGTCGGTCATGCAACAGGTTGTGGCTGGGTGCTATGCGCTCGATCCGTCGGATGCTGCTGCCGCGCGCTTGCGCGAACGTTTAATCGACGTTTTTCCCGAGCCAGGAGCGCCTCTACCGAGCGATTCGCGGTCGTTTCGCAAAGCCTACTGCGCGGCTGATATGCTCGTGGCCGCAGCTACTCGGCCGGACGCGCCCTCGGGGCGAACGGCGGAGATGCGTCAATCCCTCGGCAAAGCGCTGGGGATTTCCATCGATCCTGCTTGGGACAAATCGGAATTGCGGCAGCAAACATTCGCTGCGCTGACTCGCCTGTTGTACCGCGTGGTCACGGAGGGAGCGACGAAGGGGGGGGCCACGCTACAACCCTTGTACGCTTATGTAGCCGCCGAATCGACGCGTTATCTTGACCAGGAGACAGCCGACCGGCTGGACGCCCGATTCCTCGACGCGTTATTTGCGCACGATGAAAGTACGTGGCGACAGTACCAAGAGCCGATTTTGCGCGTTGTGAACTCGAACGACCCCACCACGGTGCTTCAAGCAGTCGAATTGCTCGAACGCGCATCGGATATCGGCCTGCGCGGATATCTCGCTGCCGGACTCGCTCGGCGTTTGGGTAAAACGTCAACTACCGAATCGGTGGAGGATATTATCGCATTAGTCCGCAAAGAATTCGGCGTTGCCGCAACGCCGTCAGCCCAGCAGGACGATGGCTGGCAGAGACTTCGGCGCGAGGCCGACGAAGTCTTGAACTCGCTAGCTGGAGCGTCTGCAGAGTCTCGGGAACTTTTTGAAGAAACCGTCAAGCTCACGAAACTGGCGGCGATGGGCGCATTACTCGCACAAGGCGAGTTTGGGAGCGCCGCTTGGCAGCAGCTTGTGTCCATTGAACCGGTAGCCTTGGAGCCTCGTCCTGCTGAAACTGACGAGCTGGAACGCTCGGGTGATGCACTTACCATGGCGCGATCGCGCTTGGTGAGGCGGTACATCGAAGGACTCGCCCGCGCGACACATCCCGTTCAGCGTGTCGGATATCTACGGGGCGTCGCTGAGAACGCAGCCCACGTTCGGGAACTTGAGCCACAGGATGCGCAAGTTCTCGCTCGATACTTGCTTTCACCGAAGACCGAAGAAGAACGCGAGGCGATTTCAGAGTACATACCTCAGGTAGGGCGGTGGAAAACCGTTCGGCTGGCGCTGGCCGATACCCTTTCCGACGCGCAGGTTCGGCAAGAATTGGTGGAGGAAGTCGTAAGTCAGGTATTGGAGAGTGCATCAAAGTTGGGCGGCGGCGAGAATTGGAAACAGCAGCTCCGTCTAGCCTTGATGCGCTCAGTGCTTGACGGCGCTGTCTCTGCGCCAGATGTGCACCCATACGACGTGGCCCAGTCGACAATTCTAGCCGTGTATCAGACGCAGGCGAAGGCAATGGGGGTGCGGTTGGCTACCGACGTTGAAACAGTCTCTGTGCCGGCCGTGTTACGAGCGCTAATTGAGGCCCGCGCCGCGAGATTATTGTCAAAGGCCAGTAATGAGGAAGATCGTCAATTCTTGGCGCGGTTACCGCATGAGCTCATTGTTGCCGAATATTTGGGAGATAATGATTTGCGGCGGCAGGCGTTACTGGAGCGGGTTTGGCTTCGCATTCTCGCGATGGACGTTTCCCTTACGCGCTCGGAGCGTGCCGATACGGCTAAAGAGATCGTCGAACAATTGAAGCGTCAAGACCGTGCTGCCGACGATGTGCTAACTCAACTGCGAAATGGGCAAGCCGCCCTTGTGCGACTTTGGCAATTGCATTAGCCTTAGTCGCAGACCTTCTGCAGTGTACGACGACACACGGATTACAAACGGCTGTTGATTATCTTTTCCTTCGACGTCCTGTGATGCGGTTGCATTTTTTCCACTTCGTAGTGAGCGTTCTTGTGGCCTGTGGCTTGGCGACCTCCGCGCTTGGGGTAACGATCTTTGAACGCGGTAAGGCGGAACCAACAAGAGGGCGCTTACTGCGACAAGACGCCGAGCAAGTCACGATAGAAGAGACGCTGCCTACAGGGGAAGTGCGTCAACGGACAATCGCGCGGAGCCAGATTGAGGACATAATTCATCCGGTGTCAACCGAGCGATTGGCCGCTTTAACACCCGACGAACCACACGCGTATCGCAACTATGCCGAGGAATTGGCCGAAAAGCGGGTCGATCCCGACGCCCGCGACACCGCGATTCGCCTTTACCTAATAGCTGCGTGGCTTGATCCCCAGAATCTGGCCAAGAGTTCGCTATTGGGCATGACCGCGCTCGCACGCACGCCCGAGGAAGAGCGAAATCTTCGGGCGATGGCCTACCTTTACGATCCAGACCATGACCGTCGACTGTTGCGAGAGACTTCTTCAGAAAACACGGCCGCGAGCACGTCGGATGCGCGCGAGGGATTGTTGAAAGCGCTCAAACTGCGTCGCCAAGGCAACCGCCGCGCCGCTCTCCTGCATTTTGGACGCGAAAGAGTCGCACTGGAATTGGAAAAATATAGCTCGACACTCAACGCCGAGGAGTTCATGCAGGCCGGCTTGCCCGACTCACTTTTGCAAAAAATTGTAACGGTGGAGCTTGCCCTCGAATCGGGTGGGGCGGCGGACACCAAGGCTCCCCAACGATGGTCGCAAATCTACCACGGCGGAAATACGAAACCCGTTCCATCACTATACCTGGAGACGCTTACCGAGTTTGATCCCCGGTTATGCGTGTATCGCGACGGGAAGTGGACCGAGCCATAGGCACATTTGGGGCCATCGTGTAGGCTTTCTCGAAAACGAATTCTCGGGAGAAGTAGCCACTCAATTGGCGGCGAGGAAGATTCTATTGCCTCATCTAGGGCAAACCGAAAGGACGACTCGGGAGCGGACTACGTGCAGCGGCTCCCCCTCCTTTGCCGAATCTTCCGCGTGTGGGATGTCCGATGCAACCCATTTATCTCGATTACAACGCGACGACACCTATTGCGCCCAGCGTACAAGAGGCAATGCTCCCCTTTCTGGCCGAGCATTTTGGCGATCCCTCAAGTACGCACGTGCTCGGACGCATTTGCCGCGAAGCGATTGAAGATGCTCGCAGCCGGGTCGCCTCCTTGTTGGGCGCCGATCACGACGGGGTGATCTTCACCTCGGGCGGTACGGAAAGCAATAACCTGGCGATTCTG
>CAYWIS010000305.1:0-5247 GCA_964458385.1 uncultured Pirellulaceae bacterium
GAAGGTGCGGGGTTGCAGGTCAAACTGCTCTATGTGGTGTGTACCCGAGAAGCGCTTGCGAAGGGGCTCGCGAATTGCCAGTCCAGGTCGATCGTGAAGCTCCACGAGCATCGTTGATCGCGACAAAACAGGAACGGCTACCGGGTCCAGCAGTGTCAGTTCATACCCTTCCACGTCGCACACGACCGCAGGACGCTTCGCGGCAGCCAGGCAGTTCTGAATATCCGACGGTTCACAATAGCCGCCCACATGGACTCGGTCGGTCACACCGTTCTTTATCGCCATGCGTCGTAGAAGGTGCCTGGCCCATTTGTGAGCGTCATAGGCGAAGATTTGTGCCGAAGGAAGACGTAACGCAAGTCCCACAGCGTAGTATCCTTCGCCAGAGCCTGCGACAACTACCGCGTCAGGCTGTGTCTGGATCAGGTCTTCCACGGGCTGGTGTAGTTCACGTTCGTAGACCCCCAGAATTCTCGGCAGGAAACCTTTGTCGGCGGACCAAGGCAAATAGCGCATGCCCTGGAACGGTCCCGAAAGAACTTCTCGAGGGCGGCCTGCAAGGCGATATGCCTTAGCTACGCGGCGGTGGAACTTGGTTGGAAAGACGCGGGTTTGGAGAAACGTAGCTCCATCGGTTACGGCGCCGGGGCAGTTCGCCCGAATCCACTTCGAGAGTTTGCTCATGGTTATTCAATTCAGAATGAGGGGTAGGGAATGGATAACAAACATGACGCGACGCCGGAAGACCGATTTTTGGCTCCGATTAGCTGTTCAATGCCGCCGCCGAGGACGGGGGCGCGCTTGCGCGCGGGGGGCCGTCCTTGATGGGTCTACAACACGTTCCTAGAATTCAACCAGACGCCACTGACCAGAGACATGTTGGTCTCTCGCTGGGGGAACGAGTTCGCTCGCGTTCTTGCGGTGACGATTCCCTGCCCATAACAAATTCATTCCTACACGGGGGGCCGCCCATGTTGGAACGCAAGCCGTTGTTTCCTCACGTTATTGAAATCAACTTCCAGGCTGGGCACCTTTTGGGGTGCAATGTCTACCTCGTTTACGACGGGTCCCATTGGGCGCTTATCGATATTGGCTACGAGGACAATGTTGACGAGATCGTGGAACTTATCCGGCAGATGGATTTCCCGCTCTCCAACTGCGTCACGCTGATTGCCACCCACGCCGACGTCGACCACATTCAAGGGATGGCTAAGGCCAAGGATTTGCTGAATGCTCCGGTGGCGGCGCATAAACTTGCGGCGGAGCCACTGGAAGCCGGCGATCCGCTTTTGACCTTCGCCGAAATTTCGGCTCAAGGCATCCACGAGAAAATGCCGCCCGTCAAGATTGATCGCCTGATTGACGAGGGGGATCGAATCCAAATTGGCGGCATTGAATTGGAAGTTTGGCACACCCCCGGACACACTAATAGCCAACTGTCGTTTCGGATGGGGGATCTGCTTTTTAGCGGTGACAACATCTACCGCGATGGATGCGTCGGCGCCATCGACGCCCATCACGGCAGTGATCTGCCGCAATTCATTCGTTCGCTACAGCGCATTCGCGATAGCGACGTTCAGTGGCTGCTTCCCAGCCACGGTCCCATCTTTCGCAAAGATAACGCCCTGCTTAACGACACCATTGCGCGGTTGGAGCGGTATCAGCACATGGCCGATTTTGGCACTTGCGCCGTCGACTGGCCCTTGATGGACGAATGGGAGGAAGAAATCCTTCAAGGGAAACGGCCCGAGTGATGGGGTGCGTTCGCTCCGCCGCTGTCTGAGAATCGAGAAGACTTCGCGCCTGTTGTCTTACGGTTTTTCGTGAACGTTGTTCCCCGCGCCGCATGCCCGATAAACAACGCAAACTTCTGGCGATGCTTGGGCCGGGAATGCTGGTCGCAGCGACCGGTGTGGGGGCAGGCGATCTTGCGACGGGAGCCTTAACCGGTGAACGGCTGGGAGTGGCGGTGCTTTGGGCGGTGATCATAGGCGCTGGCTTGAAGTTCCTGCTAAACGAGGGCCTGGCTCGCTGGCAGTTGGCGACCGGCGAGACATTGCTCGAAGGCGCGGCTCAGCGCCTGGGCCCGGTCGTGATGTGGGGCTTCTTAGCCTATCTCCTGGTTTGGACCTTTCTGGTCGCCCTGGCGTTAATGAGCGCTTGTGGAGTCGTTGCGCATGCGATTTTGCCAATGGGCGACGCTTCTTCCGATAAGACCTTCTACGGGATTGGACATAGCATCCTTGCCGTGATATTGCTGCGCCGGGGCGGATTCCCGTTGTTTGAGAAGGTCATGCGATTTTGCATCGCCGTGATGTTCGTCGTTGTTGTGGCGACGGCGATTGCGCTGCGGCCGCCTTGGGGGGAAGTCATGCGAGGGGTGTTCTTGCCGACGATTCCTCGGATGGCCGAAGACGGGGTGCAATGGACAGTGGCCCTCATGGGCGGCGTGGGCGGCACGGTAACCGTGCTTTGCTACGGCTACTGGATTCGCGAAGCCAATCGGCATGGCAAAGAGGATTTAACCACCTGCCGTGTGGATCTCGCTGCCGGATACGCTATGACGGCGCTATTTGGCGTTGGCATGGTGATCATTGGTAGTCGGATTGATGTTGAAGGGAGCGGTTCGCGTCTGATGGTCGATCTGGCCGATCGGCTTGAAGCGACCCTGGGGCCAATCGCCCGCTGGGGGTTCTTGGTTGGCGCTTGGGGCGCGGTATTTAGTAGCCTCTTGGGAGTGTGGCAAAGCGCGCCTTATCTGTTTGCTGACGTGTGTTCCCTCTTACGCGCCAATGCTCGTCAACGTGAAAATCAAAATGCCGATCACGACGATGCGCCGGGGCTTTCTCGGGCGAACGTCGATACCAATTCGCGAGCCTATCGCGGCTATTTGTATAGTCTTGCGTCGTTGCCAGCGTTAGGATTGTTCCTGATCGACTTTCGCACCGTGCAAAAGTTTTATGCGGTGCTGGGAGCCGCGTTTATGCCGCTTTTGGCGGCGGTTCTCTTGATGCTTAATGCACCGAGCCGCTGGATCGGCGAACGTTGGCGAAACTCACTTTTGGTCAACGTGCTTTTGGTCGCGGCAATTTTGCTCTTCCTTGCGGCGGGCGTGCTGGAGCTTTGGATGTAACGGCGGCGATCGCTGCTTTCGCAAGCTTTATTGGGGGGATAGGATGAGCGGATTCTGTGCCCCCTTCGATTTGTTCGCCCTGTAGTGAAGTTCTCATGCATCCTCGCTATCACCTTGCCGATCTATCGACCCTGGAGTCTCCTTCGTTGCTGGTGTTTCGGGATATTCTAGAAGAAAACCTCCATAAGATGATTGCTATTGCTGGCGGGCCGGAACGCTTGCGCCCGCACTGCAAAACGCACAAGATACGGCAGATCATTGAATGGGAGTTGTCGCTGGGGATCGACAAACACAAGTGCGCGACGCTGGCCGAGGCCGAAATGCTCGCTCAGGCCGGCGCTAAGGATGTGCTTCTGGCGTATAACCTAGTGGGGCCCAACATTCGTCGGGCCCTTGCGTTTCAAGAGGCGTATCCTGATGTCAATCTTCTGGTGACTGTTGATCATCCTCGCCCGCTGGCGGAACTTGGCGCGGTAATGCACGGGGCGGGGCGCACGATTGGCGTATTGCTCGACGTTGACACCGGATTACGCCGGACAGGAATTCCGGTCAGTCTGGAGGCGGAAGAACTTTATCAGCGGATCGTTGAGACGCCAGGCATCGTTGCCGAGGGGTTGCACGTTTACGACGGGCAGAACCATCAAACGCCTGTGGAAGAGCGACGGAAAGCGGTGGACGAAGCTTGGGCGCCGGTTCTGGAGCTTCGTGAACGCCTACTCAGCCGTGGTTGGCCCGTTCCGCGAGTTGTGGCGGGCGGAACAGGATCGTTTCCGATTTATGCACAAAAAGAACTTCCAGGGCTGGAGTTAAGTCCTGGCACATGCGTGTTTCACGATGCCGGGTACGGCGATCGGTTTCCTGATCTTGATTTTGCCCCTGCAGCGCTGCTGTTGACGCGCGTGGTGAGCCGCCCAACTCCCGATCGTTTGACACTCGATCTGGGATACAAGGCCGTGTCCGGAGATCAGCCGGCGGGCCGCCGGGTCCGATTTCCCGATTTGCCCGACGCCAAAGAAGTATTGCACAATGAGGAGCACCTGGTGTTAGAAACGCCTTTGGCGGAGCGGTACGAACCAGGTGATGTATTGCTTGCCATTCCTCGGCATATTTGTCCGACGACGGCGCTACATAAAGAGGCGTATGTGATAGATCGCGGTCAGGCAACGGAACGCTGGCCGGTTGTCGCTCGCGATCGTTGCTTGACGGTTTAATTACCAGAAACAAGAAAACGTTCCCAGACGTGCATCGCAGCGTCTGGGAACGTGTTGGTAGCGAAACTTCGCGCGAACTACGGATGGCGCCGCAACACCATCGGTAACAACGGCGATAATGTTTGCGAAAGTGAGCCCTCCAAACGTTACTCAGCTTGCGCCGCCACGAGGGCTTGCTGGTTAATTTCGGCAGCCAGCTCGTTCAGCTTTTCGTCGGTGGCCTTCTCTTCTTCGAGGGTTTCGTGCAAGAGTTCGGCGATCTCGGTCAATCCCAGACTCTTGGCCCAGGCGCACAAGGCGCCGTAGGTCGCAATCTCATAATGCTCCACTTTCTGGGCTGCGGCGATGAGCATGGCGTCGAGTACGTCCGGCGACGCCTCTTCCTCGAGGATTTCTTTGCTTTCGGCAATTAAGCCCTCCATGGCCGCACAGTGTTTGGCGCGGGGCTTACGATCCAGCGCCTCGAACGCTTTTTCCAATCGCTGGATCTGGCCTTCGGTCTGTTCCATGTGCTCTTCAAAAGCGGCCTGAAGTTGCTCATTGGACGCATTCTTCGCCAACTGCTTGAGCGACTTCAAGGTCTGCTTTTCCGCGCTGAGCACGTCCCGTAGTTCCTCAAGCAACGCGTCTTGTAAGTTTTCGATAGCCATACAACGAATCTCCTGAACGTAGTGGAGGATAAGGCAAGGTGAAGAGAGCAATTCGGGCGCCAGAAAAATAGAATGCGCATCTGTCAGGGGAGAACCGACGCGACGAGAGTGGGCACGGGGCTCCCTGCGTAGGATTTGTATGGCAAGACGGCTGCTCCAAGATGCCTGGCTTGCCTTGCGAAGGAAGCGGCTTTTCCCAGCCGACTTATAAGATGGTGCGTACGTGGCCTGGAGCTTTGTTCGTGGACAAGAC
>CAYWIS010000306.1:0-5237 GCA_964458385.1 uncultured Pirellulaceae bacterium
GTTCGAGGACCTCCTTCCCCAAGTGGCAATGGAGGGTTTCAGCCCCGAAGTGCTCGCTTGGCTAGGGCAACACCCCGACTGGGATCCGCGAGTGCGGCTTGCTCCGCCAGGGCAACGCGAGTTCATTCGGGCGCGGCTGATGGCGCAGGCGCCGCAACCGTATGGCGGCCACGCCCTTGCGCGTGAACCCTCGCGTTTACTCGGCGACAACGAGTATGACGGGTTGCTAGGACGAAGCAGCCAAGTTAACGGAGCTTGCTTCGCTGCTCAGGGTAAGGCGTTCGACATGGCGCTTATGGCCATGACGTTCTCGATGATGAACGAACTCCGTACGGACGCTGAAAACGACGGCGATAAGAAGGAAGGCGAGAACGCGGAGGAGAAGGCCAAGGAGGACGAGTCGCTTATCGACGGTATGCCCGAGTCCTTCGTCGGACCGCTGTTGGCGAACCTCGTCTCGCACGAAGTCGGACATACCCTGGGGTTGCGGCACAACTTCAAGGGATCGTCGGCGTACAAGCTGGACGACATTAACAGCGACAAAATGGCGGGGAAAAGCTCGCACGCGGCTTCGGTGATGGACTACACCCCCGTCAATATCCGCATGGAAGCCGGCAATAAGCAGGGCGATTGGACCATGTTGGGAATCGGTCCCTATGACATTTGGGCGATCGAGTACGGCTACACATTTGAGTCGGACCTGAAACCCATTCTAGCGCGGGTTGCCGAGCCCGAACTGCAATATGCGACCGATGAAGACACGGTTGGTCCCGATCCTCTGGCCCGTCGCTACGACTTTAGCGCCGACCCTTTCGACTATGCAAAGGATCAATTGAAGTTGGCGAATTTCCATCGCCAACGGATCATCGACAAGTATGTCAAAGACGGCGATAGCTGGTCCAAGGCGCGCCGCGGCTACGCTTTGACGCTCAGCCTGCAGATGCGAGCCGTCAACATGATCGCAGCCTGGGTCGGCGGCGTGCATGTTTACCGCGACAAGAAAGGCGATCCCAACGGTCGGCCGCCTCTTGAGGTCGTTCCGGCCGAAAAACAACGAGAGGCGCTGAAGTTTGTTATTGACAACACGTTCCGCGACGAGGCCTACGGTTTGAACCCCGACTTGCTTCGGCGCATGGCCAGCGATCGTTGGCTGGACGAAGGGCCTCGGTTAGATGACGCGACCTGGCCCATCCATGACAGCATCATGGGAATGCAGGCGTCGGCGCTCACGATGGTGATGAACCCAACGACGTTGCGTCGCGTGTACGATAACGAGTTCCGCGTTCCCAGCGACCAAGACGCAATTACCCTTCCCGAAGTCCTCGAGACACTGCGCAAGGGAATTTGGGACGAGTTGGATCAAAAGCTCGACAAACCCGCGACAGCTCGTCAGCCCATGATCTCCAGTCTCCGCCGCAATTTGCAGCGGGAACATCTCAAGCGGCTAATCGATTTGAGCATGCCTGGCGCGGGAACCTCCGCGGCCATGAAACCAATCGCCAACCTCGCGTTGGAGGATCTGCGTAAAATCCGCGCAAGCGCCGAGAACTGTCAAAAACAGAACGGCGAGAAACTCGATCCTTACACCTTGGCCCACTTGGCGGAGGTCCAACAGGTCATCGACAAAGCCTTGAACGCCGAGATTATTTACAACGCACGAGAGATTGGCGGCGGCAGCGCCTCGTTGCGGTTGCTCCTCGGCCAAGAGGCGTCGTCCGAAAAGAACGACAGCTAAACAACCCTTGCCGGCTCAGTGCGGTTCTGGGCCAACTCTGGGATTGCTCCACGGCGTTCCGCTTCGCGTGCGGAACGCCGTTTTCTTTTTTAATGGCTGTTTATGCGACCTATACTTTCCGTGAAGGCCCAATCTACGCTCGTTCCAGGAGACGCCATGGCGGAAAGAGAATACCACGATGTTTTTGAAGAACGGCGTGCAGCGTCACGTTTCGGCCGCGAAAGAGAATCCGATCTCGCCGCCATCTGGTTGAATCCGCACGAAGAACTTGTGGCTTCTGTCCACGATGAATCGCTCGGGGGGATCAGCCTCGTGGTCAGCGACTGTTCGCGTTTACCGGTCGGCTGCACGGTCGGATTGGCTTACGCCGGTGCATTTCTTCAAGCGACCGTAAAACACGTCCGCCCAACGGACGACGGGCTGTACGTCGTTGGGTTCGAAACAGCCGATCTGTCGGTTTAGCGTCTCGTCATCGAACGGTGAACGTCTTCCCCAACTACTCGTCTGGTATGTGTACTCGGATGGCTAAGAACGCGCTGTTCGGCTGAATGAAGCGCTTAGGTACTACAATGACGTCGCAATCACCTCCGCAGGTTCTGCTGGTCGACGATGATTCCGCCACGGTCCGCGCGCTCACGGAATGGCTGGAAAACGGCGGTTTTCACGTGCGCCTAACCAGCAACGGGCGCGAAGCGGTCGCGATCATCGAAACGGAGTGCCCGCAATTCCTGATCACCGATCTGGAGATGCCGGGGTGTAGTGGCATGGAGTTGTGTCACTGGGTGCGAACCCATTCGTTGCCGAACTACGTCTACACCATCATCCTTACCGCACGCAGCAGTTCAACAGACATTGTTCGCGGGCTCGAGGCAGGCGCCGACGATTTTCTCAAGAAGCCCATTGCCAAAGACGAATTGTTGGCGCGCATGCGGGCGGGGCTGCGCGTGTTGGAGCTGGAAAGCCGACTAAGCCGTCTCGCCAGGAGCGATTCGCTAACGGGACTCTACACACAACGCACGTTCTACGAACTGTTAGGCAAGGAATGGGCCCGGTCGGAACGCCATCGAACGCCCATCTCTTGCGTAATTCTCGACGTCGACTTCTTCAAGCGAATCAACGATACGTATGGGCACAGCGTGGGGGACGAGGTTATCCGTCGAGTCGCTCGCGTGTTGGAAAGCCACTCGCGCCAGGGCGATATTGTAAGCCGTTACGGCGGCGAGGAGTTCTGCGTCTTATTGCCGCAAACGACAGAAACGCAGGCGGTCGAATGGGCGGAGCGCATTCGGCAAACGCTAATGAAAACCGCCATTGTTGTAGGCAGCCACACTTTACAAATCACCGCCAGCTTTGGAGTCGCACAACGGCAAGAGCTCACCGCCAATCCCGAAGAACTCGTCGATATGGCGGACCAGGCGCTTCTCGTTTCGAAACAGTCGGGCCGTAATCAAGTCACCGCATTTCAATGCATGAACGATTCCAGCCGAATTCACGCCGATGGCGCGAATTCGACGGCCCTTGCGGGGCTTTCGGCCCGCGACGTGATGACGACGATCGTCGCCGGACTTCACAAAGACGAGAAAGTAGGACGCGCGGTCGAGTATTTTCTGCAGCTGCGCATTAATTCGGCCCCGGTGGTCGACAATGAGGGGCGCCTTGTGGGCGTCTTGTCGGAGAAAGATCTCATGTCGATCCTTCTTTGGCCGAACTGGTGGGAAACGACCATTGCCGATGTGATGAAACCGGGGGCCGTATCCTACGAGGAGGATACGGCGGCCCAAGTCATTTATGAATTCATGTGCCGTGTCGCCATACGAAGCGTCGTGGTCGTAAAGGAAAACCGGCCCGTTGGAGTAATTAGCCGCTCCAGCTTGCTACGTTGGTTCACCAACGTGCTTATCGCCAAGGGGCAAGCAGGAGAACTGGGAGCTTCCGCGCCGGCCCTTGAGGCCGCTGGCGATGTGCGTCAGAAACTTATTGCCACTACGGCGAAACTGACCGAACATGCGAGCCGCCTGGAGCGCGATGTGCGAGGTGGCGCCGAAGACTTAGCCCCCTGCCTTATCGGAAGCGTTTCGCAAATTCAAGAACTTGTGAACGATATTTTGGGCTACTCCCGCTACGTTAACCATGTGGCGCCACCAGGATGTACGGCGAAATCTGCGGAGCCAGGCGTCACTCAGGGCATCCATTTGTTCTTGCGACAGTCGGGCCTAGAGCAGACCCCTACATTGAGCTAAGACGCTCCGATCTTATGACGATTAGGACTCCGACAATCGCCGCGTAATCACTTCGCGTTCTAAGGAGATGATTTCGAAGTCTCCTGAATACTTCATAGCAAGAATGTCGCGCTGCGCAGGATCTTCGGGAGTAAATTTGAACTTAACAACGTAAATTCCGATCTGCCGCTCCGGCGTATCATACACGGGCGGCCATAGACGCGAAGTTAGGGCGGGAGTC
Organism: uncultured Pirellulaceae bacterium; assembly: GCA_964458385.1. GTDB lineage: Bacteria > Planctomycetota > Planctomycetia > Pirellulales > Pirellulaceae > JAHWKS01. The sequence goes on from CAYWIS010000306.1 coordinate 4,196, forward strand.
AACACTTGGGCCAGTAACCGAGTTGAACGGCTGGAGAATCCACCAATGACCATTTCCAGCCGCCCATGCGCTGGCAAATAGTGATAGAAGATCAAAGCCGCGTCCTGGTCTTCTGCTGTCCAAGGAGCGTGCTCCCAAGTCCCATCAGCACGTTCGTAGTAGATTCCCGGCGCCGACGAATCCTCGTGCTGTGATAAACGCTGGCCTCCGCTGAACGACGGAACGGCAACGTCAAGGTTCTCGCGAAATCGCAAATAGACGGGGCACGCCCGCTCACGCGCATAAAGCACGTCATCCTGTGAGACAAATGGCTCGGCGCGGAAAGCCCTGGCCAGCATAAGCTCAATTACCGGGTTGCTCTTGACGCTGCCCAAGGCGACCAAGGCTTTGTCCTTCGAGCTGGCCTCAAAGGCGTCGTACACCCGCCGCGCCTTTTCGGGAAATTGGTTCTGGTTGTTTTGCTGCGGCGCCAACACGAGCCATTGAACATACTCCTCGGGATGAGGCGCCGTTCGGGTCACGCCCTGCGCAGCGGCCGGCGGAGCTTCGCCTTTCGGATAATAACGGGCGGTTCCGCCCAACGTAGACACTCCATTAAGGAGTACGCCCAACAACAACGAGTCGGCAGTAACCACCCAGGAATCGTCCACATAGTCGCTTCCAGGGTCGCGCCGCGTGCCAAGACAAATTTGCAGACTTGTTCTTCGTGCTAATAACTCCCAAAAGCTCTCCGGTTCGATGGCAAACAGCGCGCCGGGTAGTTCTTCCGGAGCAGCAATCCCCTGGTCAATCAGGTATCCGCAGATGCGCGAAATCGTATCAAGCGGCAAGTACTTAACATCGTTCCGGAGCAAAGCCGCAACCTTATGACGATCCAGGCCCGTGTGACTCACGATCGCCTTGACCGTTCCCGGCCGCTTTTTGGGGTCGGGATCGTGCCCCAGCAATTGCGCTAATCGAAACGAATATCGCATAGTGGCGTTCCTATTGTTCTCTCCCATTATGTGCTGGCGCGCGAGCAACAGGCCATCGCCCCCCTTAT
>CAYWIS010000307.1:0-5083 GCA_964458385.1 uncultured Pirellulaceae bacterium
GCCGACGGCCGTCACTGTTTCAATAACCAAGGAGCCCCAACTGGCGACGCCATCGGCCACGACTGACAGAAAGCCGGGACGAGTTTGCGGCGAAGCGTTGGAAGCGGACGATGCCATAACAATCGCGATAATTAGGTTCGCAAAGGTCAAAACGTCGGGAGATTCACATCACTTAGTGCAATTCACCCCCGATCAAGGCGGCGGTAACGGTTGTAGTACTGGTCCTCCGGGCGGAGGAAGCGGAGCGACACTGGGCCGAGCGTAAGGATCAAAAGGCGCCGGAGTGGTTGCCGCGGGCGGTGGCAAGCGTTGCGGCGCGGGGGCCGGGAGCGGCGCCATGACTGGCTCTGGAAGACTCAGCGAGGGCGCGGGAGGCGCCACGACCGGCGCGGTGGGTAGCACGACTCCTGCTCGGGCGCTGCTTCGTAGGGCTTCGGCGCGTTGCCAAAGTTCGTTGGTCGACGGAATCGTTTCTGGCTCCAATTGCACGTCGACCACGTGTTCGTCACGCAGTTCGCCTCCATAAAGGTTCTCTGAAAAGAAGTCCAACGGCGGAATCTGATACCAAGGAGGCGAGAACGTCTGCCGTAGCGTTACTGTCTTGAATCCGTCTTTGATGAGTTGGATCTTACGGGTCCCGTAGTAGGTGAAACTTACCGATACGGGCGTAGCGCCAATCTGCTGGTCGTCAACGTAGACCAGCGCACCCTCGGGATTGCTGCGGATGGTCAAACGGCGACGCACGGCCGCTTCGGCCGAAGTAGGGCCGAGCGCTGCCATCGCGCCGATGGCCCCCAGGCACCGAAGCACGCAACGCCTTGTGAGTTGGCCATCCATGCCACTGCCCCTGGCTTAAGGATTCGGACCGGCAATTCGCGGCGGGATTTTATCGGTGAGAGGCTATTCCAGCCAGAGCGGTTTGCCAGCGGGCTGCCCTTACTCGATTCGCCTTGACAGAGCGCGGCATCCCTGCGAAATTTCGTGGCCTAAAGTCGAAAGCCCTTCGTCTTTTGACAATTGGAAAAAGAAGGTCCGCTTCAAGGAGCAATAGGATGGCGGTGCGTTGGCAATGGATGCATTGGCTGGTTTGTGGGGCCTTGTTTATGGGGTGCAGCAAGGGGGGCGACGCTCCCGTCACTCCGGCGGCGTCCGCAATCAGCAGCGCGACAAGTTCTTCCACAACCGAAACCACGGCGCATTCGACGCCAACGGCCACGGCGGCAGTAGAACCTCCCGAACAAGTGGTTGGACGTTTCTTGGAGGCGCTCCGTAACGGCGACCGCGATACGGTGGCCTCGTTGCTGACAACGGCTGCACGCGAAGAAACTGTACGGTTGGGGTACGAAATTAACCCGCCAGGAGATCCTAGCTCCAAGTATGAAGTCGGCCGCGTCGAATTCGTGAATGGCGATAATCCGGAAGCCCTGGTGAGCAGCACGTGGACGCACGACTTGGGCGACGGCGAGTTGTTCACCTTCGAGGCCGTTTGGATCACCCGCCGTGAGGATGCAGGGTGGCGCGTCAGCGGATTGGCGGTTCATGATCCGCAAAACGAACAGCCGCTGGTTTTCAACTTCGAAAATCTGGCCGAAGTCTTTGAAATGAAAGAGCAAGTTGAGCAAGCCGCCGAGATGCCGGCGGAGCCCGCTCGGCAAGCAGCTAATCCTGAACAACCCGCTGTACCCAATGTTCAATAGCGGGGGTATCTAGGAAGCAGACCTGCCCCGCACGGGTTGGCGTCCGGGCAGATCGCCACTGGCGCGGCCTATAGGCCAAATGGCGCTTTGCGGACAATTTGACATATCAGGGCGTAAAATGACCAAGCGGGTTCGCTCCGGCGAACCCGTTTTCTTTTCTTGGCTAACCCGATTTGAAGCCGGCGTTGGCGCGCCGGGTTGGTCATTTTCTTACCTACTGGTTGGCGCGACAAAAAGGCGTTAGTGCTAATCGTTGCGACTTTTGCGGCTCACGCCGCACACGGCATCTTCAACAAATAGGCTGCCGCCATTTATATCGCCGCCGCCGGACCGCACCTACACCAGCGAACTCACCGCAATTGGAGCTAGATTGGCGCGAAAATTGCGGAAAGCTGGGTAACTCTGAGCGGATAGAGCAGAGACTCCCAGAGAAGGCAATTTTTCCGGCGTGACAATGCTTGGCAGTATGTATTCTTCGCTACCAGTCTCTGGGGCAAGCGACGTTGACAACGGCCCCTCTCTCTTTCTTTCGCCAATCGGCTGGACAACCGTCGCATATGGTCTAAATTTGACCAGCCGGCGGCAAGATTCACGTGTTGCGACTGTTTTTCGCAAATTGCGTAAATTATCTTTGCGCACTTGACAACGGGAACGCAGGTGCTAATCTAGCCACCTAGATTGCGTGTTTTAAGTATCCTGCCTGATCAATTCCGTTCATGGACAACAGGGCAAATAATGAGCAAAGATTGATCAGGTTAGGTAGAGCGATCGCCTCGGCCGACGCCGTCAGGTCGGGGACGAGTGAGCGATGACGGCGCAAACGTGTTCGGATCCTGTCACGGTACTTTGTAAGACATCAAGGAGTTTGGGATGAATCGAACTGTGCTTTTGGGTATCGCGATTTTCTTCGCGGTTGTCGGCATCGCTCTCTTGGGCGGTGAACAGAAGGCCGTTGCTGGTCACGGCTGCAACAGCTACTGCGATTGCTCGTGCTACGGCTGCGATTGCTACTGCAGCTGCGCCGGTTCTTGCCATGGCCGTCAAGGCTTGCTCGCCCGCCTGCGTGCTCGTCGTCATGCTTGCCATGGCTGCCACAGCTACTGCCACGGCTGCCACGACTACTGCCACGGCTGCCACGGCTACGTTCCCCACTGCTGCGGCTACACCCCGGTTCACTGCCATGGTGGCTATGACGCGGGCGTGCCCGTCGATGGCGTTCCGTACGAGGGTGGCGCTCCGGTGGAAGGCCCTGTTGATGCTCCCGAAGCCGAAGGTGCTGCTCCTGCTCCGCCTCCCGCGGCGGCTTTGGATCGCGCCCCGGTTGCTTACCGTCAAGTGAGCTTCCGTCGTTAATTCTCGGGAATTGGCAAACGAAGTGAACGGAAGAAGCGTGTTGCCCTGTTAGCGTTTCTTCCGGAACACGACCCAGCCAAGGGCCGGATCTCGCATGAGGTTCGGCCTTTTTTCGTTTCTTGTTTGTGCCGCCCTCGCATGTCATTTTTCTAATGGCGGCGGAACCAAACCATCGCTGTTTGGCAGCTACGCGACGTCGTAAGTTGATCTTAAAAGGACAGAGGCAAGAGGCCGCACACTTGTCGCGCGACCTTGATGACAAAGCTTGCGCGAGGGAACGACCCGAGTGGGAACATTCTCGGGCCGCCAAGCAGCGTTAGAGTCAGAAATCGTGAACGGCCAAGGGGCAGTCTCCCTTGGACCGCACGAACTAGCCCGCAAGCGCACGCGCTTCAGAAAACGCGGAGAAGCCATCGCCGCATCGTTTGCGCCGGCGATGGGGCTACAGATACCGGGAGCCAGACGCTACCACCGGAGGCCAAGCTTAATCATCTTCCCAGTCGTCGTCTTCGTCATCCCAATCCTCGTCCTCTTCTTCATCGAGGTCGTCGTCGTCACCTTCTACCTCTTCCCATTCTTCGTCTTCGATGTCGTCATCGATTTCTTCATCCTCTTCTTCGTCGTACTCCCAATCGTCGTCTTCTTCAAAGTCGCCTTCATCGTCGAGGTCTTCGTCGTCTAAATCCTCGTCGTCATAATCTTCTTCTTCGTCGTCGTAGTCGTCGTAATCGTCTTCGTCGTCGTCAGCCGCAAGGACGGGAACGGGCGCCGAGGTCAACGCCGGGTGGTTCCAATGGTCCTGTACTTGCTCCTCCGCAAAGTCCTGAATCCTCACGGTAAGTTTCTCCTGTTGGGGGTGGTTGGAATGAGAATTGTCTTCGAGGTCGGCTGCCGAAGTCGGCGAAGTTGAGGGGGCGTCGGTCGACGGGGTGCGCAAAGCCTCGACGCGCGGCAAATCGTCCAAGCTGCGAAGTCCAAAGACTTCCAGGAACCGCTTGGTCGGCCCATAAAGGTAGGGCCGCCCCAATTCTTCGCTTCGGCCAACGATACGCACCAGATCGCGCTCCATGAGCTGTCGCAGGACTTCACCGCATTGGACGCCGCGAATGGCCTCAATAGCGGCCTTATGCACCGGTTGTCGGTATGCTACGACCGCCAGCGTTTCTAATGCCGGCGCCGATAGTCGCACTTCAGAGGGGGTGTGCGTTAAACGCTTCAACCAAGCGCCAAACTTGGGACGCGTCATTAACCGAAAACCGCCTGCCATTTCCTCGACGCGAAACGCCCGGCCTACCGTATCATAAAACGCATTGAGTCGGCGAATCAGTGTACGCGCTTCTGTGCCGTCCGCCAAGTTGGCGTATTGACTCAGTTTTCGGCTATTTAACGGTTCACGGGCCAGAAATAATACAGCCTCCAGCCGCCGGAGCCGAGCCTCTTCCGATTCGCCCGAGGTTTCGGCTACACTTGGCGGACAATCCTCGCTCCGCAGGGGACACCAGGCGGGTGGCCACGATCGTCGCGTGGTTGAGCCCCAGGCTTGACCCCACGCTATCCGGGAGCCTAGTCGGCTCGGATGCAGGGGACCCCATCCTGAGGCGCCAAAGGGTGGGCGCGCACGCTGCATACCATTCCTAGCTCGGAAACGTCAAAACCCGATGATAGGCGCCCTGAACGGGGCTCTCAAGCCCGCTTCTTGCTCACGGCGCGCCCGCAGGGGACAATAAAGCGGAAACACGCTTATCTCGGGGAAGGCCGCCATGACGGGAACGAATTCGCCAACCACTACTTCGGAACCAAGGTTGGCGCGTGGGGGGAAACGCATTTTGGTGGGCGTGATCGGAGTGCTGGTCGTTCTGCTGCTTTTTGCGGCGCCATTCCTCCGGTACGGTTCGGTCACAGGCGAGGAGTTTTCACCGGATCGATTCCGCCGGCGAAGCTATCATTACTGGGAGATTCCGCTGCTGCACGTGCAGGTTACGCCGCTGAAGAAGCAGAATGAAACCAACGAACTGGAAACGTACCTGACCCAA
>CAYWIS010000308.1:0-2741 GCA_964458385.1 uncultured Pirellulaceae bacterium
TTGGAGGACGAACTTGCCGTCGCGGGTGAACTTCTGGATGCGGTCGTACTCGCCATACTCGGCGATGTAGTAGTTGCCTTGCGCGTCTTGCACGGCGTCGGTGACAAAGTTGAACTCGCCGGGCCCGTGCCCGCACACGCCGCCAATGGTGCGTTCTTCCAGAAGTTTGCCTTCGGGGGTGTAGATCAAAGTGCGAAAGTAATGCGTGTCGGCCACCAGCAGGTTGCCGTCCCGATCAAACGACAGCCCCGACGGTTTGCCGTTCTCAATTTCCAGCGTTCGCCACCCACGCAGGAACTCGCCTTCGGGAGTGAAGACCTGAATCCGGCCCGTCATGTCGACGATGTAGATCTGGTCGTTACTGTCGATGGCCATAGCCCGCGGGCGATAGAACCGCCCATCGCCAAAGCCGTGGCCTCCCCAGACCTGTTCCAAACCGCCCAGCGAAGCGCTCCCGCCCACACACCCTAGCGGCGCCAACGCCAACCCCAGGAGCCCGGCCAGAGTTAGGCGATGAGCGCGAAAGCAAGATGAAGGGAGAAGACGCATCACAGCCGGCCGTTCCAGTTTCCTCAGGGCCTAAAGACAAGACGCGCCCCGAACGCCGACAAGCCCGAGAGGCTCACCGCGCCGCTCGGTCGTGCGTCTTGGAGAAGTTCGTTCGAGGTTGGACGAATATTGTAGATGAATTTTGGTTTCTTAGAAACACTTGCGCACCTCGGATTGTACGACATTTCTGGCGCTTGCCGTTCTCGCGCGGCTCCACGAACGCCCCTTGGCGAACGGTGTTGGGAGTTATTTGACCCGGTTTCTTAGAGCGAGGTATGGTGAACGAGGGGGCGCTAGGCAAGCGCACTTTGGCGCCTTGCTCTTTGTTGCCCCGCGCTTGGCAATGTTGGTTTTGCAGGATTCAACGACAATGCAGGTTGGAAGCCTTCTGGGCCATGGTTTTCCTCGGCGCTTGGTCGTCCCTTCTCGGACAGGCCAGACGACCGCAACCAGGCCGTGGACCTTAAAGCCACGCGTCCTAGCCGGGCTGGGTGGGAGATGGAAAATCCTGGTGCTGGGATGGTGGGCCTGCGTTGCCGGCGTGCTAGGGGCGGCGCCGGTTCTGGCTGATGAGGCGGCTTCGATTGACGCCGCCCCGGCGGACGAGCGGGTGGTGGCGGCCCGCGTCGATGGCCGGCCGGTGTATGCCCATGAGGTGCAGCGCCGCATTGCGCGAGTGCTGGGCTCGCGAAAGATTGCGCCCGATGCCCGCCCTGTGCTGGAAGCCGAAACGCTCGACCAATTGATCGATCGGCGACTGATTATCCGCTATCTCGAAAAGCAAAAGCAGGCTGCTACGCCGCAGGAGTTAGAGGCGGAGATCGCCCGCATCGAGCGGCAACTGGCGCAGCAGAACGTCACGCTGGAACAGTATCTGGAGCGCACCCAGCAAACCCGCGAGGATCTTCTCGAGACGCTGCGTTGGGAATTGACTTGGCGGCGATACCTGGAACGGCATTTAACCGACGCCAATCTAGAAAAGTATTTTGAGCGTCACCGGCGCGAGTTTGACGGAACGGAACTGCGCGTGGCGCACTTGCTGCTTAAGCCCGCCGTGGAGGATGACGCGGCAGCGCTCGAGCAGACCCTCCAGAAAGCCGAATCCCTTCGCGCGGCGATCCTGGCCGGTCAGAAAACATTCGCTGAAGCGGCGAAAGAACATTCCATTTCTCCCACCGCGGAGCAAGGGGGCGATATCGGTTGGATTGGCCGTCATGGTCCCATGCCCGAACCGTTCTCACAGGCTGCTTTTGCGCTGGAAGTGGGCGAGGTCAGCGAACCGGTGGTGACTCCGTTTGGCGTCCATTTGATTCAGGTGCTGGAAGTCAAACCTGGCGAGAAGACCTGGAGCCAAGTGCGGGGCGAACTGGAGCGCGCCGTCGTCGCCTATCTGTTTGAGTGGGTCGCCGGTCAGCAGCGGCCCCACTCGCAAGTTGAGTACACGGGGGCGCTTCCCTACTTCAAGCCGGGAACGCGCATTTTGGCTGAACGGTAATGGCGTGCGAACACCGAAACGCATCAACAAAAGAACCGCAAGCATCGGCTTGCGGTTCTTTTTGCTTGGGAATGGGTAAGCAGCGCCATGACGCCGGGCCGAGACTGGCTTAAACCAGATTCCAGCCGGGACGATACTCGCGGCGGATGTACTTGTCGGCCTCAGGAGCGTTTGTCGCCTTGAGGTTGACGGGGTCCCACTCCAGCTTCTTGCCGACCCGGTAGGCCACGTTGCCTAGGTGGTTCGCCTCGGTCAGCCAGCCGGCGTACTCGAAGTTGCACGTGGTCGGTTCGCCTGTTTTGCAGGCGTGGATCCATTCGGCGTGGTGCCCGCGCGACTCGGGAATGAACGGCTCAGGCCGTTTGAAGTCGGCAAAGTCCTTCTCGGGCAAGAGCACATGCTGGCCGTAGTCGGCGAGAACCATGCCCTTGTCGCCGATGAACAGCACGCCGTTGCCCCATTGCGGGATCTTCTTGTCGTGCCAGATTTGCGGCTTGTTGACCCCTTGATACCAAGTGAGGGTCAGGGCGGGCTGATCGCCGCGCGGGCCATACTCGTATTTGGCTTGCATCGACGCCGGCGCAATCTCGGGATGCGGCGGCGGACCCGAGGCTTCAATGGTCAGCGGATGCTTCAAATCCAAAGCCCAGAACGGCAGATCGATCCAGTGGCTTCCCAGGTCCGACATGGTGCCGCT
>CAYWIS010000308.1:2751-5081 GCA_964458385.1 uncultured Pirellulaceae bacterium
TGGGACCAGGGAAGTAGACGTTATGGAAGGGCCGCTCGGGCGCCGGGCCAAGCCATAGGTCCCAGTGCAAACCGCTGGGCGGCTGTTGGGCTTCCTTGGGACGTTCCTGCACCGAGACGATATCGCCGTGGCGCTTGGCGTCTTCAGGGCTTTGCCAACCCCAAGCCCGCGAAACCCACACATGAACCTCGCGCACCGGACCAATAGCGCCGCTTTGGATCAACTCAACCACGCGGCGATAGTTCGAGCCGGCGTGAATCTGGGTGCCCATTTGGGTTGCGACCTTGGCCTTGGCCGCCGCTTCGCGAATGACCCGCGCTTCCCAGACATTGTGGGTGAGGGGCTTTTCGCAATACACATGCTTGCCAAGTTGCAAGGCGGGAAGCGTGGCGAAAGCGTGGGTGTGTTCGCAGGTGCTGACCACCACGGCGTCGAAGTTCTTGACTTCGTCGTAGAGTTTGCGGAAGTCGACAAACCGCTTGGCCTGAGGGAACTGTTCGCCTGCGCGGTTCAGGTTGGCTTCGTTCACGTCGCACAGCGCGACAATGTTCTCGCTCGCCACCGCCGCCATGTTCCCGGCGCCCCGGCCGCCCGAGCCGATAATGGCGATGTTCAACTTCTCGTTCAGGTTCTGGCCCCGCAAGATGGCCGGCGCGGCAAAAGCCGCGGCGCCGCCGACCACGGCGGTTTTCAGAAATTGGCGCCGCGAAGACGACGCAGTGCGACGTGCGCTAGTCATGGAGATCGCCTCATGGAAATTAGGAAATGAAGCCGATTCGCAACGCGACTATCATAGCGTGCGGCGCGCCAGAAAGCACCCGCGGCCGGCCACCGCGCTTGGCAGGTTTTGTCGCCGCAGCTCTTGCGGTAGGCTGACTGCGTTGGCCAAAGGGCCAACTTGCCTGTGGGGATGCGCATGACGCTCCTTGGCCCTTTGCTTCTGATTTTTTATGAGCCACATCGTTTTGCTTGGCGACTCGATCTTTGACAACGCCGTCTACGTGCCGGGGCGGCCGCCGGTGATCGAGCAACTACGGTCTTGGTTGCCGCCTGGTTGGCGTGCGACGCTGCTGGCGGCCGACGGCGCCGTGACCGATAGCGTCCCGCGGCAACTAGCCGAGTTGCCAAGCGATGCGACCCATCTTGCCATTAGCGTGGGCGGCAACGATGCGCTGGGGTATAGCGGCATCGTGTATGACGAAACCTCCACCGCCGCCGAGGGCTTTCAACTCTTGGCCGAAGCCCATTTCAAGTTCCGCCAAGACTATCAGGCGATGCTGCGCGCGGTGTTAGAGGAACAGAAGCCGACTCTGGTTTGCACCATCTACGATTCGGTTCCAGGATTGCCGCAAGGCGCCATTGCTGGCCTGTCGGCGTTTAACGATGTGATCCTTCGCGAAGCCTTCCGCCACGGGCTGCCCGTGTTGGATCTGCGTTTGATTTGCAACGATCCCCACGACTACTCGGGTGTTTCGCCGATCGAGCCTTCCGAGATCGGCGGCGCCAAGATCGTGCAAGGCATCTGCCGCCTGTTAGCCGAACACGATTTCAGCCGCAGAGATAGCGTGATCTATGGAAGGTAGGCGCCGCGTAAGAAACGGCCTAACGCTGTGAGCCGGCCCATGGGGCGAATCGACTAGGCGGCGGTTCGGCCGTGAAGAAGCGGCCGGGCTTTGGGCGGCGTTCTTAGAAAGGCGCAACAAGAAACCCGCCGTTGAGGAAAACGGCGGGTTGGGAGGTTCTTGGAAGATGCAGACATCCGGAGGCAGGTTTGCCTCCGGCTATTTTGATACGGCTTTTGTTGGCCCGATGGCCGGCCGCTATTAGTACATGTCGTAGTCGCCGCCGTGGCCGCCCTTCTTGCCCTTCTCTTCCTTGGGCTTCTCGGCGATCAAGGCGTCGCTGGTCAACAGCAGCGTGGCCACGCTGGCGGCGTTGGCCAAAGCGGTGCGGGTCACCTTGGTCGGGTCGATCACGCCGGCCTTGACCAGGTCTTCGTACTCGCCCGTGAGAGCGTTGAAGCCGAAGTTGCCCTTGCCAGCGGCGACCTTCTCGCAGACGATGCCGCCGTCCTGGCCCGCGTTCGTGGCGATCCAGGTGAGCGGAGCGCGGCAAGCGCGAACCACAATGTCATAGCCCACGCGCTCGTCGTGGGTGAGGTCGTCGCCCGCCTTGACCTGAGTCGAAGCCCGCAACAAAGCCACACCACCGCCGGGCAGAATGCCCTCTTCCACCGCGGCGCGGGTCGCATGGAGGGCGTCCTCGACGCGGGCCTTCTTCTCTTTCATTTCGCTTTCGGTCGCGGCGCCCACGTTGATCTTCGCTACGCC
>CAYWIS010000309.1:0-5053 GCA_964458385.1 uncultured Pirellulaceae bacterium
AGTGGAGGCGGCGGGAATTGAACCCGCGTCCCGCGGTGTTTCAGCGAAAGCGTCTACGGGCGTAGTCGATCTTTTGAGTTTCGCCGCGGACGGCCCCGATCGACATGGTCCGCCTGCGACTAGCCAAAGACAGCTTTTTAACCCAGGCCGTTTTTGGCGTGAGCCTAGGCGAGTTGGATTTGGCAACCGACTTTTGGCTCTCTCCAACTAAGCGCCGCAGTCGGGGCTACCTGTTTGTTAGGCAGCCAGTGCGAAGTTACCTTCGGCAGATAAAGTTTTGGTCAGCTTTTAACGTGGCCTCTGACCAACCACGGCTCGCAACTTTCGCTTCCAGGCGCCCGGTCGAATCCAAATCGCCCCCGGAAGAGTAGTTGTCGCTGTCGATGCTTTATACATCGGCTATCATTTAAACGAAAGAAAAGGGTTCAAGGTTCGCGCCGACGCGTGAATGGGGCGCGTCGATCTGCTGAGCAAATGATTGCGAAAGGCTCCGCCCCCAGCTTATAATCCCCCAAAGGAACTGCTTTTCTGGCGGCGAATTGCAGTTAAACGCACGTCGGGGTGCCTCATGAACCAGCGGCCTGTTGAGAACAGGGAAGCCATCTCTATGCAGGCGGCTCCCCGACAACGTCCCTCGTTTCCGACCGTGCCGCCGGATCACTCGGTCCTGCTAGTAGCGGACGACGCTCATGCGACAATTCCTGCGGGCATTGACGGCAGCGCCTCGGATGATACGCGAGGCTTTGAATCTCCCACAACACCCGACTTGGGCCAGCACGATCCCTACTCGGGCGCTCTCCCGGCGCCGGGTTCGGAAACCTTGGGCGACTACGACTTGATTCAAGTTCTCGCTCAAGGGGGCATGGGGGTCGTTTATAAGGCTCGGCAACGCCGACTCAACCGGGTGGTGGCCGTCAAGATGATCCTGGCGGGGAAGCTGGCCTCGGCTGAGATGGTGCAGCGATTTTACACCGAGGCCGAGTCGGCGGCGCGCTTGGATCATCCCGGTATCGTGCCCATCTATGAAGTTGGCGAGGTCGACGGGCGCCATTTCTTTTCGATGGGATATGTCGAGGGAGAGAGTCTGGCTGCGCGAATCGCCGCCGCTCCTTTGCCTTCGCGCGAAGCAGCCGTGATTCTCAAGAAGGTAGCCGAAGCGATTGAATATGCGCATCGCCAAGGAGTGCTCCACCGCGATCTTAAGCCTGCCAACATACTTTTGGACAAGAGCGAGCACCCCAAGGTGACCGACTTTGGTCTCGCTAAACGTACCGAGGACGACCAAGGCCTGACGCAGTCAGGACAAATTCTGGGCACGCCCGGTTTCATGCCGCCAGAACAGGCGGCTGGCCAGATGGACCGCATTGGACCGGCGGCCGACGTTTACGCGCTCGGAGCCGTCTTATACGCCATGTTGACCGGCAGGCCGCCGTTTCAGGCGGCAAGCATCCTCGAAACCCTCAAGCAGGTCATCGAGCAAGAACCGGCGGCGCCCCGGCAGTTGAATCCGGCCATCGACCACGATCTGGAGACGATCTGCCTCAAGTGCTTGCAAAAGTCGCCCGAGCGGCGTTACGCCAGCGCGGCTGAGTTGGCCGACGATCTTGCGCGTTACTTGCGGAATGAACCGATTCGCGCCCGCCGAGCCTGTTGTTGGGAACGCACGATACGATGGATCTGGCGCAAGCCAGCAGCAGCCGCCTTAGTGGCCGTAAGTATTATCGCCTTCAGCTTACTGCCGATCCTCGTGTCCGCCGTCGCTAGTTTGCGCGCCGCACAAGCTACGGCGCAAGCCCAACGAACCCAATTGGACCTCGTCATCAAGACGGCGGAAGCCAAAGAAACGCAACTACGGGCTGCGCGAGAGGCTGCCCAGGCCCGCGAGGCGTTACTCAAGGCGACTCAGGAAACGGCCGCCACTCACGAATACTATAGTCGTGTCAACCGTCTCCGGGAGCGAAGTACGACAGCCCCCCCGGGTTGGACCTGGGATACGCTTGCCGATTTGGCGCATGCAGCTCAGCTGCCAAGTGCTAAGCGAGAGTTGTCCGCCTTGCGTAGCTATGCGGCGGCTGCCCTTCGTAACTTCGATCTCCGCGAAAAACACATTGTCGCCAGGAACATTGACTCTCAGGCGTTGGCGTTTAGCCCCGACGGCAAAGTGCTTGCCGTGTGCCAATCCAAAGCTCAAGGTTGGATCAAGTGCAACGTTTATCTCTACAACGTCGAAACCGGAGAGGAAGTATCAACGCTCTCATTCCTCACTTTCCGTGTTGCTCGCAGCAGCGACAACGCCGCCGGTCAAGAAGGCATTCGGGCGGCAGCCTTCAGCCCCGATGGCCATTGGTTCGCGGTAGGGACACGCACGGGCATGGTGCATTGCTGGGATTGGCGCCAGCCGGCACAAACACCCAAGTCTTGGAATGTGCACCGCGGCAGCATCCATCGGGTCGAGTTCACACCCGATAGCACCGCGATTATCTCCTACACAAGCGGCGGGCGAGAAATCAAGGTTTGGGATCTCGAAGCCGGAATCGAACGTGCCGCTTTGAATACTCCTAATGATATTGACGGCCTTGGATTGCATCCAAACGGACAGACCCTAGCGTATTCCCACGATCTTCAACTGGGGCTGCTGTCAGTTCATGACTTACGTCCCCAAGGCGATTTCTGGAAATGGGACGGGGCGCATATCGACTTCCACCCATCCGGCCAGATTCTCGCGGGATATGTCAATGGCCGAATTGAGTTCGTGGATATTTCTCAGCAACGCGTAATCCGTACGATTCGCGACCCCAAGATGGGAAGCTCAGACGATACCCAGGTGCAATGGATTAAGTTTAATCCTCAAGGCACGCTGCTCGTTGCGGGGTCATTTCAGCATCTGTGGATCTGGGACACCGCTCGGGGACAGCGAATCGCGCTGAAACCCCTACCAGGCGCTCGCACAACGTACCCAATTTTCAGTCCCGATGGACGATACCTAGCCACAACCGCCCACCGACAAACGATTATTTATGAAGTAGGAGGCGGCCGCATCGAAACGTTCACACCTCTGCAACCTGAGGCGCCGTCGATGGTGCAGTGGACAAACTGGGAACGTACCTTGTTGGTCCCTGCGAACGAGCCAGTTGCCGAAGCCGTCGTTGATGACGCGACCGACTTTCCCACAGCCCCCCACATGAAGTTGGAGGTGAACCAAGTTGCGGCAGGCTCGCCGAATTACCGGCTAGGACTCGTGACGTCGCGGCCGCGAACAACCCAATGCCTGAGCGCGGACGGCAGCCGCTTAGGCAGGCGCCCAGACGGTGGCGATCTTCACCTTTCTCGAATCGCCCCGGGCAGTGAAACGAGCCAGACTCTCACCGACAGCCGCAGTTTTGAAGTGTTCCACTTTTCACCACGAGGAGACCGTATTTGGGGTTATGGCGGCAATGAAGTCGCGTCGTGGAACGTGGCCGACGGCGCCCAATTAACGCATTGGAAGGCTCCAGGCCAAACAATCCTTTCGGGAGTTAGCGGTATTACCAGTCTGGCCGTGAGCGATCATTGGACTTTGGCTGGCGGCAAGGATGGAATGTTGTATTTTTTGCGATCGATGGACGGAACCCTTGAGTCCATATCTCCATTGAACGCTGGCCCAATTCACAGCATTGCGATCCTTCCCAATGAACAGTTCGCCGTGTGCGGCGCCGAAACGGGTATCGTGCAATTGGTTGAAGTTCCTTCGGGTCGTTTACTCGCGCAAAGAAACGATCACCAGGAGAGCGTGCCGTGTATCGCCTTGGCTAACCAAGGCTCGTTGGTGGCGACGGGCTCCAAAGACCAGACGGTTCGCTTGTGGCGCCTTGTAAGAGATCAATTCGACTTGTTGCTCACCGCGAAATTTCCAGCGGCGCCACGCACGCTCACCTTCAGTTCCGATGGAGCCAAGTTAGCAATCCTACTGGATGACGAAACGACAGCGCGTGTGTGGCATTTAGACCGGCTGCGTATCGCGTTTGAAGACTTGGGCCTGCCTTGGAATGCAGCCACTTCGGCGCTGCCGGAGGAATAAGCTCCTCGTGTAACTTGGGCGCCGCTGAAGACTTCTCTGCCAATACTCTCTTTCTGTCCGCCTGGCGGACCATAGTTGGTGGATTCTTTGCATTGGCAATTCTTGCGGCGGCCGGCGCTGGTCTGTCATCGAATGAAGTACGGGCGGAACCATGGTTGAAGGTCCGCAAGAATCGTGGGGGACTTGTTGATGAAGACGGCTCGCCATCGTTCACCAGGGCGACACCGTCTGGGACTTGTCCCGTCCCCTCAACCGAGAGCCACCCTTGATCATCGATGATGACCGCGAGAAAAAGGACTCACATGTTATTCAAGCTGTGCTCTCTCCAAGCCGGTCGGCCTGAACATGCCTAACGCCTACGGACCTCGCCCCTTTGCAGAGGATGGCCCAACTCGCCCCCGTAGTGAACGATGGCCCGCAACACGGCTATTTGCATTGCCGATAACCGTTGATTGTACGCCACACTGCCGCTACACCTGGCTCCTGGCGCAAGTGGCCAGAGAATCTCAAAGCGGTCACACGATAGCTCATGGCCTTTTTTTTCGGTTCATTGGCGAGGACCAAATAGCGCATCGAAGCAACGGGACTTTGTGCCATTTTTCACGAAGTCCTCAGAAAAGTTTGACATTTCCGAAGCTAACCCGTTATGTTTGACGAGGCTGGCGAGGCGCCTTTTCTTCCATCTCTCTTCTCTTCACAGGAATGCGCAGACACGAGCCATGAAAATTCACGAGATCCTTTCTATTAAGGGCGATCAGGTACATACCATTTCACCTGACGCTACCTTGGCTGATGTAGTCGATCAGTTGGTTGCCCACAATTGCGGTTCGCTCGTAGTTATGGAAAACGAACGGATGGTGGGAATTATCACTGAGCGCGATATTCTTCGCGCCTGCGCAGCCGATCGATGCGCCTTAGAAGAACGCCGGGTGCGGGACCACATGAGTTCGCATCTGATCACAGGTTTACCCGATGACGATGTCGGCGAAGTGATGG
>CAYWIS010000310.1:0-4970 GCA_964458385.1 uncultured Pirellulaceae bacterium
CACCCAACGCCCAAAGCTCAGGGCGCCGGCTCATCCTTGCGAAGTGGATTGCCTCGCCCGACAACCTATTGACAGCGCGGGTGATGGTGAACCGCATTTGGCAACATCATTTTGGCCGCGGTATTGTGCGTTCTCCCAACAATTTTGGATTGGGTGGCGACCCGCCAACCCATCCAGAATTGCTCGATTGGCTGGCGCATGATTTTGTGCAAGGCGAATGGCGCATCAAGCGGTTGCACAAGCTGATCCTGTTGTCGAACACATACCGCATGTCGAGCCAGGCCTCTCCAGAAGGCTTGGCTCAGGATCCGAACAACGATTTGTTCTGGCGTTTCAATATGCGCCGGCTTGGAGCCGAAGAAATTCGCGATTCGATCCATGCGGTCTCAGGGCAGCTTAACCTCAAGATGTATGGCCCGGGAATGTATCCCGAGTTGTCGCGCGAGGTGTTACAGGGGCAATCGCAGCCGGGGTCTGGCTGGGGCAATTCGCCCCCCGAGGAGCAGGCGCGCCGCAGCATTTATATTCACATCAAGCGGTCGCTCATTCCGCCCTCGCTCGCGAACTTTGACTTCCCCGAAACCGATCGCACGTGTGAAGCGCGCTTCGTCACGACGATTCCCACCCAAGCGCTTGGAATGCTCAACGGCGATTTTGTGCAGAAGCAGGCCAGAGCGTTCGCTCGGCGTCTGCGGAAGGAAGCGCCTGGCGACGTGCGAAGCCAAGTGCATCGTGGTCTGCGTCTCGTGTTCAGCCGCCCGGTAGAAACGTCGGAAGTCGAACGGGGGCTGAAACTGATCGAGACGCTCAAGGCCAATCATCAACTTGACGAAGATAAAGCCTTGGACCTTTTCTGCCTGTACGCGTTGAATTTGAACGAGTTTATGTATCTCGATTAGGGCTGCTTGCGGCGCGCCGCATCGCCCTGATCCTCATGATGACTATTCACGATTGTTCGCTTTATCTCGGTAACGAAGGATCCGCCAACTGCTTGGCGCCGGGGAATACTCGAACTCGCCGCTATCGGGTATTTCCATCACAAGACCGTTAGACCTTGATTAAGAGCAGCGTCCCATGAGCAACCAACAAAAACCGCGGAATACGTTTTGCCGGCGTACACGACGCGAGTTCCTTTGGGAAGCCGGCGGCGCTTTTACGGCCACGGCGCTCACGGGACTTTTGTCGGCCGATGGCTTTCTCGATCGACAAGCGGTAGCGGCCGATGGAATCAGCGAGTTCAAGCCTCCGCTGGCGCCGAAGCCGCCGCATTTTCCCGCGAAAGCCAAGAACGTGATTTTCCTGTTCATGTATGGCGGCCCAAGTCACATCGACACGTTCGACTACAAGCCAGCCATGAAGGGCATGGATGGGAAAGTTGTGCCCGTTAAGACCTTCGGTCGCGGTGGGCACCGTAACGAGGGACGGATCGTCGAACCTCGCTGGAAGTTCAAACAATATGGCGAGTCGGGGCAGTGGGTATCGGATCTGTTCCCCCATTTGGCCCAGTGCGTGGATGATATCGCCTTTGTGAAGTCGATGACGGCCGACTCGCCCATCCACGGGTCGGCCATGCTCATGATGAACACAGGGCGCATCCTCAGCGGCAGCCCAAGCTTGGGATCCTGGATCAATTACGGCCTGGGCAGCGTGAATGAGAATTTGCCTGGCTTTGTGGTCATGCTAGATCCCACGGGTGGGCCGATCAGTGGCGCCAAGAACTGGTCCAGCGGGTATATGCCCGCGACATACCAGGGCGTCGTTATGCGTGCTCAAGGCTCGCCGATTCTCGATTTGAATGTCCCCCAAGGAATGACGCGCGGCATGCAGCGCGACATTCTCGATTCGCTGTACGAGGCGAACTCGGAGCACTTGGCTCCCCGGATCGACAATACGGAACTGGCTGCTCGCATTGCCAGCTACGAATTAGCGTTCAAGATGCAGCAGCATGCGCCCGAGGCGGTCGATCTGGACCAAGAAACGGCAGAGACTCACAAGCTTTACGGTCTGGATAACCCACAAACCGAAGACTTTGGCCGCAAGTGCTTGCTGGCCCGCCGGCTTGTGGAGCGGGGCGTACGATTTATCCAGGTATACTCGGGCGGCAATCACAATGACGCCAACTGGGACGCCCACGGCGACCTGGAGAAGAACCACAACTACCACGCCGGCCGCACGGACAAGCCTATTGCCGGATTGCTTCAGGATCTTAAGCAAAGGGGGCTATTGGACGAGACGCTGGTCGTGTGGGGCGGTGAGTTCGGCCGTCAGCCAACCGCCGAATACGCCAACGGCACCGGCCGAGATCACAACTCCTACGGCTTCACCATGTGGCTCGCCGGCGGCGGAATTAAAGGAGGCCAAAGTGTCGGCGCCACCGATGAGCTCGGCTCGGCCGCCGTTGAAGATCCATTTCATGTGAAGCGTCTCCACGCAACGATCCTGTACCAAATGGGTTTGGACCCCAACCGGCTGTCGTATTTCTTTGGCGGCTTGGATCAGAAGCTGGTGGGCGTACAGCCAGTCGAACCGATCTGGCAACTGATCTCGTAGTGGCAATGGCGCGCGGCGACCGCATGGCCGGCTTACGATCGGTCCGACGCCTGCGCGTCGCGAAACCGGTATCCCACGCCGCGCATCGTTTCGATCAGCTCGGCGTGATCGCCGAGCTTACGGCGGATCGCGCGAATGTGCACGTCGATAGTGCGCTCCGTGACAACGGTGTCCTCGCCTAAGGCCGCATCTATCAGTTCAGAACGACGAAAGACGCGGCCGGGTTGCCGCACTAAGGTGTTAAGTAGGTGAAACTCACTGCGCGTAAGCGTAAGCGGTCTCCCGGCAACGGATGCCTGGTAGCGACGCTGATCCATCACAACTCCATGACACGCGGCCACATCATCGCCATGATCCTCACCTAACCGGCGACGGCGCTCCAAAGCCCGAATGCGTTCAATCAAAACCTTGACACTAAACGGCTTGGTTACATAGTCGTCAGCGCCGACGGAGAAGCCCACCAGCTGATCGGACTCTTCGGCCTTGGCCGTTAACATTAAGATCAACGCTCCGCGCGTCACGGGGTCGGCCCGCAGGCGGCGGCAGACTTCCAGGCCGTCAAGGCTCGGCAGCATCAGGTCCAAGATAATGATCCCTGGCGTCTTGAGTTGCGCTTGCGCCAGCCCTGTTTGCCCGTCATGGGCGATTAGCACGTCATAGCCAGCCTGCTTCAGGTTATAGACGATCACCTCGGCCAGACTTCGGTCGTCCTCCACAACGAGAACGGTCGATCGGTTCATATCTTGGTTACAACTGCAAATGGTCGACGGCAACGCGCGGGAATAATGTCTTGCGCACCAAAAACATACGGCACGAGACGCCCGCCGCAATCGGCAAGGCGCGAAACCAGCACCAACGGCGGCGAAAGCCTCTCTCCGCCTCCACTAGCGTACAGGTCATCTATGAAGCCTGCGTTAATCTCAGGTTAATTTCTCGACGAATTTGCCGTACAGGGGCTCGTGGCATGGGGCAGCCAAACGCGAAACGTGCTGCCACGTCCGACCTCGCTTTCAAGTCCCACTCGGCCGCCAAGAGCTTGGGCCGTGTGTTTGACAATCGCCAACCCCAGACCTGTTCCCCCTACGTCGCGTGAACGAGCCTGGTCGACGCGGAAGAATCGTTCAAACACCCGTTCTTGATCTTGCGGCGCAATTCCAATCCCCGTGTCGCGCACCTCGAATCGCACGTCTTCACCATCGCGTTCCCAGGCAACCTCCACACGACCGCCCTCAGGCGTGTACTTAATGGCGTTATTCACCAGATTATCGAGAATGGTTCGCACGCCAACCTCGTCGCCTCGCACGAACAGTCGCGATGAAGGCGGTGTGACCGAAAGCGAGATCCGGCGGGCCTCGGCCATTTCACGATGATAGTCCACACATTCTTCGATAAGCTCATCAAGCGGAAGCTTGGCAATCTCAAATACCTCGTTGCCCGATTCGACTCGCGCTAGCCGCATCAGGTCAGCAATCAGATAATGCAGCCGGTCGGCATGCTCCTCAATTCGGCTTACAAAAGTCAAGTTGATTTCAGGATCATGCACCGCTCCAAGGCGAAGCGTTTCGGCATACGCCTTAATCGTCGCAAGCGGCGTCTTCAACTCGTGCGAAACGTTGGCCGCGAACTCGGTGCGCATGTTCTCTAAACGGCGCAACTGGCTTACATCGTCCACAACCAGGATTACGCCTGGAAATGGCTCGCCCGGCAATCGTTGAGCACGTACGCGCAACCATCGCCGAAATTCGCCAGCGATTTCCAACTCCGTTTCGCACGTTTCCCCGGTTCCGAGCGATTCGGCTATAACCGTATGAATTTCCCGGTTACGAACGATCTCCACCAAACGCCGCCCCACAATATTCTGGGCCGAAACGTCCAAGAGTCGACGACCAGCGGCGTTGACAAAAAGGACGCGGTCCTCGTTGTCGAGCAACAACACGCCTTCTTCCATCCCCTCAAGCGCAGTTAGAAGCCGGGCGTTCTCTTGCCCTAAGCGTTCTCCAAGTCGAGTGATGCGACGTTGTAATTTCTGGATCGCAGCGGCCAAAGGAGCCCAGTCGGAATGCGGATCCACCTCAAGCGGAATTGGCGTCTCGTTGCGATCCAGCGTTTTGATCGCATTCACAAGCGGTTGAAGTTTCCGCCAAGAACGCGAGCACACGACCCACGCCAACCCCCCCGCCGCCGCCCCTACCGCCCCGTTAAATACGATGAATACAGACCATGCGCCGGCGCCACGCGACTCCCATTCAGCAAGCCGCCAAGCCACTTCTAGCACCAACGGCGCCAACGCCAAGTGGAAACCAGCCAAAGTAAGCACCAGTTTCCAAAGTAAATGACGCGAACCCATGCGATGAATCTTGCACATCGCCGGAGGCGCGTCGAGAGGCGACAGCGTCTATTTCTTAGGCAAAAGCCCCTGC
>CAYWIS010000311.1:0-4895 GCA_964458385.1 uncultured Pirellulaceae bacterium
GATCCCCGTGGACGAGGCGATCCACGTAGGAAAACGGTTCTGCGTTCAACCATTATTGCCGCTCCTTCACGGCAATGGGATCTTTTACATTCTGGCTTTGAGTCAAAAGAAGGTGCGGTTGTATCGTGCGGGGCGCTACAGCATGGACGAATTGGAACTGGAAGGCGTTCCGCAAAACCTTGAAGAAGCGCTGCAGTACGAGGACTTGCAAACGCATCTGTCGCATCGCTCCTGGGGCCCACGCGCCAGCGGTGTCCGGCGGGTGAGGCAAAGCCTAGGTAGCCCGATCGGCGGCAGCGTCGTCTTCCACGGCCAAGGGTCCGACGAGGACATGCGCAAAAAGGAGTTGGCCGAATTCTTCCAGCGAATCGACGACGGCGTCACTCGGAAGTTGCGTGGCGAAACCGCTCCGCTGATCTTAGCGTGCGTGGATTACGAGGCTCCGATTTATCGCGCCCATAACCATTACCCCAACCTATTGGACGAGTTCATTTCCGGGAACCCGGAACAGTGGAGCACCGAGGACCTGCACCGTCGGGCCTGGGAGTTGGTGGAGCCGCATCTTCGCAAAGTTCAGGAGGAGGAACTGAACAAATTCCACAAACTACCGGCTGACCGCATCTCGACTGACCTGAAGAGTATCGCCGAAGCCGCCGAGATGGGACGTGTCGAAGCGTTGTTCATTCCCATCAATGGGAACACCAACGGCAGTACGCGCAGGGCGCAAAGCTCGCCGATCGATGAAATGTTGGAAACCACAGCCGGAGCGGTGCTGCGCACCGGCGGTGACGTATTCGCGCTGCCGCCTGGCGCCATGCCGCAGAACGCGATAGAAGCCGCCGCGGTGTTCCGTTACGCGTTGCCGTCTGCCTCTTGAGCAGACCGGCTCTCCGTTTCCTAACCGCAATCCCCCGGCAAACAAACCCGGTCCGGGGGATTCCGCCAGGGCGCCATCGTAGGGAGCCTTGCCCGTTGCGCGGTTCCTGGCATACGATAGTGGCGCCGACGCAAGGAGATGCGTCGACTTCCGTTCACCCAATCTCCGGCCGCGTAAACTGTTTGCTGGCGTCAGATTCCTGCGTCGGCTGTCTGCGTAATTCGTGATCTTATCGGAGCCGTGACGCGAAGGCTGCTAAGGAGCCAATCACATAAAACGTCGCTAACGCGTTTAGGCTCCACCAAGGCACACCCCCATGGAGCCGCGATGCAAATTGCATAAACTTCGGAATGGAATCTTGGCGGTCGGCTTCGCCGCCGCGCATCACTTCCCTTGCGAGACCCCCGATGGCTGCCCCGTCCACCGTATCCGAAGCGGAGTACCAACGACTCCGTGAACAATACCAAGAGTTGGCTCAACTCGCGGGCGCCCTGGCGCATGAAATTAAAAATCCGCTCTCGACGATCCGCCTAAACATGGATCTTTTGGCGGAGGATTTCTCAACCGAGAATGGCAACGGCAAGGCCCGACGGGCCTTACGCACCATCGAAACCGTCCGCAACCAGTGTGCACGGTTGGAGAACCTGCTCAACGATTTCCTCCGGTTTTCGCGTTTGCGAAACCTTAACCTTCGCCCGGGAAATCTCAACGAGCAGGTCGAATGCGTGCTAGATCTGTACGAAGCCCATGCCCGTGATGCAGGCGTAGAAATTGTCCGCTACCTGGACCCGGACCTACCAAGCATTCTGCTCGAAGGCGAAACGCTCCAGGCCGCGCTGGTGAACCTTGTCAAAAACTCGCTCGAGGCGATGCCCGATGGCGGGGTGCTTACGGTCCGCACGCGCACGACCCGCTATGGCGTAGCGATTGATTTGATTGATACCGGGTGCGGCATGGACGACACAACCGCGCGGCGGATGTTCGAAGCGTTCTACTCAACCAAACCGGGCGGTTCCGGTCTTGGTTTGCCTACCGCACGTCGCGTGATTGAGGCCCATCAAGGCCGGATCGATGTCCAAAGCACCGTCGGCCGTGGAACGAAATTCACGCTGGAGTTCCCCGTTCCGGCCCGTTTGGAAGCAGGATCAAGCGGCTCGACAAGCACCCAAGAGAACCAATAACGCTTGCGATCGTAGCGGCCATCGGCAGGCAAGGCCTACCAGCGCCCCCGTCTGGCTACTGCCGCCCGAGCGACGTGTTTGGCTAAACGCCCGCCAGCCCCGCGCATTTTCGCTTCTAATGCGAAGTTTTCTTGACGGCGGCTTCAGCACGCGCGGGCAGCGACGAAAGCAAGTCGTACAACGCCTGAAAGCTGACCGGCTTGACCAGATAGTGATCGAATCCCGCTTCGGCGGCGCGCTGGCGGTCGCTTTCCTGACCGTACCCAGTCAAAGCAACAAGCACCAGGCTGTCCAGTTCGGACGATTGGCGGATCGTCCGTGCAAGTTCATAGCCGCTCATGTGCGGCATCGCGATATCGGAAATGACCACATCGGTCGGCCGGGACGCAACGGCCTCTAGCGCCCTTGGGGCGTCGTGGACAATACGCACCTCTTGCTCCATGGCTTCCAGCAACTTGCCTAGGGTGTAAGCGGACGCGCGGGTATCGTCGACAATCAAAACGCGCCGCTGAGTCAGGGGAGCGCGGCTGTCCTTGGTCGTCGTGCGTACGGCAGCCGGCGCCGCCTCGCCGATCAACGGCAGACGTACGACAAATTCGCTGCCCCGGCCAAGCCCCTCGCTGTGGGCGGTAATGGAGCCGCCGTGCATCTCAACCAGGTTTTTCGCCAACGTCAGCCCAATCCCCAACCCGCCTTGCACACGGCGGGAGGAACGATCCACCTGAGCGAATAAATCAAACACGCGCGGGAGCATTTCAGCGGAAATACCGATTCCCGAGTCACGCACCGCGATAACCGCTTCTCCCCCTTCGCGCCGTGCTGTCAGCCAGATTTGGCCGCCCGGCTCGGCGTACTTCGCGGCGTTATTAAGCAGATTCGCAATGACCTGCGACAACCGAAGTGGATCGGCGGCGAGTCGCATCGGTTCGGGCGAAAGCGTAATGGCCAGTTGATGCCCAGCGTCTTCGATGGTTGGACGGCTTGTTTCGACGGCAGCGCTGATGATCGACACCAATTGAACCGGCTCTTTACGTAGCTCAAGTTTGCCGCGCGTGATACGTGAAACTTCCAGCAAGTCGTCGATCAGGCGAACCATATGCGTGACTTGCCGCTCCAGCACGTCGCGCACCATTTCCACCGCCGGGGCGAGATCATTCGACAAGCGCAAGATCTGAATGGCGCTGCTGATCGGCGCCAAGGGATTGCGCAGTTCATGCGCCAGCGTGGCAAGAAACTCATCTTTGCGGCGGTCCTCCTCGCGCAGTTCTCCATAGAGCCGTGCGTTCTCGATAAAGTCCACCGCTTGGCGAACGCACAAATCGATCAGGCTTTTTTCTCGCTCGCTTGGTGCATGTGGTTGACAAAAGCAGTTCGACAGTACGCCAATAATTTTGCCCTGCCGCGTTACCAGAGGAGTACTATGAACTGCCCGGAGCCCGGCGCGGCGGACCAGATCGCGGTAGGAGCCAAAGCGAGGATCGCTATCCAGGTTTTCCACAACGATCCGGCGTTGTTCCCGAAAACATACATCCGATGGCCCGCCCCCCGGAGGAGTCCGCCCAATCGCTTGGAGAAAGTCTTCGTCAAACCCCAGACTCGCCCCTACGACCAGCCGTTTCTCTTGGGAATCGTACAGCGACAACAAGCCAAAATCAGCGCCTTCAAACGCCACGACGGTGCGAAGCGTTTCTTCCAGGATCGGCGCTAGCTCTAACGATTTCGACAGCCGCAGGCTCATCGCGTGCAACCGCTCCAGGTCGATCAACTGCGTCGCCAACTGGTCCTTGAGCGCCACCAGAGCTGCTTCGCTCTTCTTTCGGTCGCTAATATCGACAAGCACATTGACAGCCCCCGCCAGGTTTCCCGAATCGTCGAAGACCGGGTTGGCGTGAGCCAGGGTGGTTACCCGACTGCCGTCTGGGCGTTCGATGACAATTTCCTTGCCGTTATACTCGCGGCCTGTTTGCAGCGCCAGCGCCATCCAGCACTGATCGTGGGCGATTGGCTCGCCACTGGCCGAATAGAGACGAAACGAACCGCAAAAACGGTCGTCCGGGTCACTCAATTTAGGCACACGCCCCCAGAGATCGACCGCACGCTGGTTGTAGTAGGTAATGAACCCGTTCGCGTTGCACGTATAGGCGCCGGCGGGCAACACCTGAAGCAAACGGTGGAAAAGTCCCTCGCCGCTGGTTTGTTGCCAACCCCATGTGACGCGGCTGCCTACCGTCTCGTCCCGCATTTGGATTCCTCTATTTCAAAAATTCGCTTGGCGCATCTCTGTGCGAAACCAAGCCGAAAGCTGCAATTAACATGCCATAACAAGGGATTTCGCCTCCCTCACGTGCGGCATTGGCTGCAATCGCCAATTTCCCCTCTTTTGATAGAATTAAGCACCCCACCTAAACGCAAACTCCGATAACCCTGTCTCGCGTTACCGGGTTTTTGTATGATCTAAAGAATGACTGACTTTGAGCAGGAAAAACGGGAATTGTCTGAAACTCAGCCCATTCGCGTGCTGATTGTGGACAACGAGCGCGACCACGCTCAAGTGATGGCCGAGGCGTTGGAGCGCGTGGGCTACCATTGCACAATCGCCACCTCGGGGCCGGAGGGAGCCAAACGCATTGAAGAGGGCTACTTCGATATCATCATCACCGATCTGGTGATGAACGAAATCGACGGCATGGAGATCCTGCGCCGGGCCAAGGCCAAGCTGGATCTGTGCGAAGTGATCGTCGTCACCGGCCATGCTTCCGTGCCCAAGGCCGTTGAGGCCATGCAGCAAGGAGCCGCCAATTTTCTGGAGAAGCCCCTGAACATCGGCCGTTTACGTG
>CAYWIS010000312.1:0-4869 GCA_964458385.1 uncultured Pirellulaceae bacterium
CGCCGCCTGCCAGAGCCAAGTCGCAATCGCCCAACCGCAGCATTTGTGCGCCTTGGATCAGTCCTGCGTTGCCGGCGGCGCACGCGGCTCCAATCGTGTAATGTGGACCCGTGATCCCCATGTTCAGGGCGATCTCACCCGCGGGGTTATTGGCTACGGTGCGCGGGTTGTGGTGGTGTGACCAGACGCTGGTGTCGTAGTCGTATGCCTTAATCTGGTAAATTTCGTTCTCAGTTTCGACGTTGCCGTGTTCGGTTACGCCAACGTAGATGCCGACCCGCGCCCGGTCGGTGTTATCCCAGTCGATGCCTGAGTCTTTGACTGCTTCTTGGGCGCAGTAGATCCCGACGCTGCCGGCTCGCGTTCCTCGTCGTATATCCTTGCGAGTCTGATACCGCAGTGCGTCAAAGTCGCATATACCCGCTAGCGTCTTGCCAAAGTACCGAATTTCGTAGGGCTGAACGCCGCTGCGACCATTGAGCAAACTTTCACGAAACGTGGCGTAGTCGTTCCCATTGGGCGCCGTCAGGCCGATGCCCGTAATCACAATCCGTTGGGAATCGGGAAGCGGATGAAGTGACTTGCCGGTAATCATACTCGCCTATCTACGCAACGCCTAAAACCACTGAAGCTACCCCGTTCCCGTCCTGTTGGCAAGCGGCCGAGGCCGCCCGAACAGCGCCGAGTGCTCATCCTCATCCCCGCGCCGCGGCGATCGCACGAATGCTCCTCTGTTGGGTGTTAGCGTCTTCCGTATCCAAACAACGTCCGAAATGCGACGGGAAGGGCAGGGGTGCTCGTAACGGAGCCGGTGAGTTTACCGGGTTTATCGCGAGTGATGCTTTCTTCGTAACCGAGCAGGGGCGGCGTGATGTAACAGGAAATCTTGGTGCGAGTTTCCACGCGACGCGTGAATGACATGCCAGAAAGCTGAGAGAACCCTGGCGTTGGCAGTCGTAACGGCGACGCTAGCGCAACAAAAAGCCCCGACGAATCGGGGCTGAAAAGTGGTTCTTTTCGCCGTGACTGCGTGGCGTCGCTCGAATGGACGACGCCCGCGGGACCCGCCTTGTGTTACCGGTCGGAGTACACGCGGGTGCTTTCTTCCTTCGTTACAGGCGTGGGCGAGTCGTCGCTGGTGAGTTGCACCTGGATGCGTTGATCGCCAGGGCGCAGCCCTTCGGCCTGGATGCGGAAGATCGCTTCTTCGCGCGGGTTCAGTCGGGCAAGCGGCTCAAAGATGATTCGCGCACCCGCGACTTCGGCCCGCGAGGGGCCATCGCCAGCCACGGGTTTCATGTCGGGCGGGAAGATGGTGACGATTTGGATATTGGTCGCCGTCTTTGAGCCCTTATTGACCACCTTCACCTCGTAGAGAGCTTCTTTGCCGACTTCGATGGGATCGCTCTTATCGGCGATCTCAAACGAGAGTTCCGCCAACGCTTCGACCGAAACAGCGTGTTCGGCGACGGCCGACGTTTCGAGACTGCCTTGGCCCTCGACGACAATCTTCTGCTCACCCGTTTCAACCGGGAGGGTGGTCAACTGCACCTGGCCCACTTGGCCCGGCGGCAATTCGGCCAGGCTCCAAACCACGGCGTGAGTCTTGGGATCGTATTGGCCTTCGTTGTTCGCGGCCACAAACTTCATGCCCTTCGGAAGACGTCCCACGACGCGCACGTCGTTGGCCGTGGCGGTCCCTGGGTTAGCTATAGCGACGGTATATGTCGCCTGTCGCTCCAGGTATCGCCGCGTGGGGCCGGTCATCGCCAGTTCGAGTTGCGGGGCCACCACTTCGACTTTGGCCGTTGACTCGGCAACCAAGTTGCCTTCGCCACGCACCACAAGCAGGTTCTCCCACATGCCGGGCTTAGCGGCTTGCAGTGTTAGATCCAAATCTCGCGTTTCACCCGGCCGCAACTCACCAACTTCATACTCCAACGCCCGGCCCGAGGGATGCTGAAACCCATCGGGAACATCCTCTTCTAACACAACCTTCTGCGCAATACCGGTGCCGGGGTTGGACAGGCGAATGCGGACCCTGAACGCCTGGCCGAGAAGCACTTTCTCGGGCGCGGCCTGTTCGATGGTCAACTGCGGACGTGTGCAAACCGTGCGGACCGAGGCTTGCGTTTGGAATGCGGCTACCGCCACACTGCCAATATCGCCTTCCGCATAGGGAAGGTATTGAATCTTCAGTTGGCGACTTTCGCCTGGTTGGAGCGTGCCCAACTCCCATATGAGCGAGCCGCTTTGCGGAGCGGCGGGCGGCACGGCGTCAATCAATCGCACACCACGAGGAATCTCTTCTTTAACGATTACCTGATGGGCCGCTACTCGGCCGACGTTCTGGACGTGAATCTCAAAGGCCGCCGCTTTGCCTACCTGAATCTCGGGAGGCGCCGACTTTTTAACCATCAGCGAGGGTGTTTGCGGCCCCTCAAGTTCTTGCGGACCAGGCGTGCCTGTTCCTTCGGCGCCGCTTCCGACGCTTCGCGAGTCGCCATAGCTAACGCTCGGTTGCTTAGGCGCTGTTGCTCCATTTCCGCCGTAGCGAAGCTCATCCTGCGCTGAATAGGGAGCAGGGCTAGCTGGTTCGCTGATTGTGTACCCGTTTTCCGACTCTTGAGGAGCGGAAGTCGAAGCGGCTAATGGACGCGGAGGAGCAAAGGAATCTCGACCGGCATCCATGTTAGGGGCAGCATACTCGGGTAATTCGCGCGGCGCGTCCAAAGTTGGTGCGGCTGGGGAAGCGTCGTTATCGGTCGGAAACTTCGCCGGCGATTCTTCGGACGCTTCCGCGACGCGCACACCGGCCGCAGGTGTGTCAAACTTTGGCGGAGCGTACTCGTCGCCGCTGCTTTCGCTTGGGGCCGGCATGGCTGCTGCCGGCGCTGGCGACGCCAGCGTAGGACCCGCCGTCGGATAGGTAGCGTCGCTTGCGGACGGCGACGCCTCGCTGGCTGCGGGGGCAGTGTTCGCAAGAGCCGGGGCGCGGAACTCACTGGCTTCCTCCGCAGCCGAACGCGGCGCAAAGGGGTTGCGCGCGCGGGAACTAGGGGCGCCGGCTTGCGCCAGATGTGTTGGCGCCGGACGAACTGGGGCCACTTCTCCTGCCGCGCTGTCCGTGTCGTCGTTTGCTTCTACATGGCCGTTGTTGCCGCGGACGATGGTGTCGGTGGGCGCTGGCAGCACAAAACTGCCGCCGGTTGCCCCTTCTTCCCAAGCCTGTGGAACGGGAATCAGCGACGCGATAGCCTGTTCTTCCGCTGGGGACGCCTGTGGCGACTCGGCCAACACGGGCGTGGTGAGGGGAACTTGCGGCGGCAAAGCTGGTGGCGCGGCCGGTTCACCGCCGTCTTGCGCTTGCTCGCGCTGGGCGAGAACGATTGCGAAAACTCCGACGGCGACCACAACCGAAATGAGTGACAGACGCACAAGCAACCGCTTCATGGGTCCGCTTCCCCTCCATGGAAGATTGAGCGACTCGCGGGGCGAGCCGACGCGGGCCGCGCTGCGACCCAAAAACACGCGGGGAATTAACTAACAAAAAGCCTAAACCCTGCAAAGCCCAATCTCGTACGGCTTCACCTCTTCCTCCCTACAGCCGCAGGGAAATTCGTGCGAAGGCGTCGACGCAATGCGGCTGGATTGAGGATCGCTTGCCCGGCTGGTCTATGGATTCGGGGCGATGGCCCTTCGCTCAATGTGTTGTCTGCCCGCTGTAGAACGCGAGTCGCTCTTGCTGCTCGATGCGCTCGGGCATAGAATCCCTTAGGAATTCTTTGGAGGTTGGCTAGATGTGGTGAGGCGATCTCTCCTTTGGATTGTCGCGAGCCTGCTGGGGCTGCTGTTGTTAGCAGGAGCGGTCTTGCCGCCTTCTCTGGTTTGCGACATTCACGGTCCCCACGCCGCCGAACGGTGCGGCCAAGATGCGCCCGCGAATCCACCGCTGCTACTCTCCTATCTTGATCAGGGGGCGCCCGTCTCAGACATGCTACTGCACGACCAGACTTTCTGGTCGCGGTTGGCTGTTCGCCCTACGAGTCCTGGATTTCTCATCCTTTCTGCGCTGACGGGGCTGCGTTTTCGGCAAGACGCTTTTTTGGTGCGCTTAGTTCGACGTCCCCTTCTTCCGCTGTACCGCACGTTGCAAGTCTGGTTGTGCGTCTGGCGGGATTGATTCTGCAAACGTTCGCCATCGTTTCGTTACATGCCTTGGCGGGCGCCGATGCGCGCTGTTCGCCTCATGGCTAATCGGTTTTCTCTGCGCGCCGGCGTCTACACGCTGGCGATCTGGCGTTGTCTTGTGCGACTCAATCTCTCCAATTCTCTAATCAAAATCATGGCTAACGATTCAGTGATCTCGGATTCCCCCTCATTTGGACCTCAAGCGGCTGAGAACCCGGAATTCGCAATTACGCCCGAGGTGCGCGAGGTGCTGGACCAAGTTGCGGAGCACTTGAACAATGATCGTCCCAAGCAGGCGTTGGAAGTCGTTAATCGGGTGAAGATTAAATCGCCTTGGCTGTCGAACGCTGCCGGTGTTTGTCAGTTGCGTCTGGGTAATCCCCAAGCGGCGGTTGACATCTACCGCCGCCTGCTGCTTAGTTCGGTAGGAGCGACCCTGCGTCACGACGCTCCTACCGTATTCAAGGTGAATTACGCTACCGCCTTGCTTGCCGATGGCGACATGCAAGGTTGTCTGTTGGTACTAGGAGATGTTAAGCGAGATCCCCATCCCGCGGTGCAAAAGCTTCGCTCGGCGCTAGACCGTTCGCGGCAGAAGCTTTCCCTTTGGGACAAGCTCCTATGGTATACGGGGTTACGCTTGAGCTACCCCGTTGATCTCGACTTTCCGCTGGGCGA
>CAYWIS010000313.1:0-4797 GCA_964458385.1 uncultured Pirellulaceae bacterium
GAAATTCTACGATTGGCCAATCGGTTGATTTCCTTCAACAAGAACCGGCACGACAAGACGTTAGTCGCCGCCCGACCCGGCGGCGAACGGCCGCGAATTCTTCAGTTCAAGGACGAAACTGAGGAGGCGAAGTCGGTGGTGGCTGATATTGCGCGGCAGCTTCAAAAGCCAGGAGTTGAGCCGCGAGATATCGCCATTCTCTTCCGCACGAACGAGCAGCCGCGCCCTTTTGAGACGGAACTGCGGCGCATGAAGATCCCTTACACGCTTATCGGCGGAATGTCGTTCTTCGACCGCAAGGAAGTGCGCGACGTGCTGGCGTATCTCAAGACGATCGACTCGCCGCAAGACGAAGTCTCGCTGCTGCGAATTATCAACACGCCGGCGCGGGGGCTGGGCCCGAAAGCCGTTGCCGCGTTATTGGCGCACGCGGTCAAGCACGGCCAGCCGGTATGGCGCACGCTCACGGAACAGTTGCACGAAGTAACGCTTCCGCCGGCTGCTAAAAAAGGCGCTCAAGACCTGGTGGCCCTGATCGAAGAGTATCGCGGGCGCATGGCGCGCGGCTCGCTGGCCGAGGTGGCCCGCGACCTGATATCGCGAATCAAGTACTACGATGAGATCGTACGGCTCTATTCCGAGCCTGACGACCAACAGGCCCGCTGGGCGGCCGTAGAAGAGGTTATTAACGCCTTAGCGGCCTATGAACGCGGCTCCAGGTCGCCGACGCTGACCGAGTTTCTGGACGACGTGGCGCTCGATGGACGTGATTTTGACAACGACAAAGAAAAGCAACTGCGAGCCAACGCCGTTGTGCTCATGACCCTTCACAGCGCTAAAGGACTGGAGTTCCCCCAAGTGTACCTGGTGGGGCTGGAAGAAGGCATTCTGCCGCACCGCCGCAGCGAAGCGATGGGCGAAGCGGCCATTGCGGAAGAACGTCGCCTGGGCTATGTGGGAATCACACGCGCGCAAGAGCGATTGACACTCACCTTCGCCAAGACACGGCTCAAATGGGGCAAGCCGCGCGAAACGATCCCCAGCCGCTTCCTGTACGAGATCATGGGGCAGGCCGAGAATCCTCACTTAAGGAAAGGCCGTAAGCCCATGCCCAAAAAGTGACCCTCGCAACTGCGTTGTCCATTTTTCGCTCTGGTCGACACGACGTACGAGTGTGGAAAACGAGAGAGGGCGTCTCCTCGCCTGCCGTGGCGGCGAACCGAATTGGCCGCGTTTTATGCCCAGATATCGGGAGTGGCTATCTCAAGGCTGTTGCCGGCTGGGTCGCGAAAGTAGATCGATTGGCCGCCGCCCGGCCAGGCCACTTCCGCCTCTAGCGGCACGCCGCAACGCTTGAGATGGGCGCGCCATAAGGCGATTTCCTCGTGGGTGGCTGAGAACGCCACGTGTCCTGGACCGCGGGCTCCGTGGGCCGGCAGGTCTTGTCCCGGTTTGCTGCTTTCGCGGGGATCGAACAGCAACACCATTTGCCCGCCGCAGCGAAAGAATACGTGCCGCCCCGGCTGTCGGCTAGCGAATTCCAGGCCAAGCACGTCGCGATAGAAACGCTCGGCCGCCTCCAGGTCGTTTACGTAGAGGCAAGTTTCTAAGACACCGTGAGCTTGCATGGTCGTGCTCGCTTGTGAGGCCGGGAGTGCTTCTACCCACGCCCCATTCTACTCGATGCCCAACGCATGCAGCTTTACCACCTCAAGGCGTTTCATTCTCCGGCGGGGCATAACTCGGGCACGACCAGGAAGTCGCCCACGGACTGATCGTCGTCTTCAGGAAGGAAGCTCGCCGTCGTAATCGCGTTGGTGAGCGTGGCAAGGGTTTGGCGGGTCACTAACCCCGTTGGACGGCCGTGGTGCGTAATCAGCGCCGCGGGGCTGGAAGGACGCGCAAAGAAATCCAAGAGTTGTCCTACTTTCGTGGTTTCTTCAAAACGCGGCGGATCCGTGATCATCGCGTCGGCTACCGTCGCCGTGCGCAAGCGTTCTTCGCTCAACTCGTCAAAAACGGTTTCCTCCAGCAACATTCCTTCAAGTTGTCCGTCGCTGTCTACTACGGGAAGCGCTGCGAACTGCGTACGGCGGAATCGCGCCACAGCCACCAGCAGCGGATCCGACGCAGCCAATGTTACCGGGCAAGGAATCATAACATCGCGGGCCACCGTGCGTTCGAATAGCCGCCCCGGCGCCGCGAGATCGGTCCAAGCGCGGGTTTCATCATCAAACTCGCGGTATCGCGCTACATAGTCGCGGCCCGAGTTCTTGGCGAACTTCAGCGCTTTTGATGCAGTGTCAAGCAAGTCTTCTGGAGTGAGCGAACGTCCCTTGGCGGCGGCTACGCCGATGCTGGCGGTAATTCGCAGTACGGCGTTCTCCCAGGTGAATTCCGCCTGAGCCAATTCGCGGCGCAGCGGCTCAGCCCAAGCGGCCGCCTCGTTATCGTTCATGCCGGGTAGAAACACGCCGAAACAATCAGCGCCCAAGCACGCCAGGGATTCATTCCCCGTGCAGTGACGTTGCAGTCGCTCGGCGATGGAGCAAAGCAAATGGTCGCCCGCGGCTACGCCGTACATCTGGTTGATGCGGTCGAAGTAATCCAGGTCCAACACCGCGCAGGCGCACCAGCGATCGGCGTTCTCCGATTGCGCCCGTACCTGACGCATGCGGTTCAGAAGCGCGGCGCGGGTCATTAGGCCCGTTAACGAGTGCGTGGCTGAGAGCGTGCGCCATCGGCGCTCAAATTCCAAAGTTCGCGCACCGGCCTGGAGACGCGCCAACAGTTCTCCGTAGTCACAGGGCTTGCTGAGGAAGTCATCCACCCCCGCCGCTAATGCCGCTGCGGGATCACTCCCGACGCCTTCCTCAACCAGAAGAAAGGTATGCACCTTAAGCGTTTCGCCCATGACGCGGGTGGTCATGCAGCGTTGCAAACTGCGCTGGAGCGCGGGCGGCCCATCCAAAATCAAAAAGTCGGGTCGCCTCGCCTCCCAGGCGGCGAACGCTTGTAATGCGTCGGCCGCCTGGCTGACTTCGTATCCGAAGACATCCAGGAAACGCGAGAGACCGCGCAGCAGGCTGCGGTCTTCAGAAACGATCAACACTTTCCAAGGATGAGCTACGACCGTCGACATGATGGAGAAGATTTGCGATGGATTCTCTGCGCCATCAAAACTTTAGGTCATAAAACCCGCGGCGCCAAAAGGACAGGCGGCCGAATGTCAGAACCCAAGGACTAAGAGGATGGCTTATTCCTACTTTCAGACAAAATTATGGGGTTCCTTGGGGGATTGCTTACGAATTTCCCGGCCTCCGATTTTGCGTATTCCCTGCTGTCTTATTTTCACATGCTAGAGTTTCATCGCTGTATGCCTTGGATGCCAGGTAAATCGAGGCGGTAAAGCCAGTGATGCAAACTGAAGTCATGTGCGAAGCTCAGGCGGCTGCATGGTTAGAATGGCAGTCGCCGTCGGCAAGCGGCCCAAAGAAGATTCCGCTTACGATCGGGCCATTTTGCCTGGGGCGAAGCGAATCGGCTGATCTGCCCGTCAACTCCACGCGTGTCTCGCGAGAACACGCCGTGATCGAATGCCGCGGCGGCCAGTGGCGGGTGCGCGATCTCAAGAGCACAAACGGCACCTTCGTTAATGGCGTGCGCGTGGAAGAATCGCCGCTGTCGGATGGCGATGTGCTGAAGGTGGCCGACATTGAGTTCCACTTCCACATTGACCCCGACGCGCTGGCGGCCGGTCTGGTGACGCAGTGCATGACCGAAAATGAGCCGCGCTCCAGCCGAAGTGGCGTCAGCGAGTGGGTCCGCGGCGTGCGCCGCATGCGCGAAGCGCTCCTGCGAGGCGGTGGGGTGAATCGGTATGTGCCGATTGTGCGGCTGGAAACGCGGCGATTATTCGCGTACGAGGCCCAAGATGACGCGAGCGCCCGGCCAGCGCACGCCATCGACAAGCGGATCATCGCTACCGAATGCTTGTTAAGCGAGCGGCTGCGGGAAGTGCAGCGTTTGGCCGCCGTTGAAGAAACGGCCGCCCTGGCCGTGGGGGTGCGCCTCGTTGTGCGCCTGGCGCCGGCCGAGGTCGGAACTCGCCGGGTGCTCGATTCTTTGGATTTACTGGCGACACAAGCGGGCGAGCGATCGTTGATCGCGTCGCTTCCGGTAAGCGCCGTGTGCGATACGCCGGCGTTTCGCGATTGGTTAAGCGCCTTGCGAACGCGGCGGATCGGCGTGTTGTACGACAATTTTGCTGGCGGCGGCGCGACCGCTGCGCTAGAGGCCGCCGTAGCGCCCGACTATGTCAAGCTGGCGCCGTCGCTTGTGCGCGGCGCAGAAAATAGCAGTGACCGGCAGCGACAGATCCAGGCCGTGGTTCGCACCTCGCAGGATGTCGGCTGCCAGACGATTGCTGCAGGTGTTGACAAGGCGGAGAGCGCCGCCATCTGCCGTGAATTGGGGTGCACGTTCGCCCAAGGAGATTACTTTCCTTCGGCGACCGACGGGCGCGCGGCTGTGAGGTAAATACTGTAAGGCGGACGCCCCGGAATGTGCGCTCCCGTTGTAGGGAGCGTGCTGCGGAATCACCGCACTGGTTTCCTGCTAGGAAGCGGTTACTCAACAAGGATTGAAGCCGTGACGGGACTAATTACGCAAGCCACAGAGCCGATTCCCGGTTATACGCTGAAAGAACGTCTTGGCGCCGGTGGATATGGCGAGGTCTGGCAGGCCGAGGCTCCGGGCGGCTTGTTGAAAGCCATTAAGTTTATTTATGGCTATCAC
>CAYWIS010000314.1:0-4771 GCA_964458385.1 uncultured Pirellulaceae bacterium
TTGAATGGCGCCGGCAAAGATCTCGCTAGCGCTGGCGGAGAACTTGCTGGTCAAAACCACCAGCGGACCATCCCAGGCGACGCCTTTTTCGGTGTCGTCATACACGCGCACCCGCTGATCGTAATCTTTCACCTGCACCACGGGGCCTTGGTCGATGAACAGGCCGGTCAGGTTAATGGCCTCGGTCAGGCTGCCGCCGCCATTGCGGCGCAGATCCAGGACCACGGCGTCCACGCCATCGCGGGTGAACTTCTCCAGAATGTTCCGCATGTCACGGGTGGTGCTCTTGAAGTTCTCATCGCCGCGTTGGGCGGCTTCCATATCCATATAGAAGCTGGGCAGATCGATCACGCCGATCTTGTACGGCTGCCCATTGGGCTTCTTGCCTTCTTCGAACACCACGCTGCGGGCCTCGCTGTCTGACAGCTCAATCTTGGCCCGAGTAATCTTGTAGATCTTCCGTTCGCCGCTGCCGCTGGGAAGCACGCCCAGACGCACCACGGTGCCCGCCTTGCCACGAATTAGGGCCACCACGTCATCCAGGTTCATTTCGGTCACGTCGACCATTTCGCCGTCTTCCCCTTGACCGACGGCCACAATGCGATCTTCGGGCTTCAGTTCGCCGGCTTTCTCGGCGGCGCCGCCGGGAATAATCTTGCTGACGATGGTGTAGCCGTCTTCCATCCGCAATGCGGCGCCAATGCCGTCCAGGTTGAGCCGCATCATGATGCGGAAGTTCTCAAGCGCCTTGGGCGACATATAGGTCGTGTGCGGATCAAAGCTGCTCGTGATCGAGGTCAAGAAGGTTTGCAGCAGCTCGTCGCTATCGGTCTGATGCATCCGTTTGGCGAAGCTGTGGTAGCGGCGGGCCAGACGTTCGCGGGCCGCCTGGCCTTCCACCTTCTCGTCTTTGAGCATTAGCAAGTCGTACTTGATCCGTTTCCGCCAGCGATCGGCCGCTTCTTCCGGGGTCTTGGGGTACTGGGCGGCGTCGCCGTTGGTGATGATCACCTCGTCGACGGTGAAGTCAAAATCTTGCTTGAGCAACTGATCGATTACTTGCACCCGCTCGTCGATCCGCTGGAGGAACCGCTTATACACGGTGTAAGCGAAGCTGATGTCGCCGCGCTTGACCATGTCGTCCAGATCGTGCTTGTGCTTCATGAACTCATCGACGTCCGACTGATAGAAGTAGACCTTCATCGGGTCGAGGTTCTTCAAGAACATGTTCAGCGCCCGCTCTGAGATCTGGTCGTCTAGCGAGTGCTTGGAGAAATGGTCGCGCCGCATGAGCGAGCTTACCAGCAGCGCCACCTGACGGTCGGTCGCCTGCGGGCGGTCCAACTCGGCTGCCGCAAACTTCCAAACTCCCGCCGAAACCGCTCCGGTCAAGACCACCAAAAACACCAAACCCGGTGTCCGCACGCGGGCTAAGGGGCGTATCGAACTGCGCATGGAAATCCCTTATGTGCGAATTAGCAGAAGGCGGAAAGGGCGGCCTTACCTACGCAAGTTGCCTGAACTCAACAACTTATACTGATCTTAAACGGAAGCGAAAATTGAGACAACCCCGACGTGGTAAGGACTTTATCGGTTGTTAGGGTGCTGCAAAGAAGGCGCCAGATAAGGAAGGTGCAAGGCGGGAACCACATTGGCCAACCTCCATGCAGGCCTTGGAATTCTACGGTCCTTCTTCAAGGCAAGTTCAACCCAAAGGCGCCAAAATAATTCCAACCAAGCGGCAGGTGCGGCGCCTAGCAGCAGACGAAGACCGGCAAACTCCGCGATAGTCAAACCACGCAAACAACCTATGTTGAATGTTCGGGCGATTACCATCGCCTCAGCCAGACATTTTTCCGTCCACTGGACACTTAGCAAGTGGTGCGCGCCGTCCGCCGTGTTGGCAAACTGTCTGTTGGAAGACGAAGTTGCTCGCTGCCGCTTTTTCTCTTGGGCGGAAGAGGGTCCACGCCGTGGAGCTTGCCGGGGTGTCGTCGCCGTGGAAGGCGCTGAGTATGATGCAAAACGAGGGACCGCTCCTTTGCTTTGAGGCGTTGTGCCGTGCAAGCCTATCTCACGATGTTGAACGGCCCGCAGGCGGGCGCCACCTTTCCTCTCGACCCGCGACGGAAGAACCATCTCGGTCGAGGGAGCGATTGCGATGTGGTAATCGCCGACCCCCTTGCGTCGCGGCATCATGTAATCCTCGCCTGGGAGGATGGCGTTTGGTGGATGCGCGACCTTGGGAGCCGAAACGGCGCGTACGTGAACGGCCAGAAAACGGACGAAGCGCAACTGGCCGAAGGCAACACGCTTCGCATTGGCTCCACGGAGTTTGTGTTTCATCTGGCTACCCCATCGCCAGAAGAGGCGGCAACGCGGGAAGCGAACGTCACGCAAACCCTGGTTCGCGACCAAGCGATATCCACCGACGATCCGGCAATTGCCGCCTTGTGCGACGCAGAGCACGCCCAGGACTTCTTGACGCTCTATCAATTAAGCATTCGGCTCCTGGGGTGTGACGATCCGGACGAGGTCATCGAAATTTCGCTGGAACAGCTTCGGACCCGCGCTCATGCCGCCGTGACCGGCTTCTTGTGGGTCGGCGACGACGGCCGGCTACGCCCTAAGCGGGTCATCCCCGAAGACGCCGCCGATAAGGTGGTCTTGAGCCGCTCGCTAACCGACATGGTTTGTCAGCAGGGACGGGCGGTGTGGGTAGCCGAAGTGTCGGCCGCCAGCGAAACCGAAAGTCTCTCTCATTACGCCGACGCCATCTGCGTGCCCTTGCGTCACGCGGGCGTCACGACGGGCGCTATCCATCTCTACTTGGAACGAGGCCGTTTCCAACCCAGCGACCTGGAGTTTTCCATTTCACTAGCCCACATTATGGCGGCAGCGCTGGTGCGAGCGAGAAAGCAAGCACGGTTGCAAGCCGATCATCGCCGCCTGGCCGATAAGCTGGGAAGCTCCGATGAGCTGATTGGCGACAGCCCGCCCATGCGGCGGCTCAAAGAAAAAATCGCCCGAGTCGCCCGCACCAGCGGATGCGTTTTGATCCGGGGCGAAAGCGGCGCGGGCAAGGAACTGGTGGCCCGGGCGATTCATCGCCAAAGCCCGCGGGCCGACCGACCGTTATTGACCGTCAACTGTGCGGCGATTCCATCGGAGCTGATGGAAAGTCAGCTTTTCGGCCATGTGAAAGGGGCCTTCACCAGCGCCGACAGCGATCACCGAGGTTTGTTCCAGCAAGCCGACTCGGGCACGCTATTTCTGGACGAGGTGGGCGAGCTGACTCTAGAAGGACAAGCCAAGCTGCTGCGAATTCTGGAAGGGCATCCGTTTCTGCCCGTGGGCGCCTCCAAGGAAATTCGCGTCGATGTGCGCGTCATCGCCGCCACCAATCGCGACTTACGCGACTTCGTACGCGAGAAGAAGTTTCGCGAAGACCTGTATTACCGCCTAAGCGTCTTCGAACTGACCATTCCCCCGCTTCGCGACCGCGGCGAAGACATCGAACGACTCTTGGAGTTCTTCCTGGATCATTTTCGCCGGCAGCATGGTCGGCCCGGGCTAGGGTTGTCTCCCGCGGCGCGCAAGAAGCTCCTCGGCTATCCTTGGCCGGGTAATGTGCGGCAACTGCGGAATGTCATCGATAGCGCCGTAGTGCTGGCCGAGGGTGAGCAAATCACCCCCGATGACTTGGGGCTGCGCGACGCGGGCGACGAGTTGGATTCGTTGCGACTCGACGTATGGGAGCCGCGGTTGATTACCGAGGCGCTTAAGCGCACCGGCAACCAGGTTCCCGCCGCGGCCGAGTTGCTTGGCGTCAGCCGGGCCACGCTTTACCGCAAGCTCGAAGAGTACAAGATTGCGCGGAAGTAGCCGCGTTGCAAGGCGCCGTCGCATTCTTTCCGTCCGAGCGAGTTGGGTGCGGGTTGTTTATGTGAGGAACCTGCCCTTGCAGGCGGCGGCGCGGTATGCTGTCGTGCGTTCTTCTGGCTTGGCTCCAACGGAGACGTACCGTGAAACTCGTTCTGGCGATCATTCAACCAACCAAGCTCGACGCCGTGCGCGACGCGCTGGTCAAAGTCGGCGTGGAGCGCATGACCGTGTGCGACGCCCAAGGCTACGGCCGGCAACGCGGGCAAACGGCCATGTACCGCGGCCTGGAGTACAAAACGAACCTGTTGCGGAAGATCGCGCTGGAGATCGTCGTGAACGATGACTTTCTCGAACGCACCGTGAACACGATCGAACAAGTCGCTCGCACCGGCACGCACGGCGAAATTGGCGACGGCAAAATCTTTGTACTCCCGGTGGAGCGCACCATTCGCATTGGCGAAACCATCGAAGGCCCCGGCGCGGTGTAGGAGTAGGGCGCACCGCCGCTCGCCCTACAACGCGAGAGTAGAAAACAGTCGCAACTTCCGCCTTTCCCTCCTGCAATCCCACTCCACGATGTTTGCGCTTTATTGGACGAAGGATCTGTTCTTTAGCTCGCGGGTGACGGCGACTGCGAGGGCGGTCGGAGGCGAAGTGCGCGTGGTCAGCTCGCGGGACGATCTGCTGCAACAAGCCGCCGACGACAATTGCTCGTTGGTGCTTCTTGACCTTGATACGCCGGGCGTCGATCCGGCTGCCGTTATGGCGGGACTGCACGAGCAAGGCTTGGTCCTGCCGGTAATCGCCTTCGGCTCCCACGTACACGAGTCACGGTTAGAAGCGGCGCAGCAAGCCGGCTGCGACCGCGTGCTGGCCCGTGGCCAAT
>CAYWIS010000315.1:0-4764 GCA_964458385.1 uncultured Pirellulaceae bacterium
TTGCGTATCGTTACCGCACCCTGCTGTGCAGCAAGCACTGGCGGGGCTGGATCGCACGCAGTTGTTTGGCTTAGCGCCGGGCGCGGAAGTCGCGCTACAGGTCGAATTGACCGGCGCCGACGCCGAAAAGACGCGCGCTGCGCTCGCAAAAATCGCCGCTTCGCATCAATGGAAGGTGAATCCTAATGCGACGGCGCGTCTGGTGGCGTCGGTAGCGGCGGGGGAAGTCGAAGAAGGAGAGTACCGCGATACAGTGCGATTTGGCGCTCCGGCCACGACCATCCGGGTTCAGACTTTTATCAGCACTTTAGACGTGGTGATTGACGGCGAGAAAGTTTGGAGCCACAGCGCACATACAGGACTTCCCACGGCGCTGATTGCGCCTAAGGGCAAAAGCCTCCAAGAAGCCGCCGCCGCTTATGAGAAGCCGAACCTTGAGTTCTTTTCCGAGGTGGAACTTCCCGAAAGGTTTGTTCGGCCCAAATACCTTCTGGGACTTGGTCAGTCCAAGCTGACGGCCGCAGGAATTGAAGGGACGTAAGCGGCCGGCGCGAAGCTTATGCGGTAATGGGCGACGTTTGCAGTCGCGGCGGGTAGAAAGTCCGCCGCGACCTGGGGCGTTGAACTTCGCAATTCTAATCGACTGTTAACACGATCTTTCCCGCCAATTCGCCGCTCTTGTGAATGGTGTTCGATTCTTGCAAGCGATGCGCTTCGGCGGCTTCCGACAGGGGCATAACACGGCTGATCTGCGCCCGCAGTTTGCCTTCGGCCATCCAGCGGTTCATGTCCTCGGCGCAAACACGCATTTCCTCGGGGGTGGCCTTGAACATGACGACCCCGAACATCGAGCATTCTTTCACATAGAACGGTCCCACAGGAAACGGAGGGCGTGCGTCGCGACCAGCCATTAGCACGATGCGCCCGCGTTCGGCTAAGTAGCTGATCATCACATCAAAGTCGGGTTCGCGCAGCGTTTCCCAAAACACGTTGACCCCTTCGGGGGCGAATGCCTTGACGGCGGCGCTCACGTCTTGCGTCTTGTAGTTCACAACGGCGTCGGCGCCAAGCTCTCGGGCCCGAGCGGCTTTATCGTCGGAACCGGCGGTGGTGAATACTTGGGCGCCAAGGGCCTTCGCCATCTGCACAACCATGGAGCCGACCCCGCCTGTGCCGCCACGAACGAAGATTTTCTCTCCTGGCTGAATCCGCGCAGCGCGGACCAGTCCTAGATGGGCTGTGACGCCCACCAGTGCACAGGCGGCGGCTGTCTGGTCATCCACATTTTCGGGCGTATGGTACAGCCAGTGTTCGTCAACCGCGCAATATTCGGCGAATGTTCCTTGGCGACCTAAAAGACCTTGGTTGGTGCCCCACACCCGGTCGCCTGGTTGGAAGCGGGTTACCCCTGGGCCAACGGCCTCGACAACCCCGGCCAGGTCGGCGCCGAGAATAAACGGTTTGGGAAGCGGCCAGTAATTGGCCCCCGCACGAATGTAGGTGTCGATCGGATTAACCGAGACGGCGCGGACGCGCACTAACACCTGTCCGGCTTGCGGTTCGGGTTGGGGCAAGTCCCCGTACTGAATGCGTTCGGGAGGACCCGTCTCTTCAATAAATGCAGCTTTCATCCGAGTTTTGCTCCAAATTTTGGTTGAGGCGGTGGGATCCCGGGCCTGATTCTCGCCCATCGGAACGATAGCGGCAAGCAAACAACTGCGAAGGTTCGGTTGACCCCGTGCGCTCAGAACGCGGCTATGCGCGTCAGGCTCACGCGGCTCTTGTGCGTTTGCCGGTGACAATTATAGGAAAATTTGAGAACGCCGCCGCCACCTCACCCAGCCATATGGGTTTAATCCGCCATACTTCTTTTCAGCTGCTCGGCTCCTCCGGTAGTGGCGCGAATGTCGGGACTGCCTCTCGTTGTTGCTGGCGGCGTGCTTCGCAGGGATCGTTGCGGGGATCGGCATCTTCTGTTACAGACGGACGCCTTGAGCAGTTCACAACTTACAGGATCATAAGATCAATTGCTATCGAACCCGTTTTTGCGATAATTGACAGCTTGCACGTCACGATATACCTTAATAAGGTTCGATTTATCTCTGTTTTCTTTTTTTTCTCTTTAGGAACATGGAATGAAGAGGCGTCAATCTCGTGCGTGGGCTGGCTTCACACTCGTGGAGTTGCTTGTCGTCATTGCAATCATTGGAATATTGGTGGCGCTGCTTCTGCCGGCCGTCCAGGCCGCGCGCGAAGCCGCCCGGCGTTCGCAATGCACGAATAACCTCAAACAAGTGGGCTTGGGGTTGGAGAACGGTCACGATACTTACAAAGCATTCCCCCCCCGGCATGCACAACGACGATACAAATTTCGTTGGGTGGGGAACCTACATCTTGCCTTTTATTGAACAACAGCCGTTATACGATCAGATTAACGCGGCTATTACCGCCGCCGACGCTAACGCCAAGCTGTTTCCCACCGGAGGCGACTTCAAATCGAACTCGGATCAAGCGCCTTACAACCAATTACGCGTTACCGCAGCAGGCGCTAACCTCTACAAAAACGTGATTGAGGCCTATCTTTGCCCGTCGAATCCCA
The DNA here is from genome assembly GCA_964458385.1 of uncultured Pirellulaceae bacterium. Lineage (GTDB taxonomy): Bacteria > Planctomycetota > Planctomycetia > Pirellulales > Pirellulaceae > JAHWKS01. Next base: position 2,600 of record CAYWIS010000315.1, read on the forward strand.
TACCGAACAAAGATGACGATGGTTATGGCACAAGCCACTATGTGGGCAACATGGGCCACCAGTCCTCGTCCGCTTGGGACTGCGGCAATCCGTCGGCCAGTGTGCAGTCGGGAATGTTGCTGATTGCTAAAAATAACAACATTAGCCGGGTGGTTCGCATGGCCGACGCGACGGACGGAACAAGCAATGTTCTGCTCGTGGGCGAGATCGGGCCTTCACAAGATGTTCACCCCGCCAAGCTTGACCATCATACATTCCCCACATGGGCCGGGGGAAATAACGATGGCGGCTGCGGTCAAGGCGACTGGTCGCATACCCGTATTTGCGACGTCAACTACTTTCTCAACCGCAGGACCGGCGCCGAGTCGAACGGCTGCTTCGGCAGCTATCACCCTGGCGGCGCGCTATTCGTATTTGTTGATGGTTCAGTTCATTTCTTTCCTCAAACAATTGATTCAACCGTTTATCGGAACTTCGCCATGCGCGACGACGGCAACGTAGTGACCCTGCCGTAAGCAATGGGCGACGGGTTATTTTCAGCCGGCCAGAAGGAACGTAAGATTCTTTCCGGCCGGCTGAAATCTTTATTCCCTTGCGATGAGGATTAACTATGACTACTTGGAGTTTTCGCGCGCGGGCGATTTCGCTCCTGGGATGTGTGTTGGCAATCGGTGCGGTGGCGCTTTCTGGATGTGGCTCCGCAGGCGACTTCCCCACGGCGCCTGTGAGCGGCAAAGTCACCTACGATGGTCAGCCTGTTACCGGTGGGTCGATTACCTTTGCCCCGATCAGCACGGGCAACGAACTGAAAGTGGGACAGCCTGCTTCGGGCGTGGTGCAACAGGATGGCACCTTTGTGCTAGGAACCCAATCGGAGAACGATGGCGCCGTAATTGGCCGGCATCGTGTGTTGTATTCGCCGCCGGCGCCCGAACCGGTTGAATCCTCGGGGGCGGGTGGACACTCGCAGGCGCCTCCCTCGCCCTACGCCGGGTTGACGCCGAAGGAGGCGGAAGTTGAAGTCCAGAAAGGCAACAACACCTTCGAAATTGAACTAATCAAGGGCTAAGGCGGGAAAAGAACGCGGACGCTATCAGGCGCGGCTGTGCCTTTGGCTCTCCGAGAACCTTCGGAGGGCTTGCCCTGTGCGGCTTGGGGCGCCGTAGGCCGAGGCGTTGGCGAATGAAGAAGCTTTCCAAGGGCGCGCAATCGCGCCCTACTTTTTTGCGCGCAGACTGGCAAGAGATGGGCAAGCGGCATCGTCAAACGGGGATGGTTCCGCCGCGCGATCATGAGGCGCCGCGCCGTTGGTGGGATCGTTGTTTTGAGCCTGTCGATATCGCCAGTCTGGTTTTCTTTCGGATTGCGTTTGGCGTCGTGTTGCTTGGCGAAATATGGCAGTTCTTTGTTCACGACTGGATTAACGAACTGTACATCGCGCCGCGGTTCCACTTCACATTTTGGGGATTTGAATGGGCTCGCCCCTGGCCGGGATGGGGCATGTATGTCCATTTCTTCATTCTTGCTGTCTTGGCGGGAATGGTTTTGGTTGGACTGCGGTACCGCCTGGCAGCGTTCTTGTTTTCGGCGGCCTTTACGTACCTGTTCTTGATGGAACGGGCGTTTTATCTCAATCACTTCTATCTAGTCTGTTTAGTGAGCCTGCTTATGACGCTGGTTCCGGCGAACGGAGCCGCGTCTGTCGATGCCTGGCTGAACCCGGCTCTTCGTCGTTCTTGGGCGCCTTCCTGGTCGTTGTGGCTGCTACGTTTGCAGATTGCCATTCCCTACTTTTATGGAGGTTTGGCGAAGTTCAATGGCGATTGGCTTGCCGGCCAACCCATGCAGACGTGGATGGGAAGGATGGAAAACGTTCGTGCAGTGGCGCCGATCTTTGGCGAGCTTTGGTTGGCGATTTTGTTTAGCTGGGGCGGCTTGCTCCTCGACTTGTTCGTTGTGCCGTTGCTGTTGTGGAAACGAACACGAGCCATGGCGTTTATACTGGCGGTGGCGTTTCACGTCATGAACTCCCTTATGTTCCGGATCGGGATGTTCCCCTGGTTCATGATCTGCGCCACCACGCTGTTCCTTTCGCCCGACTGGCCTCGCAAGCTTTTGAGACTGCCCTCAGCCCACTCGCCTGCCGACGTGCGCCGTTGGCCCCT